>CAMYCX010000048.1 GCA_947254705.1 uncultured Veillonellaceae bacterium
GTCGATTCCTTTTTTGAAGCGAATGCCGATGACGCCCGAGGACGCGCGTCCCGTTGCTTTGACGTCCGCTTCGGGGAAGACGATGGCCATCCCTTGACGTGTGCCGAGAATGATATGTTCATCGCCTTTCGTGCAAACGACTTTGATCAGTTCGTCGCCGTCGCGCAAGTTAATGGCGATCAAGCCGTTGCGGCGGACATTTTGATATTCCGAGAGCAAGGTCTTTTTGACATAGCCGTTGCGAGTCATCATCAACAGGTATTGGTATTCGGCAAAGGAGGAAGCGTCAAAGATTTCCGTCACTTTTTCGTCCGGGGCCAGTCCGGCGATCAAGTTGGCGATATGCGTTCCTTTCGCCGCCCGGGTGGCCGCTTTCGGGATGTCGTAGGTCGGCAGGCTGTAGACCCGTCCCGTTGTCGTAAAGAACAGCAGGTTGTTGTGAGTCGAGGTCGTGAGCACTTTGAGAACGTAGTCGTCTTCTTTCGTCTTCATGCCCGTGATCCCCGTGCCGCCTTTACGCTGCGTGCGATAGGTGTTGGCATGCATGCGTTTGATGTAGTTTTGGTTGGTCAATGTAATGATCATCGGTTCGTCCGGAATGAGGTCGGTCGCGTCCATGCCCGATTCATCGCGTACGATTTCGCTGCGCCGTTCATCGGTAAAGCGTTTTTTGACGTCTTGCAGTTCTTCGCGAATTACCTCCATGATTTTCCGTTCGTCGGCCAACAAGCTCTGCAAATAGGCAATCGTTTCCGTCAGATCGGCATGTTCGGCTTCGAGTTTTTCCCGTTCCAGACCGGTCAGTCGACGCAAGCGCATGTCGAGAATCGCGACCGCCTGTGCATCGGAGAGCGAGAAGTTTTCGACCAGGGCTTGTCGTGCGATGTCGTCCGTTTCCGACGCGCGAATGGTTTTAATCACCGCATCGATGTGATCCAATGCCGACAGTAACCCGAGTACGATATGGTCGCGTGTTTGCGCTTTATCCAACTCAAAACGACTGCGACGGGTGACGACGTCGCGCTGATGATCGAGATAGTAGCCGAGCATCTGCTTGAGATTCAAAATCCGCGGATGTCCGTCCACCAACGCCAGCATAATCACGCCGAAGCTTTCCTGCAGTTGCGTATGCTTGTACAGGTTATTCAGCATGATGGTCGGATTGATGTCGCTGCGCAGTTCCAACACGATACGCATACCGTTGCGGTCGGATTCGTCACGCAGTGCGGTAATGCCGTCAATCACTTTGTCGCGCGTCAACTGGGCAATCGTTTTCACCACGCGCGCTTTATTGACTTGGTAGGGGATCTCCGTCACGATGATACGGTGTTTCCCTTTGCCCATTTCCTCGATTTCCGTGCGGGCCCGTACCTTGATGGAGCCGCGTCCGGTCGTATAGGCATTGCGAATGCCGTCGCGCCCTTGGATCAGACCGCCCGTCGGGAAGTCCGGCCCTTTGATCCGTGTCATCAGGTCTTCGATCGTCACGTCCGGATCGTCAATCAGTTGGCACAATCCGTCAACGACTTCGCCCAAGTTGTGCGGCGGGATATTCGTCGCCATGCCGACGGCAATCCCGTACGAACCGTTGACCAGTAAGTTCGGAATTCGCGACGGCAGCACCGTCGGTTCCTGCAACGATTCGTCGTAGTTCGGCATGAAGTCAACCGTATCTTTTTCCAGATCGGCCAGCATTTCCTGTGTGATTTTCGCCATGCGGACTTCGGTGTACCGCATCGCCGCCGCCGAGTCGCCGTCAACGGAACCGAAGTTGCCGTGCCCGTCGACCAACGGATAGCGTGTCGAAAAGTCCTGCGCCAGACGAACGGTCGCATCATATACCGAAGAGTCGCCGTGGGGGTGATATTTCCCCAATACGTCCCCGACAATACGAGCCGATTTTTTGTACGGCCGATTGGCGGTCATGCCCGCTTCCTGCATCGCATATAAAATTCGCCGGTGAACGGGTTTCAGTCCGTCCCGTACGTCCGGCAGCGCCCGCATCACGATGACGCTCATCGCGTAATCGATATAGCTGGTGCGCATCTGTTCATTGATATCTACCGGAATAATACTTCCGTGATCCCATGTACTCACTCTCTCACCGTCTTTCCCGCATCGTTGTGCGTGATTAATTACTGCTTATGATATTGATTATATCATGCAAACGCTTATTTTGCCATTTTGCGTATTTCTTTCCGATTTTATCAAACGATTCGTCGTCTTATTTTAGAAATAGTCTGATTTCAACAAAATCGGGGCGAAAATCCCGTTTCGTCTTGTTTATGTCGACAGGATTCCCTGTCCCGCGCTTGCATTTCGATATCATCGCCACCTATAATGAATGACATCGGTAAAGGGGGATTGGCTATGATATTTCGTCATGCATTGTTCGGCTTGAGTGCCGCCCATTTGCGTGCGCCGTTTTTAATGATTACGCCGCTGCTACCGCTGCTGCAAACGGAATTGGGATTGAGTCCGACCGGTATCGGCCTGTTGACCGCCTTGCCGTTGCTCGTTTTTGCGGCCGTTTCACCGACGGTCAGCACGCTGCTGCGCCGTTGCGGACTGTCCCGTCTGTTCGGAGCGGCATTGCTCGCGATCGCGCTCGGCGTTCTCATTCGTTCTTATCTCGGTGTCGGCGGCATGTTTGTCGGCACGATCGTGTTGTCCGCGGGAATCGCTGTCGGCAATGTTTTGTTGCCGAGTCTGATTAAGACATGGTATCCCGGGCGGGAAAGCATGGCAACGGGCGCGTCCATTCTCGTGATGAACGGTATGATCGCCCTATGGATGATCAGTATCTTGCCGGTCAGTGCGATCGTCGGCTGGCGGCTGTCCTTGGCATCGTGGTTCATCACCGCGCTGCTTGCCGGTGCGTGGTGGTGGCTGCGTCCGTCTTCGTCCGCTCCGGCCGCCGCTCCGACGCATCGTTCGGTACGGGTCTTTTCTCATGCCGCCGCCTGGTGGGTCACGGGGTTCATGGGCGTGCAGTCTCTTTTTTATTTCACATTGACGACATGGTTACCGTACTGGCTGCTCGATCGCGGTCTTGATCTGGCGGTGGCGGGTACGTACCTCTTTTTGTTTCAGCTGGCGGGATTGCTCGGCTCGTTTTTTGCACCGCTGCTGGCGGACGGCCCTCGCCGGCAATCTGTCGGTGCCGCGACCGCCGCGTTCTATCCGCTTTGTATGTATGCCGTATTTCATGTACCGAACGGCCCTGCCCTGACGCTTTCCGTCGTGAGTATCGGCATCATCGGCGGTGCCATGTTCAGTCTGTGCATGCTCGCGTTCAGCGTCCGTGCCGCTACCCCGCTGATTGCCGCGCGATTGACCGGAACGGGCCTGTCGCTGGCGTATCTGCTCGCCGCCGCCGGCCCGATCGGCTTGGGGCGACTGTATGAATGGATCGGCGCATGGACGCCCTTGCAGCCGCTGTTTTATCTGGCGGGACTGTTTTTGATCATCGGCAGTCGAAAGGCGCTCGATTTCCCCCGTATCGGTGAATCGGACTGACACTTGCGCCGATTCCCTTCTTATGATAGGATAAAGATGGAGCAAGACGAACTTCGGGGCGAAGTGCCGACGTCATGTAACATGGGTCGGAGACGACCATGGGGGCACATGCTGCGGGCATGTGAAGGCGGACATGTTATTCTATAAGACGTGGCAAGTCTTGCTCACGGCGCGAGCGATAGAATCTCTATCGTTGGCGCCTTTTTCATATAAAAAAATATACCGTGACAACACGGTATCTCATCATTTTACGGACATAAAAAAGCACCTCGCATGAGGTGCTTTTAATGTATCGATTACAGGTTTTTCTGTACGTCGACGGTGATGTCCTGACCGCCGGCGATGACCACGCCTTGATCAATGACGATATCCAAATTTTTCTGTTTGCGCGTTTTTTCAATCGCGTTGATGATATCGCGTTGAATCGGTTCCATCACGGAACGTTCTTTCTGCGCCAATTCGTTTTGCAGTTTAACGGCGAGTTGTTGTTTTGCCGCATCGTCTTTGAGTTTGGCCACTTCTTTTTCAAACTGCTGCTGTTTTTGCTGCGTTTCCGTACGCATCGTCAATTCCGCTTTCGCCATTTTCGGGTGAGCTTGGAACAACGCCCCCGTATTAACATAACCGACACCGGCTGCAGCCGCACCGAATACTGCACCGACGGACAACGCGCCGGCAACTGCTAAAGTAAGTAATTGCTTTTTCATAGTACATCCTCCTCTATTGATTGCCTGTTTCATTACAGGAATATACACATTATACCGTAGGTTGCGACGATGTGCAAATCAAACATTCACATCGTCGTCTTCTTTGATATAAATGAATTTGTCCTTTTTCATCTTGTCGATGATCTCCGGCGCCATATTAAGAATTTTTTCAAACGCGCCGCTCTTGTTGCCGTCTTTGATGGAAAAGAGTTCGACGCGATCCCCTTTGATCACCAGGATTGCCGTCGGTGTGAGTTTGCCGCCGCCACCGCCGCCGCCGGCGATACGACCGTTCACTTCGGCCGGTTTACCGTCATAGCTTCCCGTACCGAATCCGAATGACACATCGACAAACGGCACCAGCGTCGTATCGCCGATGTGTACGGCTTCTCCGACTACCGTTTCGACGGAAATCATATGCCGAAAATGTTCAAAAATGCTGTCCAGATTGTCTTTTACATAGCTGTCCATATTGCACTCTCCTTTACTGCGGACGTACGTGACGCCAATAATACCACACGGTTTTCCAAACGGCAGGCTCGCAAAGGAGCCGCCATGTATCTCCGCACAGGGCCAACGGACGAACACCGCCGCCCACGGTGACCCGGCCTTCCGCCACTGTTTCCGTAAACACAAATGTAATTCGCGCAGCGATCGGCGGGCAAGTCGCATAGAGCGCTCCCATGAGCAACCCCTGCGTATAGGCGTCCGCCAAACCGATTCGCGCCTCTCCGTCCCATGATCGGGGCCACATCCGCGCCTGTACGCGCCGGATATACCGGGCTACGGCGGAGATGAGTCCGACGCGAACGGCGTATCGTACCAGACCCAAGTACGCTTGCCATGACGGCGATGGTTTCTCAGGTGTCGGCGCGTCATTACCTGTCGGTTGTCCGCCGCTCTCGCCCGCCGCCGCGTTTGTTTCTTTCGGCGTTGCGGACTCGGTCATATCTTCTTGCGTGTCCGACGCAGCGGTCGCCGCCGCCCGTGCCTGCTCTTCGCCGTAGGCATCGCGTCGCCAAAACGGCGTGATACATTCCCACCACCAACCGGCTCCGCTGTCATAGCGGGCCTGCAGCAGGAACGCACCGGCACACCAATGCACGGCCGCCTGTACCGACCACGTCGCGTATTTCCTTACGGTACATTCATAATACACCCGCTGCCATAAGATGACAAGGACGATCGCCGTGACGAACAGGATGATCCCGCCGCCGATTGTCAGCCAATGCGTCATCATACCTCCTTCGTCGCTAATCTTCAATCCCCTTCCGATTGGCGACACCTTGTTCAAAATAATGCTTCACCGGCACCATTTCCGTCACCAGATCCGCCCGTTCTATCAACCATTCGGGGGCACGGCGTCCCGTCAGCACCAGTTCGGTCGAGGCGGGTCTGGCCGCCAGCAGCGACTCCACGTCGGCCCGTGTAATCAATTCAAAATACAAGGCCACAATGATCTCGTCGAGAATGACCACATCGTACCGTCCCGAGCGCAATCCGTCCCGGGCTTTTTCCACTCCCGCCCGACAATCGGCGACATAGTCCGCCGGCGGTTGACCAGGCGGAAAGATCACCACGCCGCCGAGGTCTTTCTTTTCCGCTTCGCTGAGGGTCCCTTCTTTGGCGATAAAATACGGTTTGCCCAACGTTTCCACCGTCAACAGGGGAGATACCTGCGGCAAAATCGCATGCTCGCTGTAGGATCTGGATTTCATGAACTGCAGCAACCATACGCGTTTGCCCGCGCCGATCGCCCGCATCGCCAAGCCGATGGCCGCCGTGGTTTTGCCTTTGCCGTCACCGGTATATACCTGTACATATCCTTGCATTTATTCCGCCTCCGTATACAATGCCGCCATCGCCCGCGTCGCTTCACGCAACCGTTCTACCAGCGTCTGCGGCGCCAGTACCCGCACGTCCGAACCGCCGCCGAGCACCCACGAATACATCGCTTGCTCGTTGACCTGCAGACGGATTTCCACTTCATCGCCGATCTCCCTGACGTCAATATCTTTACCGAACGCATCGATGATCGAGTCCATCATCGACGTTTTCGCTCGAAATCGGCACGATACCGCCGGTCCCGCATACATGTTGACATGTTCGGCCAAGTGGCGCGGCAGGTCGAGTTTTCCCTTTTTAAGTCCCTTCACTTTTTTACGCGGATACTGCGGTTTGTCTTTCTGCAATCGCACGTCATCGATTCGATCCAAGCGATAATGCGACAAATCATTATGTCCTTCGGTATTGGCGATCAGGTAAAAGCGGCTGTTCGTCGCCACTACCGCATAAGGACTGACCGCATACAGACGCGGCTTCGTTTCGCCGTCCCGGCACCGGCGACGGACCTTTTTCTCCGGGCCGTACGACAAATAATAAAACGTCACTTGGCATTTTTTCTCTATGGCCTCACTCAAGATCTCGATGGTATAGAACATCTGACGATTTTCTTTCGGATCCTGCGTTTCATTCAGCCATGATTCATTCGGGATATTGTTGACCGACTGCAACGGATTGCGATAGTACTTGCTTTGCAAACCGCATAATTTTTCGATCAATCGTTTGACCTGTATGCGCGGCAGATGAGAAAACAGCAGGCTGTGAATCAGCGTCGTAATCTCCGGCGTACTGAACTCATGGTCATAGTACCACCCTCTGCGCACCGTTTCGAAACCGTTCGGGCTGTTCGCACTGCGCCGATGCAACGTTTCGCATTCCAACGGGCATCCCGCCGCCACCAGGTTGTCCAGATTGCGTTGCACCGCCTTGCGATCGATGACCATGCCGTATTCTTCTTCCAATAGCTGCATTATCTTTTGTTGCGACAGCGAATGCTCCACATCCGAATGAGTACGTAAAATCCGCAGGATATACAACAAGCTCAATTTCTTGGCGAGCGCGTCCGTCTCCCGATTTCGTGTCATCGTACCGCCTCCTTCCACCTCATCATTCGACTCTGTTCAGTATACCATATATGACGCATCAAGCGGGATACACGACCGGCGAACAGAAAAAAACGGCGGGAGTTCCCGCCGTTTGTCATATGCGTTCCGTATACACCGGTCGCCGCTGCGCCAGGCAGTAGCGGATCGTTTCCAATGCCAATGCAAACCGCGGCTGCAACGAGTCCAGATCCAAGTATTCTTCCGGGCTGTGCGGCAATCCGCCCACCGGCCCGAAACCGTCTACCGTCGGCACACCGTACGGGGCGACAAGATTGCCGTCCGAACCGCCGCCGCTGGATTCCCATGCCGCCGTAATGCCCAACCGCCCCTTGATGGCATCGATCGCCGCACAAAATGCCTTCGTATCGTCCGTCAACGGCATCGGCGGGCGCACGATACCGCCCGTCACTTCGACCGTCACGCCAGCCACGTCCGAAGCGCCTGCCAATGATTGCATCGCCGCCTCCACGCGCATCCCTTCTTCCGGTGTAACCAGGCGGACATCCACGCTGCATTCGGCCCGTGCCGCCACACTGTTCGGTGTCGTTCCGCCGGCGACGGTGCCGATCAATACCGTAGTTCCTTTTGCCGGCGATGCCAGCGCATAGAGATCGGGCATCAGCAGACTCATCGCGCGAATCGCGTCTGCACCGTTTTCCGGACCGACCGCCGCATGCGCCGCCCGGCCGTGGAAAATCACACGATAATCGCCGATTCCTTTCCGTTCGTTGACCATATTGCCTGTCGCCCGTGCCGATTCCAACACCAGACAATACGCCGATTGACGGGCCAATTCTTCTACAACGGCCCGTGACGCAACGGAACCGATTTCCTCGTCCGGCACAAGACCGATCGCGATTGATACTTCCCCCAGTTCCTTTTCCAGTGCCTGCGCCAAATAATACGTCATCAGCAATCCCGATTTCATATCATTCACGCCCGGCCCGTACGCACGCCGCCCCTCGATGCGGAACGGACGCTGCGTGGCCGTGCCCGCCGGAAATACCGTGTCCATATGTCCCAGCAGCAACACTTCGTAGCGTGCCGCCGGACGATTGGTCACCACCAGTGCCGGCCCTGCGTCCGGTCCCAGGTCCCGCCGATCGACATGCCAACCGATCGAGGTGAACCATCTTGCCATCTGATCGGCGATTCGTGCCACACCTTCCGGATCACGACTGTAACTGTCCATATTCACCAATGTTTCCAAATCGCGTATAAACGCCTCTTCCTGCCATTGCATAGCAGCACCCCCTCGTCTTATTATTCTCGTCTATATAATACAGTTACTTATTATTCAATGTATCACACTCGGCAGTACCGTGACAAGCATCTTCTCGCCCGCCGCCGAAGAAAATCAGACGATGCGCTCGGACATCGAACGAACATCCGTTTGCCGTCCGTACAACATGTACACTTTTTTGTGGATATTCCGTTAACATCTTTCCCGATTTCAGGGGATCGGCCCGCTTGCTTCCCTGTTTATTCTCAATATCCCTCGTGTCCACTCCCCCCGCACGCAACTTATCCACCTTGTTATTCACATTGTCCACAAATTTTTGTGTTTTCATTTCTCATCTGTAACTGAGCTATCAACCCTATACCCAGCAGACTTTCTCGCTTTCATTTTCAATTTTGTTGCTCCCTCTCGGCGATTGTTATCCCCTCATCCCCTGTCCGCCCCGGGTGTATGCTCCGGTTTGTTTGCCGTCTTTACGCTATTCTCATTACGATTTCCCCCGTTTATCCCCACTCTCGTGCACAAGTTGTGGATAACTTGTTTATTCCGCATCGTTTTCGTGTTTTTCGACAACAAAAAAGCGGGACGTCTGTCCCGCTTTCACGGACACTCAATGGCCCGCCGTATGCAACAACTCTTCTATAATCCGATAGACCCATTCTCCGGTTTGGTAGAGATGTTCTTCGAGTAAAAATTCGTCCACGGTGTGCACTTTGCTCATACCGGTTGCCAATACTACCGCGGGGAAACTGTGCAAGTTGAAGTTATTGGCATCACTGCCGCCGCCCGTACCTTTGACCGCCACCGGGAGACCGGCCTTTTCGGCTGCCCGTTTGGCCAACTGCACCGCCGGATGATCCACGGCAATCGTATACGGTTGGTACACCTGTACCACGTCCACTTCGGCATGACCGCCGGGGAAATCGGATTCCACCGAGCGTAACGCCTGCACCATCGCCTCCGTTTGCGCCTGCAACTTGTCGGCATTACGGCTGCGCGCTTCCGCTTGCAAATGACATTCGTCCGCAACGATATTCGTGGCGATACCGCCGTCGATAAAACCGATATTGGCGGTCGTTTCTTCGTCGATCCGTCCGTACGGCATCCGCGACAATGCGGTACCCATCATCACAATCGCATTGATCCCGTCTTCCGGAGCGACCCCTGCATGAGAGCGTTTGCCCTTCATCGTCGCCCGAATCGCATTTTGGCCCGGCGCCGAATTGACGATTTCTCCCGGCGCTCCTGACGAGTCCATAACAAAACCGTAATCGATTCCCTGTGTCAAGCTCGTATCAATATGTCTCGATCCGCGCAAACCGCCTTCTTCCGCGACACAAAAGATAATGACGATCTTGCCGTGCGGGAGTTGCTGTTCTTTCATCAGGCGCAATCCTTCCAAAATCGCCGCCACGCCGGATTTGTCATCGCCGCCGAGAATGGTATCGCCCGCCGATGTGATCACGCCGTCTTTCAATACCGGTTCGATACCGGCACACGGTTCGACGGAGTCCATATGCGCGGTAAATGCAATCGTCGGCAATCCTTCCATCGTCGCCGCAAAGGTTGCGACAATGTTACCCGCGTTTCCGCCGATGGCTTCACCCGCCTGATCTTCTTTGATCGATGCGGCCCCCAATGCACGCAATTTCTTCTTCAAAAGGTCCGCCACTTCCCGTTCTTGACATGTATGGCAGGGAATGCGTACCAGTTCAAAAAATTCATTCAGTATCCGTTCCTGATTGACCATCCTTCATTTCCTCCTGTTCCGGCCGTTCATCCAGCCAATATCCGCGCCGCAGCACATCCGCGCCATATTTGTCGCGCAAGCGATCCCGTACGGAGGCCACTTTTTGCTCGCGCTCCTGCGCATCGGCAAACAGTCGCACCTCGTCCACCGCCGGCACCAATGATGATGCGGTGATCCCCAGCAAGCGGATCCCCTCGGTCTTTCTGATTCGATTATACAGTTTTTCCGCCTGTAAATACAATGTACGATCCAAATCCATCGGCTCGGTCACCGTCTGCGAACGGGTCACGGTACGAAAGGATGCAAATCGCACCTTAATCGTCACCGTCCGGGCTCGCAATCCTTGCCGACGCAAGCGATAGGCCACCGTGTCGCATTGTCGTAACAGTACCGTCCGAATTTGTTCGGGATCGGTCAGATCGACGGCAAATGTTTCTTCTTCACCGATCGATTTACGCGCCTCATGTGCCGCAATCGGACGCTCGTCCCGTCCGTGCGCCAACTCGTACAACACCCGTCCCTGTGTACCCAAACAAGCGGTCAGCTCCGCCGGATCCGCGGCCGCCACATCGCCGACCGTTCGCCAGCCGCCCGCATGAAGCAATGCTTCCGTTTTCGGGCCGACACCCCACAAACGACGCACGGGCAGCGGGGCAATCCGTGTCGCTTCTTCCCCGTATCCGATCACCGTCAATCCGTCCGGTTTTTCCCAGTCGCTGGCCAATTTGGCGAGGAACTTGTTCGGCGCGATTCCGACCGATGCCGTCAATCCCGTCACGGACAAAATCTCTGCCTTGACCGCCCGCCCCAACGCCTGTAATGTCGGATAC
>CAMYCX010000049.1 GCA_947254705.1 uncultured Veillonellaceae bacterium
AGAACACCCATAAAATATCCGGCCCCGCTTGGATTTGCGACGAACAACATCACCCTTCTTACACTTCGGGCAAGGTATACCGATTTTATCAACAATGGCCTTTGTGTTTTTGCATTCCGGAAAATTGGGACATGCCAAAAATCTGCCATATCTTCCCAGCTTGTACACCATTTTAGCACCACATTTTTCACAAATGACATCAGACTCTTCTTCTGCCAGTTTCACTTTATCCAATTTGCTTTCAGCCGTCTGTAATTCCTTAATAAACACTTGGTAAAATTCATCCATCAACTCTTCGTACGTCAAATCACCTTCTGCTATTTTATCTAATTCCCCCTCCATTTTCGATGTAAATCGAACGTCAATAATTTTATGAAAAAAGCGTTTCAATAAACCAACAACAATAAATCCCAATTCCGTCGGGACAAAAGATTTATCTTTTTTTTGAACATAGTTTCGCTTTTGAATTGTATCCAAAATTGGCGCATATGTACTTGGTCTGCCGATTCCTTTCTCTTCCAGCAACTTGATCAAAGTCGCTTCTGTATATCTTGCTGGTGGTTGTGTAAAGTGCTGCTTGGGCAAAACCTTCTTTTGTGCCAAGACATCATTTTTATCAATGTTCGGCAACAGATTCTCATCCGACCTCTCTTTGGATGCATATACAATGCTGAACCCTGGAAAAACAATTTGACTTCCGACGGCCCGCAAACCGTACTCGCCCGCCTCAATCACTGCGGTAACACTTTTAGATACCTGTGGTGTCATCTGACTTGCCAAAAATCGATTCCAAATCAATGTATATAGTTTCAACTGATCTTTTGTTAAAAATGGAGCGACATCGTCCGGATGGTGTTGTAATGAAGTCGGACGAATCGCCTCATGGGCATCTTGACTCTGGCTTTGGCCGGAATAATAATTCGGTGTTTCGGGCACAAAATCAGTCCCAAACTTTTTCTCAATATACGCTCTTGCCTCTGTTTGTATTTCAGCGGCAATACGGGTTGAATCAGTACGCATATATGTAATCAATCCCACATGCGCACCGCGAATATCCAATCCTTCATATAGCTGTTGAGCTATCATCATCGTTTTTCGGGCAGCAAAATTCAACCGATTAACGCTGTCCTGTTGAAGAGTACTCGTAGTAAAAGGCGCTTGTGGTTTCCGTCGTTTTTGACTGTGTTTCACTTGCGTAACAATCGCATTTAATTTTTTTAAATCTTTCTCTACGAAATGCGCACGATCTTCATTTCCGATTTCTACCGGTTGACCACGATATGTGTATAATTTCGCAACTAAGTAATCTCCAGCAGTTGTCGCATATTTCGTTTCAATGCTCCAGTATTCTTTCGGTTCAAATGCCTGAATTTCTTCTTCACGTTCACAAATTAAACGCACTGCAACCGATTGTACACGTCCCGCACTAAGTCCTCGGAATATTTTTTTCCATAAAAGCGGGCTCAATTTATACCCTACAACACGATCTAATACTCGCCGAGCCTGTTGCGCATTCACTTGTGCAATATTCACTGAGCGCGGATTGGTAACAGCCTTCATGATTGCATTTGGTGTGATTTCATGAAATGTAATGCGAACTGCTTGATCTGCCGGTACATCTAACAAATGAGCCAAATGAAACGAAATCGCCTCTCCCTCTCTATCAGGGTCAGTTGCCAATAATACGTCTTTCGAGCGATTAGCCTCTGCACGTAGCTCTTCAATAACTTGTTTGCGATTCGGAACATTGACATAATGCGGATCAAACCCATGTTCAATATCGACACCTAATGAGTTCTGTGGTAAATCGCGCAAATGTCCCATGCTTGCCATAACTTTATACTTGCTTCCCAATATTTTTTCAATCGTTTTTGCTTTTGCCGGTGACTCGACAACAACCAAATGTTTTCCTTGCGGATTGGGTTTGCGGTTAAACTTTGGTTCCTCACGACGTTTTCGCAATCCTTGTTTTTTATTTTCGATAGATATTGTACGCTTAATTGACACAACGTCCTCCTGTTTTACCCTACTACCGCCATATAACGCTGATTTCCAGTGTTTCTGATGACGCCTTTTATCTCTAATTGCAGCAACACGTAATTTACTTTTGTCGGCGTTAATGTGGATTGTTCTATAATTTCTTCCATACTCACTGTTTCATCCAAGCGACAACAACGATAAACCAGCTCTTCCTCTGGTGTCAATGTTGACTGTGATGCAGATTGGTCGGTTGCTTGCCCCCATTGATATTCATCCAATACATCTTGTGGTGATGCAGCAAATATAGCCCCTTGCCGTAGCAAATGATGAGTTCCTTCACTCGTATCGGAAAATATGCTTCCCGGAACGGCAAACACATCTCGCCCCTCTTCTAATGCAAAATCAGCCGTAATCAACGTTCCGCTTTTACGACTTGCCTCAACGACTAACACCCCTCGACTCAATCCGCTGATAATTCGATTGCGGGCAGGGAATTGACGCCCAAGAGGGCGTGTGCCCAATGCGTATTCCGATACTAACACACCGTATTCACTAATTTTTTCAAATAACTGTCGATTCTCCGGTGGGTATACCACATCCAGACCACACCCTAACACACAAATCGGAGCGCTATATGCCATGCTCTCTCGATGACTGATGGAATCAATTCCTCTCGCCCCTCCACTAACAATTGTCACACCGTGGCGTGCCAGTTCCATGGCAAATTGCCGGCAAACATTTTGTCCGTATGCCGATGGCTTTCTTGTTCCTATTATGGCCAGCCTACGATCTTCACTCGGCCATGTTCCACGATACATCAGAACAGCGGGAGATTGAGTGCTTTCTGCCAACAAACGAGGATAGGATTCGTCACGATATGTCAATATATCACCACCAAATTTGAGTATATGACTATATACGTTTTCCGGATCAATCTCATTACGCTCATGAGTAAGACGCTCCAATTGTTTAGGTCCCAACACACGACTGTCACGGATATCATTTATGTTAGCCTGCCAAACTGCAGCAAAACTGCCGAAATAATCGACCAATCGTCGAATACGTACGGCCCCCAGAGAGCTTATCTTCTGCAGTGCTGCTGCATACATTTTTTCCATAGAACACTACTCCTTACTTCGATAGCTGACGGCCTCTGCAATATGTTCTTCCCCAATAGTATCAAGTTTCTCTAAATCCGCAATTGTACGTGCCACTTTGATCAATTTATCATACGCACGGGCACTCAAATGCAATCGCGAAAATACACTTTCTAACAATCGGTCTGCCTCTCGCGTCAAATGACATGTCGCGCGTAAGTGCCGATGTCCCATTTGCGAGTTTGTTGCAATTCCATACGCTCGTAATCGTTCTGATTGACGTTCGCGCGCCTCCATAACACGGGAGCGAATAACCGCCGATGACTCCTCCTTATCTGTGGAAACCAATTCCGTATATCGTGGACGAGTAACACCTACATGCAAATCAATCCTGTCCAATAGTGGCCCTGATATTTTTCGCAAATAACGTCGTATTTCTCCCGCTGCACAATTGCAATGATGTTCATCATCACCATAGTAACCGCAAGGACAAGGATTCATGGCCGCAATCAAAATAAAATCAGCAGGATAAGAAAAACTTGCATTCACTCTTGAGATATGCACGACCCGATCTTCTAGAGGCTGGCGTAAGACTTCCAAAACTGCTCTTGGAAATTCAGGAAATTCATCCAAAAAAAGTACCCCCTCATGACTAAGAGTCACTTCTCCCGGTCTCGGTATACTACCACCGCCGATCAGCCCCGCTGTCGATACTGTATGATGCGGACTGCGAAACGGTCGTTGATGCAGCATCTGAGCTCTAGACGCATCAAACAATCCTGCGACACTATAAATCTTTGTCACTTCAAGAGCCTGTGTCTGTGTCAACGGAGGCAAAATGGTAATAATTCGACGAGCCAACATTGTTTTTCCCGCGCCCGGCGGACCTACCATCAACACATTATGTCCCCCTGCTGCCGCAATCTCCAATGCTCGTTTGGCGACTTTTTGTCCGCGAACTTCTGCGAAATCATCGCCAGAAACCGCGTTCTTCTCGACTGATATATTCGGCTCAGCAGCAACTAACGCCTTTTCCCCGCGTAAGTACGCCACTAAATCTGCCAATGAACAAACCTCATATACTGTTATTCCGTCACAAAGCAATGCTTCCTGCACATTATCCGGCGCAACAAAAATCTCTGTTTTTCCTGCTTTTTTACCGGCGAGAACCATGGATAACACGCCATTTACCGCTCGTACATGACCGTCAAGAGATAATTCTCCGATGAAAAGCCCCCGCTCCAACCGGGCATTTCCCAACTGCCCTGATGCATATAGTATTCCGACAGCAATCGGCAAATCCAATCCTGAACCGTCTTTTCTTAAATCAGCCGGTGCTAAATTTACAGTAATTTTCCGTAGCGGAAATTCCAACCCTGAGTTTTTCAACGCAGGTCGGACTCGCTCTTTTGATTCACGGACCGCTAACGTTGGTAAACCGACCACATCATATGATGGCAATGCATTGGCCAGATCAACCTCAACCGTAATTACATATCCATTCAGCCCAAACGTAGTTGCTCCTGATAGTTTCGCAAACATATTTGCTCCTTCAAAATGCATTTCTCCAATATGTCACTCGCGGTACATCGTCTTCAGTCACCATTACTTCAATTACATCAAATCGACATGCTACATTTATATATTCATGTTGCACCAGATATGCTTCTGCCGTGCGGCGCAACACACTCTGCTTATGGAATGTAATCGCTTCTATGGGAGCTCCATATCGTTTGCTTTTTCGAGTTTTTACTTCCACAAATACCAGAACATCCCCGTCCCAAGCAATACAATCAATTTCTCCACGGCCCGCGCGGAAATTACATTCCGCAATACGCCACCCTCGCTTTTTTAAATATTCAGCAGCAATACGCTCACCTTGCCGCCCTAATGATATATGATGAGTTATCCTGTCTGAACTCGACTTGAGCAAAAGAATTCACCGACTCCCATGAACATCCGCCTTGTATTCTGCACGCTTAATTTGATTATAACAAACTTTGCACACATACATACTATTTTTTCAGCATTGACTTGATCGGTTCAAAGCTTTGTCGATGAATAGGACAAGGTCCTAATCGCTCTATCGCTTGCCTATGTTCTTCTGTCAAGTATCCTTTATGAACGGAAAAGTGATATCCCGGATACTCTTCTTCATACATACACATCAACCGATCTCGGCTTACCTTCGCTAAAATTGATGCCGCAGCAATTGACGCACTGAGTGCATCTCCATGAACGATTGCCTGCACCGGAATATCTAACGAAAGGGGCATCGCATCGCTCAGTGCAACATCCGCCGGAGGTAGTAACTCCATGACAGCCCGCGACATACCGTCTTGCACAGCCTGATAAATATTTCTTGCATCAATTTCTGCTGCTGCAACATGAATGATTTTATATGCCACTGCATGAGTCACAATTTCCTGATACAAATGCTCACGCTTTTCGACAGACAGTCTCTTGGAATCGTTCAACCCTATACAATGCCAATCCACTGGCAAGATTACTGCACCAATTGTAACCGGCCCTGCTACAGGACCACGCCCGGCCTCATCTGTTCCGGCAACCAACTGATACCCTTGGTCATGCCATTGATGTTCATATTGATATAGCCTTTTTAGTCGATCTTCTTCTTTTTGGCGCCGATCTTCTTTGCGTTGATAAGCTTGCAGCACTTGGCGGACGCCTCTTCTTTCATCCGTACTCCAACGAATTATTTCTTCCGGTGTCGCCCCTTCGAATAAACGCCGCCTAATCATAGAGATTGTCTCTTTAGACTTCATCATCTGCCTCCGGTCGTTCCAGCGAAATACGTCCATATTTTCCTTGCCGAAAATCTTGTAAGACAATGCGTCTTGCTTTTTCTTGGTCAATCGCCCCTCCGGGCATCAGACACCCTCGCTGCTTTGCAATATGCGCAATGACATCCGCTATCTCTTTATTAGGAATATCATTTCCATATCGCTTGCATAATCTTGAAGGATAGTATTTCATTAAATATGACAATAAATCAGCGACCACTGCTTCTGAATCAAAAATTTCATCCGCAATCGCACCCGTTGCTGCCAGCTTTCGTGCTGCTTGAGGATCATCGAACTTCGGCCACAAAACTCCCGGGGTGTCCATCAGTTCCAACTGCTTTCCTATTTTTACCCATTGTTGACCGCGTGTTTTGCCGGGGCGATCGGCAATTGCTGCAACATACCCTCGCGCCATTGTGTTAATTAAAGTTGACTTTCCGACATTTGGGATTCCTAAAATAATCGTTCGCAGTGACCGGGCACGCAAACCTCGGCGCTGCCAACGCTCCAGTATCTCCGTTCCCGCATCCATCACACGACGGATTAGCTCCTGCCGAGACGACTTAGCCTTACTGTCTAATAAAACGCATTCTATATTCTCTCTCTCAAATTTCATTTTCCATGCAGCAGAAACCTCGGCATCTGCCAAATCGCTTTTATTGAGCACAAGAATGCGCGGCTTGTTCTGAGTCAACTCTCGTAATATAGGATTTTCGCTCGATTTCGGAATTCTTGCATCACGCAATTCAAGCACAACATCAATTACTTTCATCTGCTCTCCGATAACACGCTTGGCTTTTGCCATATGCCCCGGATACCATTGAATGATCATTTCTATACTCCTAATAACAAAAAAGGACTGTATCCACAGCCCTTTTTTGATTAGCGACGCTCGCGAATTCGAGCCGCTTTACCGGTAAGTTTACGCAAATAATACAATTTTGCTCTGCGTACAATCCCACGAGTTTTAACCTCAATTTTGTCGATACGCGGTGAATGGACCATAAATGTCCGTTCTACTCCGACACCGTAAGAAATACGCCGGACCGTGAACGTCTCCCGAACACCGCTGTTCTTGCGTGCCAGCACGACACCTTCAAACACCTGAATACGCTCGCGATTGCCTTCGACAATTTTGGCATGCACACGAACCGTATCCCCAGGACGAAATTCCGGAATGTCCGCTCGCAGCTGCTCTTGCTCCAACTCTTGAATAATATTCATTTTCATCCTCCTACCGGACATTCATACCCACCTCTTGTGAGCAGAGGACTATCCAAAATAACATTAGTATTATATCATATCAATCCTTGCGTATGCAAGTTATCGCATCAACTTTCTCACATCTGCCCATGGCAGAATCATGTCGGCAATCATCCGCAAAAGAGCCAAGCGATTTCGCTTTACATCTTCATCATCGTCCATAACAATGACCTCTTCAAAAAATGCATTAATTGGTGCAACGAGGTGTTGCATCTCGCGATATACACCTGCATACTGCTCATTTGCATATGCTGCATTAATTGTTTTACTTGCCTCTTGCACTGCCCGAGCTAGTGCCGACTCTGCGCCGATAGCTACCAAATCAAAATTAACTTCTTGATCCGCCTCAATGCCCGGAGCCAAATTAAGGACACGAATCAGCGCCTGTACCACATTTTCATCAGCCGCCATGCCAGTCTCTTCCAAAGCCTGCAATCTATGTGCGTTCTGCAATATCACGTCACTCGGATTAGAAAGAACTGCATCTAACAGGTCATATCGTATTCCTGATTCTTCCATGATATGCCGAAAACGTTGCAAAATATATTGTTTTACAGCTGCAATACAACTTCTGTCCTGTAATTCGAGTGCCTCTGCTGCGGCATTTAAAGCCTTAGACAACGACCATGACAGGCCCCCCTGCAGTGTCATCTGAACTATACCGATGGCCTGCCGACGTAAGGCAAAAGGATCTTGAGAACCGCTTGGTACATGACCTTGACTGAATACTGCTACCAAGTTATCCAATTTGTCCGCAAGACTGATGATCGTTCCTAAGCGTGTCATCGGTAATACATCTCCTGCAAACCTCGGCAAATACTGCTCTCCGATTGCTATAGCGACGGTCTCACCCTCACCATCCAATCGTGCATATTCTTTCCCCATCTCCCCTTGTAATTCGGTAAACTCGACAACCATTGCCGTAGTCAAGTCCGTCTTCGACAGATGAATTGCCCGCTCCAACTCCCGCCTCTCAACATCAGACAATTTCCACGCACCGGCCAAAGCTGCCGCAATCCTTTGTAATCGCTGGGTTTTATCTTGTAAACTTCCCAGTCCTTCTTGGAAAACGATGTTTTCTAAATCATTGTACCGATCATCCAAAGAGCGTTTCCGATCTTCATCAAAGAAAAATTGGGCATCGGATAAGCGCGCTCGAAGTACTCGCTCATTACCAATTCGTACCGTATCCAAAAAATCTGTACCGCCATTTCTGACGGTCAAGAACACCGGGAGTAAATTTCCATTTTTATCCAGTACGGGAAAATATCTCTGGTGGTCCTTCATCGGAGTCACTACCGCTGCCGCAGGCAATTGCAAAAACCGCTCTTCAAATTCTCCGCGCAAAACAGTAGGATATTCAACCAAATAAACAACTTCTTCTAGCAGGTCCGAGTCATGCATAACTATACCGCCAATCTCTTTGGCCGCATTATTCAATCCATTTTCAATAACAAGTCGGCGTTCTTCCGGATCCACAATAACATGTTCCGCCGCCATTACTTGTTCATATACACCTGCCGTGGGTATCTCTACCTTACTATGCCCCAAAAACCGATGTCCACGCGTATATCTATCCGACTCAACACCTGCAACAGAAAACGGAATTACATTTTCGTCAAGCAATGCAACAATCCATCTAATCGGTCGAACGAACCGGAAAGTTTCTTCCCCCCATCGCATGCTTTTGGCAAATTGCAAACTTGTCAACAGTCTCACAAATAATTCAGGCAAAAGAGCTGTTGTCGCCTTGCCTTTCTGCACAATATCAGCATAAATATATCCGTCACGAATCACCAGATCTTCTACTTTCACACCTTGTCCATGTGCAAATCCCAACGCAGCTTTAGTCGGTTGCCCCGCCTCATCAAATGCAATTTCCATGGACGGTCCACGATTGCTAATTTGCACATCTTTTTGCCAATCCGCAACTCCGGAAACCTGTACTGCTAAACGCCTCGGTGTGCCTTGAACTTTCACCCGTTGAAATTCCAGGTTCGCTTCTTGCAACAAGTGCTCTGTATTGGTTTGTAATTGTGTCAAAATAAATTTCATAAATTTTGCCGGAATCTCTTCCGTTCCGACCTCAAGCAACAGTTCTTTATTCATGAGTAACCGCTCCTTTCAGCAAAGGATACCCCAGCTTTTCACGCTTAGCAACAAAAGCCTTCGCACACAATCTGGCCAACACTCTGACTCGCCCGATGAATGCAGTACGTTCACTGATACTGATTGCTCCCCGCGAATCCAGCAAATTGAACACATGTGAACACTTCAAGACATAATCATATCCCGGTAATACCATACCCGTCTCAATGATTCTTTTCGCCTCTGTTTCATATTGGGAGAATAGAGAAAACAACATTTTCGTATCAGCAAGTTCAAAATTATATACAGATTGCTCGTATTCATTTTCGTGAAAAATATCTCCATACGTAATATCTTCTGACCAAATCAAGTCATATACATTCTCTTTTTCTTGAATGTACATCGCCAGACGTTCCATGCCATATGTAATTTCCACGGCCACCGGATGCATATCCAGGCTGCCAACCTGCTGAAAATAAGTAAATTGTGTAATTTCCATGCCATCAAGCCAAACTTCCCAGCCGAGGCCCCATGCACCCAGGGTCGGAGATTCCCAATTATCTTCCACAAAACGAATATCATGCTGCTCCGCCTGAATCCCCAATTGTTTTAAGCTTTCTAAATACATCTCCTGAATATTGTCTGGAGAAGGTTTGCAAATCACCTGAAACTGATGGTGCTGAAACAGTCGATTGGGATTATCACCATATCGCCCGTCTGCTGGTCGTCGTGAAGGCTCCACATAAGCAACATTCCATGGCTCCGGTCCCAGTGAGCGCAAAAATGTAGCCGGATTCATTGTGCCAGCCCCTTTTTCGATATCATATGGCTGTTGGATAATGCAACCTTGATCTGACCAAAACTGCTGTAATGTAAAAATCATCTCTTGAAATGTCATCTTAACCTCCCAACAAAAAGTCCCTGCAACAAATCAATTTGTTACAGGGACGAGATTACCCGCGGTTCCACCCTACTTGGTCTATGACCCTCTTTAATGATATGGCGGTTTTTACTCTCCTGTCGGATTTCCTGCCGCTGCTCCCGGGCGCCTTCATTGCCGTTGATAAGCTTTCACTATCCTTATCTCGCTAAAGGGCGACTACTACTCCCGTTCCTCACTTAATTGACCTTATTGTAACGAACAAATGATATCCTGTCAATATTTTTCTTTCACCAACTCATTAAAGGCCGGTACGTTTACTCCCTGTCTCTTATACACATCTGACGCTGCCGACGAAACCTTATGGGTGTA
>CAMYCX010000050.1 GCA_947254705.1 uncultured Veillonellaceae bacterium
TGCGTAAACAACGCCAGCACATTCATACCGGCCTCTTCCAAGGCCGCAATCAAGACATCGTAAAACTCCGTCTTGCCCCAGAGCCAATCGTCCCGCAGGAAGAAAAACCCGACCGTCGCCCGGTCCGGCTGCCAATGTTTGGCCCGATACGCCGCCAAGGAATCGTACGCCTCCTCGCCCGGATAATATAATCCCTCTTCCAACTGCGGTTGCGGTGCGGGTACGTCGCCGCCGCCGCCGAGAAGCGTTTCCGTCAAGTATTGCCACAATGCTTCGTAGTTCGCCATGCCGCCCGCATTGAGATACTGCTCGACCCGTGCTTCCTGTGCGGGCGTCACCCCATGCCGCCGCCACGCGTCCGGGCCGTGCGTCAAGTACACCCAATGCGCCACCCCCGCCGCTTGTAATGCCGCGCCGAGCGGTTCACTCATCGCATGACCGCCCATCAGTGAAATCACGACCAAGGACGCATCCGACCAGTCATGCGCGATCCATGTCGCGGCATTCGCCTCGGTAATCCGCACGACGGTAGCCGCTATGTCATCGCCGCATTCGCGCCGTTTGTCCAATGCCAATCCGACCCGCTCCGCCTGCGCCTGTATATTCGTCAACCAATAAATATGTCCCATTCCTTAGTGGTCCCCCTTTTTCGTGTCCTGCTCCGTTTCGCTGCGTTGTCGATCCCGCCAGGCACCGACGGCATGCAAAATGCGTCCGCGATCCTCCGGTGTCAACTCATGCCAAGCCACCGGTACGATGCTGTGCAATCCGTGCCGATTGCGTAAATAAAGCTGCCGCCAATTCGCCGCTACCCCCGCCACCGACGCATACGGCACGACAAGATACCGGCGGCGTCCCATCGAGGCCAACATCTCCATACGGACCGACTCTTCCGCTACGGTGACGATCATGTCATCTTCCCGTAAACGGCACAATATCGGTACCCGGCAATAAATCAGCCAGAGGCACGCCAGCAGGCCGATCGTGTATTCTATCATCAACGACGGTACATCGGTACGCCATGCATTCCAACCAAACACGGCCGCCATCACGGTATATACCGATTGCGTTGGTAACGCGACGCGCCACGACGTCTCCAATATTTGTTCCCGTGTATTCACATGTATACACCCTCCCGCTATCTATTGTACGAATTTTCCTCCGACCGCGCAAATCGAACAAGCGTTGACAAATTGACAATCCCGTAACGACACAGGTATAGTAATAGTATACATTGATAACTGTCGAAGTTAAAAAGAAAGGACGATGTTCCATGCACTCTCTCTTTTCACGTTCTCTCGCCGTATTGCTGCTGGCCGGTATCGCCGTACCGCTCGGTGTGTCCGCCGCCGTACCCGTACCGGCCAATATGCCGGCCGCCGTACGCGCGCTGTCCCCGCATCATCCGCGGGCAGCCTATTACTACCTGCTGGACTG
Source organism: uncultured Veillonellaceae bacterium (assembly GCA_947254705.1). Lineage (GTDB taxonomy): Bacteria > Bacillota > Negativicutes > Veillonellales > Negativicoccaceae > CAMCNU01. The sequence continues at coordinate 1,438 of CAMYCX010000050.1, forward strand.
GGTAGAACAGGGAAAAATAACCGCCCGGGAAGCGATGGCGACATGGCGTTACATGACATTTCGCTATGAACGGCGACAACAGGACTTGGCCGCAGTGGCCGACATGAACCGTGACGAACGACGCGCCTACATGCAAGCCCGTCGTGCAGAACGCGGCAATCCGATGACGGAGTTCGCCGTCATGAGCGGCATTTCCCCCGAACGGGCCCGTGTCCTGATGAATCTTTTCCACGATAACGGAAAAGGCGATAAGTATGCCGAAAACTGACCCTCGCATATCGCGACGACTGCACCGATGGCTCTTCGCTCTTTTGGTACTACTCTGCAGCGGGGCGATCAGTCTGACCGTCATGGCGGCGGAGGTGCTGATCGTCCCGATTCGCGGAGAAATTGACAGCGGCACGCGCGCCCATGTCATTCGTGTTATCCGCACCGCGGAAGCACAGGGAAGCACCGTTTTGCTCGATTTGGATACGTTCGGCGGCGAGGTCGCGCCCGCCACGGAAATTCGCGATGCCGTATTGCATGCCCATGTACCGACCATCGCCTATGTCCATCCGCGCGCGTGGTCGGCGGGCGCACTCATCGCACTGGCGGCGCGGGATCTCGTCATGGCGCCGGACGGCAGTATCGGTGCTGCCGAGCCGATTCCCGCTACGGAAAAAACGATTGCCGCGCTGCGGGCCGAGTTTGCGGCCACCGCCCGGGCACGCCATCGGGATGACCGCATCGCCGCCGCTATGGTGGACAAAACCCGCGGCGCGCCTCCCTATGCCGAGGCCGGTACGATCGTGTCTCTGCCGGCGACCGATGCCGTGACGGCGGGAATTGCTGACCGGCAAGCCGTCGACATCGACGAACTGCTCGCCGCCACACCGTGGCAAAACGAAACACGACGAATCATGCCCGCCGAGTGGACGGATCAACTGACCGGATGGCTGTCGTCTCCGATTTGGCAAGTCGCCCTGATCGGTATTCTGTTCGCCTCGTTGCTGGCGGAAATCAAAACCGCCGGCTTTTCCGGCGGGGGACTGATCGCCGCCATTGCCGCGGCATTGCTGCTTGCCGGCCCGTGGCAGGCGGGAGAAGTCGGCTGGCTTGAACCAGTTCTCCTCGGCAGCGGGATTTTACTCCTGTTGGCCGATCTGTTGCTGCTGTTCAGCGGTTGGGGCGCCGGCATCGGTCTGCTGATGATTCTCGCCGGTATCTACCTGCTGTTGGGCGGCGGCGGCACCGCACTGTACCTCACACTCGGCGGTCTGATCTTGGCGATCGTTCTCTTTGCCGGCATCGCCCGCTACCTGTCCGCGGGACGTCTGTGGCACCGTCTGACCTTACAGACACGCAGCACCGCCGGCAGCGGCTATGTCAGCAATGACGATTATACCGCCTACCTGCATGCACGCGGTACGGCCGTCACGCCGCTCCGTCCTGCCGGTACGGTGCAAATCGGAACCGTCCAACTCGACGTCGTGACCCGCGGTGAATTCATCTCCCCCGGCACCCCTGTCGAGGTCATTATTGTCAGCGGCTCGCGCATCGTCGTAACCGCCATTCCTGAAGGGAGCTTATGATGAGTATTATTTTACCCGGTATGAGCGTCTTTTTGATCCTCATCGCCGTGATGATTTTCTTTCATTTCGTGCCGATCGGCCTTTGGATTTCCGCACTCGCGGCCGGTGTCAGTATCGGTATTTTCGACTTGGTCGGGATGCGCTTGCGCCGTGTACCGCCGCGCACCATCGTGCTGCCTCTCGTCAAAGGCTTCAAAGCCGGACTCGATGTTAATGCCGCACAACTGGAAGCGCACTATCTGGCGGGCGGCGACGTCGATCGCGTGGTCGACGCCTTGATCGCCGCTCATCGCGCGTCCATTCCGCTGACCTTTGAACGCTCCGCCGCTATCGATCTGGCCGGCCGCAACGTGCTCGAAGCCGTACAAATGAGCGTCAATCCGAAAGTAATCGAAACCCCGATCATCTCCGCCATGGCCAAAAACGGGATTGAACTAAAAGTTCGCGCCCGAGTCACCGTTCGCGCGAACATCGACCGCTTGGTCGGCGGAGCGGGAGAAGCCACCATCATTGCCCGTGTCGGCGAAGGGATCGTCACGACCGTCGGTTCGTCGGAACGCCATACGGACGTCCTCGAAAACCCGGATCATATCTCCCGCACCGTACTGGAAAAAGGACTTGATGCCGGCACCGCCTTTGAAATTCTTTCGATTGATATTGCCGATGTCGATGTCGGCCGCAATATCGGCGCGGAATTGCAGACAGACCAGGCCGAAGCCGACAAACGGATCGCCCAGGCGCGCGCGGAAGAACGCCGCGCCATGGCCGTAGCGAAAGAACAGGAAATGCGTGCCCATACACAGGAAATGCAGGCCGAAGTCGTCCGCGCCCAGGCGGAAGTCCCGATTGCCTTGGCACAGGCCCTGCGGGAAGGCAATCTCGGCGTCATGGATCACTACCGTCTGCAAAACATTCAGGCCGATACCAAAATGCGCGATTCGATCGCCGATCCGAGCGATCCGTACGAATCGGACTCGGGTAAACACTGATGGAAATTTTAGCGATTCTTCTGATTTGGATCGTCTTCGGCGGCCTTCGCCGATTTCTGCAATCGGCCCCGTCCGAACCCGCTCCGCAAGGTGAAATGAACGAGGAACAGGCCCCGCAATGGCTGCGCCAGCTCACCGCGCAATGGGAACAATGGACCGATGCGGCAGACGATGCGGATCCCGTTGCCAAGCCGCGTCCCGTGCCGACGGCCGCCCCCGCGGTGCCGCCACCGCCGGCCGATACACCGACCGTCCCGCCGATCACGGTGTCCGCACCGCCGAGGCGGCGTCCGCTTACCCACGCCGAATGGCGGCACGCGATGGTCATGGCCACGATTTTCAATCCGCCCCGTGCCCAAGACCCGTATCGGTGGCCGGAATAAGACAACAAAAAAGCAACGTAACTTTCGTTACGTTGCTTTTTCATTTACACGGCACGCAACAAGCGCCATACCGCCTTGCCCGTCCAACGGGCCAGCGTCATTTTGGCATGCGTTTTCGTAAACCAAAATCCCCATAGGCGTTTACCGACACCCCATTGTATCCGCAGGATTTTACGTCCGACCGTCCACGCAATGACCAGCGGAATTGCCGCCAACGCTACCCCGCAAAGCACCAGTAACACCGCGCCGAGAATTTTGCCTGCCGACCGTTCGCCGCCGACTGCATCGTTCTGCATCTCCTCACCCGCTTTCTTGACTGACCGTATCGATCTGTCTTTACTATACCATTGAATAACGCATTCGTCCATGCATCAGCGTTCCGTTTCGTACGGCCAATCCATGATCCCGCCGATATTGACCGCCCGTGTATAGCCGAGTCCGATCAGTCGCTGCACCGCCCGACGGCTGCGCGCACCGCTGCGACAATAGACCAGTACGTCGCTGTCTTTCGTCGGAATCGCTTGCGCCGCACTTGCTTCGTTAATCGTACCGAGCGGCAACAAACGCGCTTTCGGCAAATGCCCGTCAGCGTATTCATCAGGCTCACGCACATCCAGCACGATCGCCGTCGCCATACGCTTTTTTGCCTCTGCCGGCGAGATCGTCGGCACCTCGGCCGTGCCGAACCATTTGGATAAAAATCCCATACGGCCTCCTTATTTAATCGGGCATACGCCGGACGCGCATTCTTCCCGATCATCCAAAATCTCAAACTCGGCCCCTTCATTGCCCGTCGCCTGTTCAAAATAATTCAGCAAATTCGGATTAAAAGGCTTCATCGAGGCCGCCATGACTTCGTATTCTTCCTTCGTGATGCTTTCATACGGCGCCAATTCGTAATGATGATCCGTCAGACTCAGGAACGAGCACGCCAGCATCTGATCCCAGTGGTCATAGACATTGCGCGCCACGTCATCCCACTCGTCGTCTTTGATGGAGATCGTGTTGGAACTGTTCTGTTCCGTATAGTACTCTTGGAAATCATAATAGGTCTGCAACTGCTCCGCCGCACTGACTTCATACTTCGTCCGCGCATTCGGTGCATGACACGGAAAATCGATGACCTTCGTTCGTGCATCGCTCGCCGTCTGTCCGACTTCCGGGTGAACCGGCCAGCCGAGCGCTTCCGCGGTTTTAGCCAATGGATCGGACGCATTGACACGAATTCTGCGAATAAAATACTCCGAATGGGAGTAGTGCAACCCCGGGCTGACACCGCCCGTCACCAGCGAGAGCGTACCTTCCGGCTTGACCGCCGTTACCAATAGCGGTACGTTGACACCGAGTTCCGCCGCATATTCTTCCGCCGCCGTCCGAATCGTTCGGTGCAGCTCCTTCATCAGTTCAATCTGTTCCTCACGCCCGTAACCGAGTTCCGCCATCGCGTCCTGCCACCCCGTCATCGAGCAGCCGAGCAGACGGTCCCGCTGATGACTGATATTCCAGTCATGCAATTCCAAATCGATACACGTCATACGCAAGCAGGCACGAGCGCTCAGCCGTTCCGCCGCCAGCAGCTCGTCACGCAGGAGAACACCGTCTTTGACAAACGCTTTGATATTCACCGTTGTCAAATTGCAAACGGAATTACGCGGCAACAAAATTTCAAAACAGGGGTTCAACCCTTCAAAATCGGCCCGTCGACGTTTGCCTTCCGCCGCATTGACGAATCCGGGTTCACCCGTATACCGCAATGTCCGGAAAATGCTCTGCAAACGTTCCCATGACGGCTTTTCTTCAAAGAAAATACTGTTGTTGCTCATGAAACGATGATACTTATTCGGCGTCAAATCGGTTTTCGCTTCGATGACTTCATCATCATCCGGCGACACAATGGCCGTCTCGGCGGTTCGTCTGACCCCGCCGACCACGACGTTTTCCCCGATAATGTTGCAAATATCCAGTACGTGGATTGGTCGCAAGCGTCCGTTTTCCGGTGCGGGCGCGTATTCTTCCGTCGTCAGCACCTTGTGAATCTTGGCAAACATTGCGGCCAGAGATTCATATCCCGAGGCCGTACCGCCGAACGTTTTGAGTCGTTCGCCTTTCGGGCGGACACCGTTGTAATTGATACGAATCCGCTTGACCCGTCGATAGTCGTGGCGCGTGTGAATGGCCAGATAAAACTGCAGCGCCTGCACCCAGCCTTCCTTGGAATCACCGACGACAATCGTGGCAATATCGTCCGTGCGGAACAAAATCGACGTCGGGTCAACCCGCTCCGTCGACGGCAAGGGTTCAAACGGCAAGTTTTCCAGCACGACATCCGTACGGAACCGCGGCAACTTCTCGACATCACGCCGCAAGATACGAAAGCCCACGCCGGTGCCGACCATCAATAAATAAAATAAATCGACAAACGCCTGTACATTATCCATCACGGTAAACGCACAGTTAAAATTGGCGCAAACCAGACTTTCCGAAGCGTCCGAGCCGCCGATCCACAGACTGCGACCGGAAATAAACTGACGCAGATTAAAGACATTGTCAAACAACGCTTCCGCATCCTCCTGCGATTCGTTCGCCAAGCGGCAATTATACGTCAATGCCCGTGTCACGGTTTCCTTCCACGTTTCACGCCGGCCTTCTTCTTCCAACCAACGCGAATAGGTTCGATAGTATACGAACATGGCCAATTGGGTCATATGCTCCGGAAATGCCGGATATTGTGCTAAAAATTTGTCACTGAATCGGGTAAATGTATTCATTGTACTTCTCTCCTCCGTTAATGGTAATTCCATTATACTATTTTTATCGATAAATACAATATGTAGTATGATGATATTTTATCATACCAACATATCGTCAATTTCCATGACCGCCCTCCCGTGCCGTTACGGCAAAATTTTGCCAAGTCCGCGCGCGACGTGTACAATAGAGCTAGTTATCAATGAGAAAGGAGTCTGCGATGAACTATCGTTGGAGCGAAGACCGCATCACCTGCGGCGGAATTCAGGCCCGGCGAATCGTTCCCGAATCACCGCGCGGATTGATCATCTGGTATCACGGCTGGAGTTCAGCGGCCGACGGACAACTCACCCGCGCCCGCATTTGGGCGGCCGCGCAGTGGGAAGTCATCGTTCCCGACGTGCCGCGGCATGACGATCGGGGCGTGATCGACTACGATGCCGTCGAGTCGTATCCGTTATTTTGGGAAACGATTTTGGATCAAATTGAAGAGTCACCGCTGTGGATAGACTACGCGGCCTCACGCGGCTATCGCTCCATCGTAACGGCCGGTCATTCGATGGGCGGTTGCACGGCACTGGGGGTGGCGGCCAAGACACCGGCGGTATGTGCGGTCATCGCCATGAACGGATCGGGACATTGGCCGCTGACGCATCTGTTTATGCAGGCGCGTTTCGGCATGTCCTATCGTCTCGCCGATAATCTGGCCGCCCGCATGGAAGCCGCATCGCCGCACGCGCACATTGCCGCGATGACATCACAACGGATTCATCTGTTGCACGGCGTGCATGATACGACCGTCGATGCCCGTGCGGATCAGGTTTTTGCCGACCGACTCAAAGCACAAGGCGGCACGGTCATTTGGCAATCCGTCCGTGATGTCGGTCATGCCGTCACCACGGGAATGATGGACGATGCCGTCGCCGCATTATCGAAGCACAAGGATTAATAAAGGAGGACATTATGTATATTTCAGTCAACGGAATTCGTCTCGCCTATGAGGTCAGCGGCCAAGGGGAACCGCTGCTGCTCTTGCACGGCAACGGGGAAGATCGTCATACGTTCGATGTACTCATGCCGCTGCTGGCACAACGGTACACGGTATATGCCATCGACAGTCGCGGGCACGGGGAAAGCGCACCGACAGATGACTATTCCTATCAGACCATGACCGATGATGTAGCGGGATTCATTCGTGCCTTGGATCTCGGTCCCGTCCGTATCCTTGGTTTTTCCGACGGCGCCATCGTCGCCCTGATGCTCGCGATTGCCCGGCCGGAGTCGGTATCGCACCTGCTGCTCTGCGGCGTCAACTTATCGCCCGCGGACTTCAAGGCCTCCGTCTTGAAAAAGTTGCACGCTCGCTATCGCGAAACCCACGATCCGCTGCTGCGTCTTATGTTGACACAGCCGTTCATCGATTATGACGATGTCCGCCGTGTCACGCAACCGACGCTGGTCGTGGCCGGAGAGCGTGAATTTTTCACGCCGGAATCATTTCAGGACTTGGTCGCCACCTTGCCGCACTCACGGTTCCTTTTAATGAAAGGACACGATCACGGCAGCTATATTCACGGCAGCGACGCACTCTATGCGGACGCCGATGACTTCTTTCAAACGAAGTGATCATGATGGAACAATATGCCGTCGGTGATATTGTCACCATGAAAAAAAAGCACCCCTGCGGCAGTTATGAATGGAAAATCTGTCGTACGGGCGTAGACTTTCGAATCGATTGTTTAGGTTGCGGACGTTCCGTGATGATCGCCCGCCCCAAATTTCTTAAAGCGGTACGCCAAGTACGGCATGCCGCGGAAACGGAGCACTCATGAACAAAATAACACGAACGTTACTCGGGATCACCCTCGGCGCTTTCGTCGCCGGCGCATTGCCGGGTACGGCCAATGCCCACGCACTCTGGCTCAATCTGACCGCATGGCAAAGCGCGCCGCGTACTGACGGCGCCGTAACACGCGCCTATGTCGGCTGGGGCCACCACTATCCCGTCGACGGCCTGACCGACCGCGCTACATTTACTCAGCTGACGTTACGCCGTCCTGACGGTACGACCGTTCCCTTTGCGTTGGAAACGGAAGGCATTTCATCCGCATCGTTCCGCGAACAGGCGGAAGGTCTGTATACGCTCGGTGCCGTTCGTCACTCCTCGATCAATACGACCTATCGCGAAGACGGCGTCTTGCATAAAGCCAAAGCGCCGAAATCCGATTTTGCCGATGTCGTGTCCTCCGTCTATTCACAACAGTTCACCACCGCACTCTGGCAAGTCGGTCGTGCAAAAGCGCAAACACCCCGCCCCGTCGGACATACGCTGGAACTGGTACCGCTGGTCAATCCGTATACCGATGCCCGTTACGGACAGACGATCCCGGTGCAACTGCTGTGGGACGGCAAGCCCGTACCCGCCACCCAAATCACCGCCGTTC
>CAMYCX010000051.1 GCA_947254705.1 uncultured Veillonellaceae bacterium
CATCCTTGCACCGACACGCGAACTGGCCCGCCAAATCGCCGATGTGGCGCGCCCGCTTGCGACCATCGTCGGGATCGACCTCGTGACCGTCACCGGTGGCGCGACACTGGAAAATCAGCTGCAAAAATTGAAACGTCGTCCCCAACTCATCATCGGTACCCCGGGGCGCATTCTCGATCATCACGAACGGGGCGCGCTGATCCTGTCTTCCGTACGGCATATCGTACTCGACGAAGCCGACCAAATGCTCGCCATGGGATTTTTACATGACATGCAAACCATTCTCGACGCTTGCGGCAAGCCGCGACAACTGCTGCTCTTTTCCGCAACGCTGCCCGCCCCCGTGCGGCGACTCGCCAAAAGTGCCATGCGCAACCCCGTCTCGATCAACGCGGACGGAGGTACCGTCGTTCTCGATGCGATCGAGCAGCGGATTTATCTCATTGACGAAGACCGCAAAACCGCCCTGCTCCGTCACCAACTGGAAGAGTTCAATCCCTATCTCGCCATCATCTTTTGCAACACCAAGGAACGGGCCACCGCACTGACCTATGAGCTCGCGCGAGCGGGACTGCCCGTCGAAGAACTGCAAGGCGACATGTCGCAAAGTGCACGCAATCGGATTTTGCGGGAATTTGCCAAAGGCCGTTTCCCCTACCTCGTCGCGTCCGACATTGCGGCGCGCGGCATCGACATCGACGGCGTCTCCCATGTATTTAACTACGACGTACCGAGCGATACCGACTACTATATCCATCGGATCGGCCGCACGGGGCGCGCCGGCCGCGACGGTCTCGCCGTGACCTACGTCACGCCGCGCGACATCGGCAAACTGCGCCGGATCGAAGCGCGGATCGAGCAACCGTTGACGAAGTACGGCCCCGACGGCACCGTACGCACCAAAAATCCCCGTGCCCGCAAGAAAAAAGTCATTCTCCCCGGAGAATACCGCCCCACCAAAGAAAAACTGCACAAGCAGGAACACGGCGGCACGAATACCCGTCGCCGTCGTGCCGGCAGCACCGATACCCGCCGCCGCAATCGCGCGAAATCTCGCCGTCGGGGGCGTCGATGAGACCGCTCGCACTGCCTGAATTACAGGCCCGTCTCACCGAGTCGCTGATCGCCTTCGACCGCTACTGTCGCCGCCATGATGTCCGCTACTCCCTCTGCGGCGGCACATTGATCGGCGCGGTTCGCCACCAAGGATTTATCCCGTGGGACGATGATACCGACGTCATGATGACCCGCAGCGAGTACCGTCGTCTCGCACGTATCTGGCGGGAAGACCCCGATCCCGACTATACCCTTCTCACCGATGATCCGAACGCGCCGGCCTATGCCGCCGAAAGCGGCAAATGGTTTGCGAACGCCACCGCGCCCCTGCATCCCGTCAATGAATTCGACATCGGTCTTTTCATGGATATTTTCGTAGCGGACGGCCTGCCCGATGATCCCGCCGCGGCCGCCGCTCATTTGAAACGCGTCCACCTCATGGGCAAACGTTTCAAAAGCATTTACAAGCGTCGGCGCAAACCGCTCTTTCGCCTGTTGCAACAACTCGCTCCGGCGTACCGGCCGCACCGACTGTACGACCGTATGATGCGGGAAATTGCGCGCTATCCCGACACCCAAGAGCAACTTGCCTTCGTCCTCGGATCGAGTCGTGACATCAAGCGGGAAACCATCCCCCGACACTACTTCGATCATTTTGTCGAACTTTCTTTTGAGGGACATCACTTCCTTGCCATTGCGGAATATGACGCCTATTTGCGACATTACTACGGCGACTATATGCAGCTGCCGCCGGAGTCGGAGCGATTGTCTTACCACACCCGCAATCATGTATTGAAACGGGAATAATATAAAAGGAGTCGAGCATCAATACTCGACTCCTTTTTGTTGCTCGATATTATTTTTTTGCCGCCCATGCACACAATCCCGCGTACTGCGCCTGCGTATCCATCTCTCGCGCCGCATCGGACGCAACCACCACCGTACGGACTTCCGTCTCGCTATACAAATGCGTCGGAATATCATCCCAGTACGCCTTCGGGTTCAACAGCTCCTCCTCCGTCATGTACGTCGGCAATACTTCGCAAATACGGCGCGCCGCCGCCGCCGTCCAGTAGGACACGCCGAGCAATGACGGCGCATGTTCCGCCGTTACATCCATCGCGATCACGCGGCCGGAGGCATCCGTTCGGGGGACCCACTCGGCGCCTTCTTCCTCCCGCTGAATCAAATAATACGTACTGCACGTCATCGGCACCAATATATCGTCCAGCACGACAACATCGCCGTCAATCACCAGACTGTCCCCGAACCGTTCCGCCGCACAGGCAAACGAATAACGATTATTATATACCGCGTAATGCGGATTATGTATCAGCTCCACGCCGTATTTTTCGGGAAGATAGGCAAAACGCTCCGCCTGATACCCCGTCACGATCGTAATGTCGGTAATATCGTTACGCTGCAAAAACCGCAACGTATGCTCCAACCCGGGCAACCCGTTGACGTCCAGTAACGTCTTACTTGTTTCCTTGGTCATACTACCGAACCGCGACCCCAACCCGGCCGCTAAAATAATTGCATTCATCTTACTGAAATCGACTCCATTCCCGTTTCCATACCGACCATGGCGCTGCCGTCCACCATGCCCCCGCCATGACACCGACCGCCGCACCAACCACGGCTCCGCTCGGCCACACGCCGGCCGCTGCCGCGCCGAATGCGACCGCCCAGGCACTGTAGGTAATATTCAACCCCATTGCCCGAATCGGGCCGATGGCCGCAATAGCCCGATAATACCATTGATAACTGAACGTTCCGACCAGTGCCGTCAAGGCCACGCCGAGCAGCAACATCGGATCCGTCGTAAGCTGCCACCAGACTTCCGTCAGTCCGAGCAGCGGAATCAGCACCACCGCATACACGATCCCCGACACCGTCTGTCTGATTTGCAATGCCGTTTCCGCCGTCACATCACGGCTCACGCCGTAGGCGCAAACTACGCATTCCGCGCCCCAACCGAAGGCACAGGCCAGTCCGAACAAGATCCCCGTGACCGCGCCGGTCGTTTCCGTCGGTACACCGCCGAGACACATCATCGACACCACCGCCACGGACAAACCGCCGCCCATATGCCGGCGAAATCCGTCCAAACGAAACATAATCGCCAGCCACACGCCGACAATCGGATAAAGCGACGATACCACCGCCGCCGTACCCGCGCCCGCATAATGGATCGCCAACAGGTAACAACTCATCCCGAGCGGGCCGCCCAACAGCGCTGCCAGCAACATCAAGCGTCCGCTCCGCGTTCCCAGCGCACGCCCCATCTTGCGCCAACCGCGGCGACCGCGCCAACAACAAAGCCACCCCGCCGAGCACAGATCATGCCACGCCACCAGACACAACGGCGCCCATATCCCGAGCGACGGCAATGACGTCTGTAACAGCAGCCAACCGAGCAAGACCGCGTCCAATCCCCAGCACATTCCCGAACCGAGACCGTATGCCGCGCCTTTCCCCGTCAAGCGATTCACCGGACGCCCCCCTCATCACCACGTTCCGACGGCCATCCGTACTGCGACCGGCCCGTCGCCAAAATCCGCATCGCCGCCGCCAACCGACGGTCGCCGTAATCGCCAAACGATACGCCGTGCTGCTCTTTCACCGCCGTCCATACCAGCCACAACACATGCTGCAGCCATTCATACAATAGCAACTTTTCCGCCCAGACCGCCGAGTCCGCCGACACGCCGTATGCCGCCAGAAAATGCGCCCGCGCCGCCGCGGGTAAATGCGACTCGCTCATATACGCGGCGATATCCCACGCCCGATCATTGTACCCCGAATACTCCCAGTCGAGAAGATACAGACGCTTTCCCGCCAGCAACCAATTCTCCGGTACTAAATCGTTATGGCAAGGCACCCGTTCCGTACCCAATTCGTGTAATCGTTGCTCCAACGACGGCAATACCGCTTCACAAATCGTATACTGCGGATACCGCGTCAGACTCACCGGCTCCTTGAGCATCGACACATAGCGGTCATACTCCGTCCGAAAAGAAAACTCGCCCTGCATTGGCAAATCACTCTCATGCAGCGCCCGCAGCACACCTGCCACGCCCGTCAATACCTCGGGCTGTGCCGCTGCACCGTCGCCCAGCGTCTGCGCCCCGTCGACATACACCGTAATCTTGACGCCGTCCGCACCGAAATGCACCACCTCGGGATGCCACCCGCGCGACTGCGCCATTGTCGTATGCGCGCCTTCACGCGGGCGATTGACCATCCGTCCCGTACCTTCACCGGGAATCCGCACCACATATCGACGCATGCCGACCGTACACAAAAAATTCCGATTGGTCATGCCGCCGATCGGCTCGATTGCCGTGATACTGTCCGACGCTATATTCAATGCTTGTGCCAACTCCCGACACGCACGTGCCGCCTGCACCGTCATCGCCATTTCGGCCACTCCTTCATTCCATCGTAATGTTCCATTTTATAACTATGTAAAATTATACCACACGCAGCGCCGACATCACCGACGATCTTGCCCGTTCTCTTCAAGCGATACCCGCGATGAGCCGTATTGCTTACGTACCGCTGCGGCCACCTCGTCCGGCGTAATCGCGGACATCGTATCACGGCGACGACGCGTCGTCACAATCGTACAATCTTCTCGCCGCAACGGCCGCCAATGCGGTGCTTTCTGCCGCATCAATACCACCTGCGGCCGATGCAGCAACGATGCCAAATGCATGACCGACGTTTCCACCGAAATCACCAAATCGCTGCCCGCCAACATCGCGGGCAGTTCCCAGAACCCTTCCGTGGCACTGAAGAAATGCATTCGCGTACCGTCCGACCGACGAATCATCGTTTCCACGGCCGCCCGATCATCAGGCATCCCGTTCACCAACCAAATCGCATCCGTCCACGGCGCATCCTGCGACAACAACTGCACCAACTTCGCCACATGAGACAGCGGCCATGTCCGCTTGCGGTTTTTCGCAAACGCATTGATAAAGATCACCGGTGTGTCGCTTGTTACCCCATATTCCGCCAGTACCTTTGCCGCAGATGACCGGGCCGCATCGGGTACGGTCATCTGCGGTACCTGCGCCCAATCCGCTTCTACCTCGGCAAACACACGAAAAAATCGCAAATAGCTGTCGATAATATGTCCGCCCTTCTCCACGATAAACGGTATCTCCGCATCGACAATCCGACGATACTCTCGAACATCACGCCCCAACTTCCACCAGCACGTTTCCGGCTCCCATGCCATCAGCACCGCCTGCGGAGCGATCGTTCTGCAGGCCCGCAAGACTTGCAACTGTCCTCGCCCCGAGAGCGCAATCACGACATCATATGCCGCCGCCCGCGCGGTCGTCATACATTCCGCCACCGACGTTCCCCGATACATCTCCGTATACACATGGCGAAACAATCTCGTATCTTCCGCCCATTCGCAAATAATCGGGTTCACCAATTTCCCGCCGCCTTGATGAAAGCGATTCGTATGAAACGCCTCATCAAACATCACGTCCCACATCTTTCCCGGATACCGCGCCTGTACCGCACCGATCACCAAATGCTGATAGCAAAAATCTCCCAATGCCATCGGCAACACCAACAATATACGCTCCGCTTGTACCCAGCGTCGATGTAATTCGTCACGATTCATCATTTATTCTCCGTTTCCTGTTCCTGTTTTCATTGTCATTATTATATCGTATCACTCCCGCTTTTCCCACAAAAAAGGAGCTCGTATGAGCTCCTTTTGCATTTTCGCGTTTCGTTTACGCCTTGGTCTGTGCTTGTGCTTCGGCGGCTTTCGCTTTGCGTTCCGCGATTTCCATATCCCACATTTTCTGCATACGCAGGTAGGATTGCCGTCGCTCTTTGGCGTCGTGTTCCGTCTTGGTAAAGAGTTCTTCCGCTTTTTCGGGGAAGAGTTTTTGCAAGGACGCGTAGCGTACTTCGCCGAGCAGGAAATCGCGGAAGTTTTCCTTCGGTTCGCGCGAATCTACCCGCATCGGGTTTTTCCCCTGTTCCGCCAAGACCGGATTGTAGCGGTAGTTGCACCAGTAGCCGCAGGCAACGGCACGGCGTGCTTCTTCCTGAGACAGTCCCATGCCGGCTTTTAAGCCGTGCGCGATACAGGGCGAGTAGGCGATCACGAGTGACGGGCCGGGGTACGCTTCCGCTTCCGCGATCGCTTTGAGCGCCTGTGTCCGATCCGCCCCCATCGCGATTTGCGCGACATAGACGTAGCCGTACGTCATGGCCATCATGCCGAGGTCTTTTTTCTTTGTTTGTTTACCGCCGGCGGAGAACTTGGCAATCGCTGCCGCCGGGGTCGATTTGGACGATTGACCGCCCGTATTGGAGTAGACTTCCGTATCGAGAACGAGTACGTTGACGTCCGCTCCCGATGCCAGTACATGGTCCAATCCGCCGTAGCCGATGTCATAGGCCCAACCGTCGCCGCCGAAAATCCATTGCGAACGTTTGATGAAATAGTCGCGTTGCGCCAGTAAGGCCGCCAGTTGCGGTTGTCCTTCGGCCGCCGTTTCGAGCAGTGCCAGGACACGATCCGCCCGTTCCCGCGTGCCGTCGCTGACTTCACGTTTGTCATACCATTCCTGTAACGCGTCACGCAGTTCGCCTGCGGGCAGTGTCGCCAGTACCGTTTCCACATCGGCCGTCAGTCGTTCCCGTAACGTGGCGACGCCCGCCCACATCCCGAGGCCGTATTCCGCGTTGTCCTCAAAGAGCGAGTTGGCCCACGCCGGGCCGTGTCCTTGACTGTCTTTCGTGTACGGGATACTCGGCGAGCTGGCGCTGTAAATGCTCGAGCAGCCGGTGGCATTGGCCACCATCATACGGTCGCCGAACAGTTGGGTAACGAGTTTTACATACGGTGTTTCGCCGCAGCCGGAGCAAGCACCGGAAAATTCAAAGTACGGTTTTTGGAATTGGCTTCCCGTCACGGTATTGGTCCGCAAGGGGTTTTTCTTTTCCGGCAACGCCATCGCATAATCCCACAGCGGTTGTTTATGAATTTCTTCCGCCAACGGGCGCATGACGAGCGCTTTATCCTTCGCCGGGCAGACATCGACGCAGTTGCCGCAGCCGTAGCAGTCTTCTTGTGAAACGACGATGCGGAATTTCATGCCGCGGGCGCTGGTCGCTTCCTTGACGATAAACCCTTCCGGCGCGTCCGCCACTTCTTCATCGGTCGCCAGTACGGGGCGAATCGTCGCATGCGGGCAGACAAACGCGCATTGATTGCACTGGATACAGTTTTCGGGAATCCATTCGGGAACGGCCAATGCCGTCGCCCGTTTTTCGTATTGACTCGTACCGGTCGGGAATGTCCCGTCGGCACAGGGGGCAAAGACGGATACTGGCAGGTCTTCGCCTTCCTGTCGGTTCATCACGTCGCAAATATCGGTGATAAATGCCGGTCGTTCCCGCCGCGGTGCGGGGGCGTCTTCAGTCACGACGGCGTGCCGCCATGCATCGGGGATCGGTACTTCCTGTGCCGCGCCGACACCGGCATCGACCGCCCGATGGTTCATCGCCACGATGGCATCCCCTTTGTGGCCGTATTCGCCGACGATCGCGTCTTTAAGATGACGCACGGCATCGTCGATCGGCACCACGCCCGACAGGGCAAAGAACGCCGCCTGCATGATCATGTTGATCCGACCGCCGAGACCGATCTCGCGAGCGATCTTCGCCGCGTCGATGATATAGAGTTTGGCATGGAGTTTTGCCAGTTTACGACGCATCATCACGGGGAGTTTTTCCGTCAACTCGTCCGCCGTCCACGAGCAGTTCAGCAGGAATGTACCGCCGTCTTTCATGCCGCGCAGCAGATCGTATTCATGCACGTACGCTTCGCGATGGCAGGCGATGAAGTCCGCCTCTTGAATGAGATAGGGCTTGCGTAGCGGTCGGGGACCGAACCGCAAGTGGGAAATGGTAACCCCGCCCGATTTTTTCGAGTCATAAGCAAAATAGCCTTGCGCATACAAATCGGTATGGTCGCCGATGATTTTGATGGCGCTCTTGTTGGCGCCGACCGTACCGTCCGAGCCGAAGCCCCAGAACTTGCAGGCGATCGCGCCGTCTTGCGGCGTTTGGCAGGCAATACGCGCCAGCGAGCGGAAAGTCAAATCGTCATGAATGCCTAAGGTAAATCCGTGACGCGGTTCGTCCGCTTCCAAGTTATGGAATACCGCCAGCAAATCTTCCGGCAGTACGTCTTTGGAGGACAGACCGTAGCGTCCCCCCACGACTTTCACGTCCGTGCGGCCGCCGTGAACGAGCGCCGCCTGTACGTCCAAAAACAGCGGTTCGCCGTACGCGCCCGGTTCTTTGGTACGGTCAAGCACTCCGACACGGCGTACCGTCGAAGGAAGGGCGGCCATGAAATGGGACAGCGAGAACGGACGATAGAGATGCACCGTCAGCACGCCCGTTTTTTCGCCGCGGGCATTGAGTACGTCGACGGCCTCTTTCACCACGTCGCAGACCGATCCCATACCGATCACGACGCGATCCGCATCCGGTGCGCCGTAGTAGTTGAACAATTGATAGTCCGTACCCGTCAACGCGTTGATCTTATGCATATATTCTTCCACAATCGCCGGCAACGCGTCATAGTACGGATTCGAGGCCTCGCGATTTTGGAAGTATACGTCCGGGTTTTGCGCCGTGCCGCGGATGACGGGGCGATCAGGGGTAAGCGCCCGTGCGCGGAATGCCGCCAATGCGTCCTGATCGACCATGCCCGCCAACTGCGCCCGATCGAGTACGCGGATTTTTTGGATTTCATGGCTCGTGCGGAATCCGTCAAAGAAGTTGATGAACGGCACCCTCCCTTTGATCGCGGCCAAATGCGCCACCGCGGAAAGATCCATGACCTCCTGTACGCCTTCTTCCGCCAAAATGGCGCACCCCGTCGCCCGAGCCGCCATCACGTCCTGATGGTCGCCGAAAATCGACAGACTGTGCGACGCCAGTGAACGAGCCGCTACATGAAAGACGCCCGGCAGCAACTCACCGGCAATTTTATATAAATTCGGAATCATCAGCAGCAATCCCTGCGATGCCGTGTACGTCGTCGTCAGCGCGCCGGCCTGCAAGGACCCGTGGAACATGCCCGCCGCACCGGCTTCCGATTGCATTTCAACGACCTTGACCGGCTGGCCGAACATATTTTTCTCACCGTTGGCCGCCCATTCATCCACCATC
>CAMYCX010000052.1 GCA_947254705.1 uncultured Veillonellaceae bacterium
TACACCCATAAGGTTTCGTCGGCAGCGTCAGATGTGTATAAGAGACAGGGAAAGTAGAACGGAAAGTATTAGATGATATTTTGGGAGAAGGAGTTGTCGGATATGATGCAGATGGCAAGGAAGACGCCCGTGTGTCATTGGATCCGTTTGAAGTGAGTGCGATGAACGTAGCTTGCGAACGAGGGAAATTATTAGATTATATATTGGCGGCTAACGGTTTACCGCATGCATATTATGAACAACAGAAACAAGCACTGATGGCGAAGAAAGGTTGATTCATTTGCAGTACATGCGTTACAATAATATAAATATGTATTGTTGAATTTTATGATGGGGATAGGAGAAGGTATGATTCACGTTATTTGTGATACGACGGCATCTTTGCCAAACAGTTATTGCGAGAAATATCCCAATTTGCACTTGCTTTCGCTTGCGGTGGCGTTGGGGGGAGAATATGTTCCGGAAGGAGAGTTGTCGGCGGAAGATGTTATTGCGTATGTAGAACGCACTGATCAACAACCGCTGACGAGCCAACCTTCTATCGGAGAATTACAACAAATAATATCTCAAATTCCGGAAACGGACGGAATTATTATGATCGGTATTACGGGAGGAGTCAGTGGAACGATTAGAACAATGCAGGCAGTTGCAGATCAATCTGATCGTACACAAATTGTTGCACTGGATTCACACACTACTGCGGTTGGTATGCGTTTTTTGATTGATGATGCTATGCAAATGATTGAAGAAGGCAAAGATTTTGATAGTATTGTACAGTCATTGCAGACGTCGATTCGTAATATAAGAACCATGTTTGTGCCGAGCACATTGCGCTATTTGGAGCGAGGCGGACGAATCGGAAAAGCAGCAATGCTACTTGGTACGCTGCTGAAAATTGCTCCAATTATTTATGTTAATGAAAATAATCAGGTGGATGTATTTGACAAAGTTCGAACTACTAAAAAAGCATATATCAGAATGATGGATGTAGCTCTGTCTCGGCCAATACGCAAGTTGGCTGTGGTATACTTGACAGGAGCAAAAAAGGCGGAAGAAATTGCTGCCCAATTGCAAGAAAAAACATCTGTTCCGCTCTATCCGGTGACAACTGGCAGTGCATCGTTGGCTTGCCATCTGGGCCCTGATTTGATATCAATTATGGTGGAATGGGAACCGAGGGAGGACGGACATGTACAGTCAAATTGATGGACAGCATTATAAACGGATGTTAATCGGTGCATATCAAGCATTTAAAGAAAATTATGAACAAATCAATGAATTAAACGTATTTCCGGTACCGGATGGAGATACGGGTACAAACATGCTAAATACATTGCGCTCGATGTACAGCATGATTGCCGATGAAGAAACGGAATTTATTGGCGTGTTAGCAGAAAAGGCGGCAACAGGAGCAATTATGGGGGCGCGGGGAAATTCCGGTGTAATTTTATCTCAGATTATCCAAGGTTGTGCAAAAGGTTTACGCGGTAAAAAAACAGCTTCATGCAGAGAGGTCGGTAAGGCGTTTCAATATGGCATTTTATATGCGTATCGAGCGGTAGTAAAACCGGTCGAAGGGACAATTCTTTCCGTAGCACGTGGTATTGCCAAAGGAACTAGAGAGGTAACAAAGACGGAACGGGATTTTGCACAGGTACTGAGAACAGCGATTATTAGTGGTGAAGATGCACTTGCTAAAACGCCTGATCAGCTTCCTATTTTGAAGGAAGCAAATGTAGTGGATGCTGGCGGACAAGGGCTGTTGCTTTTTCTTAAAGGCTGCCTGGAAGGGTTGACAGGAGAAATACAATTGCCTAAAGAGAAGGTGCCGACTGAGGTTAAGCAGCTGGAAGTGAAGGGAGAAAGCTTTTCAATAGAGTATCCTTATTGCACGGAGTTTATTGTGAATCCATGTAAAGTACGCGGAAGCGAAGCGCGACGGACTTTGGAGTCTTGGGGCGAATCGATGGTTGTTGCGGAAGGCACTGAGTTGCTGAAAGTGCATATTCATACACAACGACCGGGCCGTGTTTTGGATATGGCTGCAGACTGGGGTACGCTACATGATATCAAAGTTGATAATATGGTGGATCAATTTAATAAAAATAAACATATCCAACACCCTGTACAGAAAAAGGAATGGGGCGTATTGGCCGTTGTATCGGGGGATGGTTGGAATAAATTGATGGAAGGTTTGCATGTTGAAGTTATGCCGGGCGGGCAAACGATGAATCCTTCGGTACAGGAAATTATGCAGGCTATTGATAACGGACATGCAAAGAGATACATTATCTTGCCGAATAACAAAAATATCGTTTTGGCCGCTAAACAGGCGAAAAAAATTGTTGGTCAAAGGTTGGAAATTGTTGAAACAAGAAATCCGGCGGAAGGTGCAGCAGTCGCCATGATGTATGATTTGAACCAACCGATGGCAGCTGTTTTAGAGAAAATGCAGCTGCGTTTACAGGATATCGTTTCAGGAGGAATCACTCGCGCAGTACGTGATAGCCAGGTGGATGGTGTCGAAATTCATTGTGATGATTATATGGGATTGGTGCCCGGTGAGTCGGTCGTGATTGACAGCGACTTGTTATTGTGTACGGAAAAGACAATTTGTAAAATTCTTGAAAGAATGCCTGAAGCGGAAATTGTGACGATGTATTACGGAAGTGGCTTAAGGGACCTAGAAGCAGAAAAGATTAGGAAAGAATTGAATTGCTTGTATGAAAATATAGAGTTTGAGATATATGATGGTGGTCAGCCATTGTATCCGTTATTTTTCACAGTAGAATGAGCATATAAAAGATGCTGTGCACAATGGAAAGTGCACAGCATCTTTTATATTGTTTTATTGTAAAGAGTCGGATGGCTCTTTGCCGGCAAGAGTTTTTTGTGGCGGGGTGTCATTTGTTTTTCGGTGTTTTTGCTCTTGATGAAGCCTTTCTTCCTCTATTTGTTTCCGTTCAATATAAACTTCACTCATTAGAGGATAGGTGGCTGAGTCAGATACGAGAATTTCCGTTTCAAATAGACGTTTCCATGGGAAACGAGCATAAACTCTGTGGGGATCGATGTGAAGTCGATTAGCAGCAAATTGCTGGATTTCTTCAATCATGAGATTTTCCAGGTGTTGGTTGAGTTCACCGTAATATTTTACGTTGTCTGTTCGAATTTCATCTTGTTTACGATAAATGTTTTTGCGGATATTGGCTTGATATCCCCAGTTATCTAAGTACTGCTCGATTAACATACGTTCGTGTGCTGATGGAGACATATGGCGAGCCAATACTGCTTGAGCAATGGCATAACCGATGGTGTTTGACGCCGTGTTCCAACCGTTGTATGCGGTAATATGAAACAATATTTTTTTGCGTTCCATTTCTTCAAGAAGGCTGTTGTCGGAACCGTTCGAGTAAAAAATATCTGCGATGCTGACTGGGATGTTACGTGACAAGGCATCTTCGATGCGATTCAAGAATAGAGAAGCACTTTTGCGTGGCATGGCAAAGTTCTTAAAAGCGGCGGATTCACCGGTTACGTTGCTGAGAGGAGTGTTGACCGCTAATAAGATATCAGGCCGCTCTATATCGGAGACAGTGCCACCAACAGCGCGAATATGATCGGCAATTGTTTGACCTGCACTTTGGTTTTCATAGTGGGGCATTGTCTGATCGGCACCGCCTAGCGGATAAATGACTTTAAAGCGAGGGGATGATCCTGTGCGATCCACATCATAACGAGCCATCAATAAAAGTCCCAATTGATCTGCACCGGGAAACGAGCCATAGCGGGACGGCGGAATATTTTCAGCATAGCGATCCAAATGGCGACTCTCCAGTGTTGACTGAGAAAATGTGGAGGTATCGTCGTGCCCCAGACAAAAGTAGGTTAAATCTCCGCTTGCTGCCAGTTCGATAAGGCGTTTGTTGATTAAGTTGTTTTTGCTGCGTCGTGAAAACCAGTCTTGCAGATATTCAACCGGGACAGACAGTGTTAGTGAAAGTAATTTGGCAGATTCGGCAGGTGTCAGCCCTTGACTGTCCCGCTTATCTTGCCAGTAGGTGATTTCATAAATTTTCGGCCCGTAATTTGCATAGTAAAACGGCTCTACGGAGGCGTTGCTGGCTTTGGGAGAGCGCATAATCGTGCCGAACGCATAAATGGGCATACGATGTGTATGTGCCAAATCAATTAGTGCTTGTAGGCGCTTTTCCAGTTGAGAAAGAGGAAAGTTATGTTTGCGGGAGTCAACGAGCCCTCCATAAATCAATGTATCTGTTGAGATAACTAATGCATCAGCACGAGAAACATTGCTTTCGAGCCATTCCCAAATCTGGTCGGGAGAGCCTTGATAATTATTGCTTGACAATAAACTGTCCGGCGGTGTGATGACATCATATCCTGCGGCTGTTACAGTATTTACAGTATATGAACAGCTAACGGGACGGTTGTCTTGCGGTACATATAGGATAGTAGATGCATCGGCGGATGATATACCGGATGTCATCAGTAAAGTAATGCAGGCAACTCGTGAAAAAGATAGTTTCATTTTATACTCCTTTGATTATAGTTAACTTGGTAATCGCCAATGATATCTCAGGGCTAATACACGTAACATAACGACAGTTAAAAAGGCAATTGGCGCGGCCCATTCTAAGGTGCTTAGTTCGCGCAAAATACAGAATACGAATGCACCTGTCAAAGAAGCCGATGCATATACATCCGCACGGAATACAACAGGAATTTTTGAGGCACAAATGTCGCGCAAAATCCCACCACCGCAAGCGGTAATCATTGCCAATGCCATTGGTAATAAGAATAATGATCGTGGGTCAGCCGCGAGACCGACCATTGCTCCGGTCACGGTAAAGGAAGCCAAACCAAGTGTATCTGCCATATGATAAAAACGAATCCACAGCTTATTTCGTCGTGTTTTACTGCTACGGGGGGTACGATAAACCGTAAACAGTAGAATAGTCGTAAGAAGTGAAATACTAATATATACAGGATTTTTTAAAGCGGCAGGGGGGACGTTGCCGACGAGGGTATCGCGGATCATACCGCCACCGACAGCGGTCGCCAATGCCAGCATGGCAATACCAAAGATGTCCATTCTTCGTTGCATGCCGACAAGCACTCCTGACAGCGCAAATGCAATTGTCCCTAAATAGTCAAATATAAGCCAAATTAACTCCACTTGATTTTCCCCCCCCCATGTGATGAATATCTTTTATTATAGTCTATTTATGTATTCTTGCCAAAAGCTGCCAATTGTATATGTTACAATAAGACTAGGTTTGAGAGCGGAAGTGACAACTTAACCAAAGGAGTGACAAATATGAAGTACCATGTAGGCGACGTATTTTCCGACTTTATCATTCGCCGTGCAGAGTTTGTTGAAGAGTTGCGGGCGGATGTGTATTTGCTGGAACATCAGACAACTAAAGCAAGATTGCTGTATGTGGCAGCCGATGATGATAATAAGGTGTTTTCTATTTCATTCCGTACGCCACCGACGGATTCAACGGGCGTAGCTCATATTATTGAACATTCTGTGTTATGCGGATCGGACAAATATCCACTGAAGGAGCCGTTCGTCGAGCTGGTGAAAGGATCTTTGAATACATTTCTAAATGCGATGACGTATCCGGATAAAACAATGTATCCGGTGGCCAGTCGTAATATACAGGACTTCTATAATTTGATGGATGTTTATTTAGATGCAGTGTTTTTCCCACGAATTCTTCATGATAATCAGATTTTGATGCAAGAAGGATGGCACTATGAGGTGGATGAAGAAACAGGATCCTTGTACTACAATGGAGTTGTATATAATGAAATGAAGGGTGCATTATCATCAGCGGATGAGTTGTTACAAGGGCGTATCATGGCAACACTGTTTCCTGATACAACTTATGGCGTAGAGTCCGGGGGGGATCCGGATGATATTCCGAAGCTAACATATGAGATGTTCAAAGAATTTTATATGCGACATTATCATCCCTCCAATGCATATTTGTTTTTGTATGGCGACATGGATTTATGTGAGACACTGGCACGAATCCAAACGGGATACTTGGATCAATATACATGGCGGCAACCACAAAGTGATATTGCGATACAGAATCCCCCGCCGTCACCTTTGGAGAATGAGTTCCCTTACGGCGTAGGAAATGAAGAAGATGTGACGAATAAAACATTGCATGACATTGCAATTGTTTTTCCATCAAATTTTTCAACGGCTGATACTTTGGCTATGGAGGTTTTGAATTATGCCTTACTAATGATGCCCGGAGCCATTGTGAAGAAAAAGTTGATGGATGCCAAGGTCGGGGCAGATGTTTCCGGTGCATTTGTTAAAAGTATGAAACAGCCGATGTGGCAGGTTGAAGTTGTCGGTTCAGAGAGAGGGAAAAAAGAGACGTTAGCCAAAGTTTGGAATGAGTCCATTTCCGAACTCATAGCGAACGGAATCCCGTCGACGATACTGGAAGCAGCTTTAAATCGAATTGAGTTTGTACTACGTGAAGCGGATTTCCAAGGCCAGCCGAAAGGTTTGTTTTACAATATTCGCGCGCTTAATTACTGGTTGTATGACCGAGATCCTTTGTATGGATTGCGGTATGAATCAGATTTACAAACGGTACGGCGTTATATTACCAACGGATATTTCACGAAGTTGCTGCAGCGCTATGTACTTGAGAACACTCATCAAACAATAACGTCATTGTATCCGGTCCCGGGCTTTACGGAGAAGAAAGAGAAGCAGGATGAAGCGCAGCTGGCAGCTTATCGCAAAATGCTGACAGCAGAAGAGATGAATGAGATTGTCGATGCGACGGCGGCATTGAAGAAACGTCAACAGACTCCTGACAGCGAGGAGGCATTGGAAACGATACCGCTGCTGACACGAGCGGATTTGCCGCGGACAATTGAGACGGACCAAATGGAGCAGTCACAAATTGGTGAGGCGACAATTTATCATTATATTGGAAACAGTCATGGAATTATATACGCTAATTTATATTTTCCGCTGGATACTGTAGCGAAGGAAGACTATCCCTATGTGTTTTTGCTCTCAGATGTGTTGGGACATATAGATACGACTAATTACACATATAGTCGGCTGGCGCAAGAGATAGATATGCATACTGGCGGTATCAGCTCTCATGTTGCTTCATATTCGCAGTATGATGATGATCAGCAGTATCGACCGTTTATGGTTATACAGGGTAAGGCATTGACCACTAAAGCAGATGTCTTAATGCAATTAATGGGAGAAATGTTAAGCCATAGTGTGTTTACAGATACGGAGCGTTTACGTGATCTGATTCAAGAGCGTCGCTCAGATTGGGACATGGATTTTTTCCGACGCGGTCACGCTTTGATGATGAACCGGGTATTGTCTTATGCGTCGCCTGTAGAACGTTTTCGCGATGAAGGGGCACTTTCTTATTATGCGTTTTTACGGCGAGTGGAAGATATAGGCTGGGATACGTTGGCAGAACGATTACAACGTATTGCGGAGCAGATATTCACAACACCGCGCTTAATTGCGCAGTCTGTTGGTGGAGAGAAAGAGCAAAATGCATTTTTGAAATATTTGAGTTGTGCATGGCAGCCACAGGCACAGTCGGCAGTGAAAGTGGCTTCAAATTTGCCGTTGCACTGCGGAAATGAAGCGTTTATTAGCGCCGGCAAAGTACAGTATGTAGCACAAGGGGGGAATTATCGTCGGTATGGATATGAATATACCGGGGCAATGGTAGTACTGGAACAGATTTTGCGTTACGAATATCTGTGGCAGAAACTACGTGTCTTGGGGGGCGCATATGGAGCATTTGTACAATTGCAGTCTAACGGGAACTTGGTATTGTGTTCTTATCGTGATCCCCATCTGGCGAACACGCTTGCTGTGTACCGAGATTTGTCGTCTGCGATTGCGCGATTTACTGCATCGGATCGTGTAATGACACAATATGTTATTGGGGCGATGTCAGGAACACAGACACAACTCACTTTGCGTATGAAAGCGAATCGGGCGATGACACGGTTGTTGTCAAAGACTCCACCGACATTCAGACAGAAAGTCAGAAATCAGATTATTGATTGTCGTAGTCAGGATATTCGAAACTTGGCGCCACTTTTTGATGATACGTTACGAACGGAACAAATCGCCGTGATGGGTGGCGAAAGCAAGATACGAGAGTATGAAAGCTTATTCCGTGAGATTCATTCTTATGGGAAGTGATTATCGCGGGCGATTCGCGCCTAGCCCGACAGGCTTTTTGCATTTGGGAAATTTGTGGGTGGCATTAATTTCATATTGTGCAGCGCGGCAGGCAGGAGGGAAATGGCTGCTTCGCATAGAGGATATTGATCGACAGCGCTGCCGTGAGAAATGGGAGAAGGCAATATACGAAGATTTGCAAGAGTTGGGATTTGAGCCGGATGAAGTGACCCCACGACAACAGGATCGA
The DNA here is from genome assembly GCA_947254705.1 of uncultured Veillonellaceae bacterium. Taxonomy (GTDB): domain Bacteria; phylum Bacillota; class Negativicutes; order Veillonellales; family Negativicoccaceae; genus CAMCNU01. The sequence continues at coordinate 8,481 of CAMYCX010000052.1, forward strand.
TGCGAACGATATCAGGAGATTATTGAAAAATGGAAAAAGTTGGGGTATGTATATCCTTGTGATTGTAATCGTGCCCGTATACAGAAAATTTGCTCTGCGCCTCATCTTAACGAAGTTGCAATCCGATATGATGGTAAATGCCGTCGTTCATGTCGGCATAGTTTAGCAGGTATTCCTTCTTGGCGATATGCGGGGGAAGATAGGATTGTGCGATACCGTAAGCACGGACAAAATGAGGCGCAAGTATGCGCGTTGCAACGATATAAAGATGATATAGTATTGCAACGTAGTGACGGTATGTATAATTATCAGTTTGTTGTTGCAGTCGATGATTTTGATATGGGAGTTACAGAGGTTGTCCGAGGAAGTGATTTGGAAGATTCTACTCCACTACAGGTGCGTTTAATTCGAGATTTGGGAGGAATAGCCCCTATATACTTTCACGTGCCTCTGCTGGTGGATAAGGACGGATATCGTCTTTCTAAACGCCAACATGGCCTTACATGGCGAGATTATCGCGCTGCTGATAAATCAGTTGGAGAAATAATAGGTGATCTTCTGTTTTGGGCCGGAGTAAATCCGTTGCGTGAGGTACGAACTTTAGTAGATGCGATACAAATTCCGTTGACCGAGTGGAAACTGGATGTGCCATTTATAGAAGTGAGGGAGCATATATGAATCAGATCTGTCTCTTATACACATCTGACGCTGCCGACGAAACCTTATGGGTGTA
>CAMYCX010000053.1 GCA_947254705.1 uncultured Veillonellaceae bacterium
TCTTGCTTGCATTGTTCAGTTTTCAAAGAACCGTGCGCCTTGCAGCGACTTTGTCAGTATATCACTTTCAAATTCGCCTTGTCAAGCACTTTTTTTACCGCCAATGATCATTTCCTTTCGGAGCTGTCATCAGCGATGATTTATATCTTAGCACCCTTTTGCAGGTGTGTCAAGACAGGATCCGATTTTTATTTTGCTTGGGTCTGTTTCCCTTTGGCGGGGCGTTTGTCCGGTTCGGGTACCGGTGCGGTATAGCGTTCCGCCAAGGCGGGAAAACGATCCTCGTATCCCATCGCCTGATGTGCGCTCATCGCCGTAGGAATTTCAATGGAGGAGCTGTATATATATGCCGGGCGAATGGCGTAGACCCGCCGCTCACGCACGGCGCTGATCGATGCCAGCGCGGGGTCGTGATAAATCATATCGACTTGCCGCCGGTAGCGATTGCTGTACGTCGGTACAAAAATAACGTCCGGATTCATCAGCAAGAGGCGTTCTTCAGTGAATTCGGTTTTCGGCGGAATGCCTGCCGCCCGAGCGGCATGAATCAGTCCGCTGTAGGTCGTCATATCGTCAAACAGACTGCCGGTACCGCCGTACCCCGTCATATTGGAGGTAAAAAATACGCTGCGTCGTGCATCCGCCGGAATGCTGTCCCGACGCGCGACTACCGCCGCTACATTCGCATCGTAACGTCGCAGCAACTGCTCGCCGACAGCTTGCGCATCAAGGGCTGTTGCGACTTGGTGGACCATGGTATGGACGTCGTTCACGCGGTCGGGCGTTTTAATCACTACGACAGGAATCCCCATAGCCCGCACGCCTTCCACAATGTCCGCGGAAGTATAGTCCGGCATCAGTACCAAGTCCGGCCCGAGCGAGACGATTTCTTCCGTTCCGGGCAGTCGCGACAACCGCTGCTTGACTTGACGGGCGCGTTGCCACGCTAATGACGAAAACGGCGACTGGCTGTCCGCCGATACGGCAACCAATCGCTCCGGCGGCAACATTTCCAACAGAATCGCATCCAATGCATTGGATGTCGCCATTACACGTTGCGGATTAGCGGGTAATTCAACGTATGTTCCCATTTCATCAATCATCGTATGCCCGCTGTGTGAAGCGACGGGCAGGTCGGGTACCACACCGCGACTGGCGAGCACGAGCAAGGCCAGTACAATCGGTACACCGATATCACGCAAATGATGCATATATTTTCTCTCCCTGTTTCCTCTGGTCTTTTGATGATAGCATGTGTATCACGTGCTGACAAATATTTGTCGTTTATATATTGTGTCCTGCCGACAAGATGTGTCTATGCTATAATAAATTATATTTATAATCATTACAACGATACAACGATGCGGATCAACGATACAACGATGCGGATCAACGATACAACGATGCGGATCAACCTTGTCTGCTTTGTCGGCAGTATGCCCTCGGTAGATGTCGGCGGATCCGCTTTACCGGGGCATTTACCGCCGATGCGACGGGGGAAAGGATGTGGCGTGTGGAGTTATTCAGTGCGCAGTTTTGGATTGCGCTCGGTTCGATTATCATTTTAGACTTGGTGCTGGCGGGGGATAATGCCGTAGTCATCGCGATGGCGGCGAGACGATTGCCGCCGGAGTTGCAAAATCGTGCCATCATGATCGGTACGGCCGGGGCGATTATCATTCGTGCGCTCATGACGATTGTGGCGACTTGGTTGTTGCAAATTCCGTTTTTGCAGGCACTCGGGGGCGTCATTTTACTTCCGATTGCAGTCAAGTTGCTGCAACCACACACGGAAATGAAGAGTATGACACTCTATACATCAAGTATGCGCAGCGCCATTCAGACGATTATCATCGCCGATGTCGCGATGGGCGTGGATAATGTCCTCGCGATTGCCGGCGCGGCACACGGTGATTTTCTGTTGGTGATCATCGGGTTGCTGATCAGCATTCCGCTGATTGTCAGCGGCAGTCGTATCATCGCCAATTTGATGGACCGTTACCCGATTTTGATCGTCATCGGCAGTGCCATCCTGGGTTACACTGCAGGATCGATGATCATGCACGACGGAATCATCGGTACATGGCTGCTCAATCAATCCGCATGGATGGCGTATCTCGTGCCGATTTTGACGACCGCGGCGGTTCTGATTGTACCCCATTATTGGTACCGGCGAACGTAGGCGACAGATTTCTGTCCGCTTTGTTATTGAATAAAGGTCAGGCGTACACATGGAATTACAACTTACAGAAATTACACATTGGTCATTTTGGATATCCGTTCTGTCGATTATTATGATGGATATGGTGCTGGCGGGGGATAATGCCGTGGTCATTGCGATGGCGGCGCGCCGATTGCCGCATCATTTGCAACAGCGTGCCATCGTCATCGGTGCCGCGGGCGCCGTTCTCGTGCGCATCGTGCTGACGACGATCGCAGCGGAGATTCTAACGATTCCGCTTTTGCAGGCGGCCGGCGGTCTGATCCTCATCCCGATCGCCGTCAAGCTGTTGCTGCCCAAACGTGACGAAGTCCGCGAGTCACATACTGACGGCGGTATTCGTGCGGCGATACAGACGATTATCATCGCCGATGTCGTGATGAGTCTGGATAATATTTTAGCGGTCGCCGGTGCGGCGCACGGTTCTTTTCTCCTGGTCGTGTTCGGCCTGGCGGTCAGTATTCCGATTGTCATCGGCGGCAGCACCCTGTTATCCCGTCTGATGGAACGCTTCCCGTGGCTCGTAACGCTCGGTGCCGCCGTACTCGGATATACGTCAGGGTCCATGATTGTCGCGGATCGCATTATCGGTGCACACCTGACGGCATGGCTTCCCGCCGCTCACCTGCTCGTGCCGTTGTTCGTTATCGCCGTCGTGCTGATTATGCCCCGCGCCTTGCGCTATCCCCATCGGCGGTAACCCGCATACCCAAAGAGCTGTCCGTGAAATGTACACGGACAGCTCTTTTATTTTTTCTCATCCATTCCGTTCTCCCGCTTTCATTACTCCTCCGTGCGGATATCGTTGCAACGATGTATCGTAAATCCCGTCGATTGCTGATTGGCCATAATCGTAACATCGGTGATTTGCACCCGACGCGGCCGTGTCGCAACAAATTCGATGACTTCGGCGATATCTTCCGCCGTCAGCGCTTCAATGCCGGCATACACCTGCGCTGCACGATGGTGATCACCACGGAACCGGACATCGCTGAACGGAGTTTCTACCAGTCCCGGCATAATCGTCGTGACCTTGATATCCGTTTCCATGGTATCGATACGGATGCCGTCGCCGAGCATTTTGACAGCCGCTTTCGTGGCGCAGTACACCGCACCGCCGCCATACGCAAACTGTCCCGCGGTCGATCCGAGGTTGATGATATGCCCTGACCCGCGAGCCACCATCGCCGGCAAAAAGGCACGTGTTACGCTCGCTAATCCTTTGATATTCGTATCGATGACCTCTTCGATATCCGTCCATGCATTCTCTTGATACGGCAATGTTTCCCTGGCAAGGCCGGCATTATTGATTAATATATCCGGCGTACCGACCTCCGTCAGCACTTGCTGCGCCACTCGCTCCACCGCCCGCCGATCGCAAATATCCAGTGCCATGACATGAATCGGATTCCCGTACTCTTTCGTCCACGCCTTTGCCGCCTCGGCCAATATCGCGCCGCGACGCGCCAACAGCACCAATTCGCATCGCCGCTCGGAGAACTTCGCTGCCGTGGCTTTTCCGATACCGCTCGATGCACCTGTAATCACTACTTTCATCGTCATCTCATCACGCCTCCCGTCTCATCTGTCTTGCTGTCACGATTGTACCACACCCGCCGCCGATGCCGCCGAATCGACTCATGTATACATTCCTAAAGGCCTTGATTTCATTGCATTTTTCGCTCTGTTTCGCTACAATGAACTTAAGTTTTTATCAGTAAAGGAGGAATTGAGATGGAACAACAAAGCCAGGAAAAACTGTCATGGAAAAGTTATGTCGCGTTTATCGGCGCCGTCATTTTCTTTTCGGGCATTTTTGCCGATGCTCACAACTGGACGAAGGTGATGGACTTTACCGTACTCAACGGCTCGTTCGGCTCATGGGAAACGGCGGCCGGCAAGATGGCGTCCTTCCGCGGCAGCGGGGGAACGGGAGCTAAGGACGGATTTATTTTCGCTATTACACTGCTGCCCGCATTGCTCTTTGCCATCGGGCTGATTCACGTAGTGGAAGGGTACGGCGGACTTGCCGTAGCCAGAAAATGGCTGACCCCGCTCTTAAAACCGTTGCTCGGTGTACCGGGCACTTGCGGCTTGGCGCTGATCGCCAATCTGCAAACGACGGATGCCGGCGCCGGCATGACGAAAGTCCTGCACCAAGACGCTCTGATCAACAGTCGGGAACGTGCGATTTTCTCCGGTTACCAGATATCCGGATCGGCACCGATCACCAACTATTTCTCATCGGCGGTGGCCGTATTCCCGGTGTTGCTCGTACCGGTCGGATTACCGCTCTTGGTCATTTTGGTCTTTAAATTCATCGGCGGCAACATCGTCCGCCTGTACATTCGTTTTACGGAAGGAAAAGGAGGCGAAGCCGCATGAAACCGATGACTACTCCCGCCAATCCTGTCACGCAGGAAGCCAAAGTCGATTTGGATCGCGATTTCATCAGTCTGTTTACGGAAGGTGTCTACAAAGGTCTCGGCATCGGCATGCGCAACATGATGCCGAACGTCATGCTCGCGTTCATCCTGATCCATGCGCTGAATGTCACCGGACTACTGAAGTGGATCGGCGAAATTGCCGGCCCCGTCATGGCGCTGTGGTTCCTGCCCGGCGTGACCATTACCGTTCTGCTCGCATCATTACTCAGTATGGGCGGTGCGATCGGCGTATTGGCCGCCTTACTCGCATCGGGTGCCATCGGTCCGTATGAAGCGACCGTACTCGTTCCCGCTTGCTACCTCATGGGCAACCCCGTTCAAAACGTCGGTCGTTGCCTGGGTACGGCGGAAGTTGAAAGCAAGTACTACGGCATCATCATTTTTGTCTGCGTCTTTAATGCATTGGCATCCATCTGGGCGATGGAATTATTACTCACCTTCTTCTGATGAATGTCTTCGCGGTTACCCTGTAACCGCACGAAAGGAATGATCATATGTTTACCTTATTACAACGAGCGCATGTCTTTGCCCCGCAGGATCTGGGAGTCTGCGACGTGCTGATTGCCGATCGCAAAATTGCGATGATAGCACCGAAAGTTGATATCACCGGTCTTGCTCTTGACGTGATCGACTTGGACGGTGCACGGCTGGTTCCCGGATTTATCGACAACCATGTTCATATTACCGGCGGCGGCGGTGAAGGCGGGTTCTCAACTCGCACGCCCGAATTGGCCCTCTCTACGGTTACCTCTTGCGGCGTCACCACGGTGTGCGGATTACTCGGTACGGACGGTGTCACCCGATCGCTGCCCAACTTGCTCGCCAAAGCGCGCGGTCTGGAAGCGGAAGGGATCACCGCCTATATCTACTCCGGTGCATACCAAGTGCCGGCCCCGACATTTACCGGCAGCCTGCGCAGCGACTTAATGATCATCGACAAAGTCATCGGGGCGGGAGAAATTGCACTCTCCGATCATCGCAGCGCCCAACCGACATGGCAGGAATATGTAAATATCGTAGCCCAAGTTCGCATCGGCGGAATGCTCGCCGGCAAAGCGGGCATCGTCGACTTCCACACCGGTGACGGCAAACGTCATCTTGACTATCTGCGTAAAATCGTCACCGATACGGAACTGCCCTATACGAACATGTTACCGACACACATCAACCGTAATTCACACCTGTTCGAAGATGCGATCGATTACGCCCTCGGTGGTGGATTCGTCGACGTCACCAGCGGTGTTAATCCACAAAACAGCGCCCCCGATGCGGTGCAACCGTCAGTCGCCATTCGTCGACTGCTCGATGCGGGCGTTGCCCTCTCTCATATCCTGATGAGCTCTGACGGTAACGGCTCCGTACCGCTCTTTGACGAAGCCGGCAACAATATCGGCGTCGGTGTGGCCGATCAAGCCTCGTTGCTCACGGAAATGCGCGATGCCGTAGTCAACGAAGGCGTTGACTTCACCGCGGCGCTCTCCGTCATCACCAAAAACGTCGCCGATCTCTATCATTTCTCTCACAAAGGAGAAATCCAAGTCGGCCGCGACGCCGACCTCGTCGCGCTCACCGATGACTACCGCGTCGCTCACGTCTGGGCCAACGGTCGCCATATGGTGCGCGACGGCCAACCGATCGTCTTCGGTACGTTTGAGGCTCACGCCTGACAGATACTTACATAAAAACGCCTTTCCGTTACGGAAAGGCGTTTTTATTTTCTCATACTCCGATCTCGTACCGTCATCCCTCCCGAGACCGACATGATGAGTCCAAAACAAGACCTCTCCGCGGAGAGGTCTTAGGATCATTATTGTTCCGCAAACAGCGTTTCCGAAACCCGATAGGCACGTTCACGTCCGCTCTCGGTCAGATGTACCGTACCGCCGTGAATACGCACAAAACGACCCGCTTCCAGACGGCGACAAATAAGATCGGCAAACTCCGGTTTCCAGCGCAGGTGTTCATACAATGTACCGACCCCCGCCTCCTGTGCCTGTACGGCGGTACCTTCATGGGTCAACAGGTGGAACAGAACGGTTTCTTCGCCATACTGCAGACGCAACCGTTTCAAGCGACGATACCGGGCCACAATTCCCGTTTTGGGTGTCGCAATCACCGTCAGTAAAAAGACCGTGCCGATCGTTCCCGCAATCGCGCCGGCAATCGAAACATCCAGCCAAAACGCAAATTCCGTGCCGATCCACGCGGACAGCGCTCCGATGCTCGCCGCAATAACGAGCATTTTGCGCAAATCTTTGGTCAGCAGGTACGCTGTTGCGGCCGGTCCGATCATCAACCCGATGACGAGAATGGCGCCGACCGCTTGAAAGGAGGCGACAACGGTCACGGATACGAGTGTCATCAGCAAATAGTGCATCCATATCGGCGAAAATCCGTACATAGCTGCCAATAACGTATCAAAGGTAACCAGTTTCCATTCCTTGAACGCCGCCGTAATGACGATCGTATTCAACGCGCAAATCCCCGTCAGCACCCACATGGACACGGCGCCCCAGTCGGCGCCGTTGACACGTACACGATCAAACGGAGCAAAGGCCAGTTCCCCGAGCAGCACGGAGTCCGTATCCAGATGAACATTGCTGCCGTACAAGTTGACCAGGATCAGCCCGATGGAAAACAACAACGGAAAAACAATGCCAATCGACGCATCTTCGCTGACCAGTCGGGTCCGTTGCAAACTCTCCGTGCACCATACGGTAAAACACCCCATGAGTGTCGCGCCGGCAAGCAGCCAGGGGGAATTCAAATTCTCCGTGGCAAAAAATGCTATGACAATCCCCAAAAATACGGTATGCGTGATGGCATCGGCGACCATGGACATTTTGCGCAGTACCAGAAACACTCCCGGCAACGCGCAAGCGACCGCCGCCAACATCGCGATGATGATAATCTCAGTTTGGGCGGACATCGATATCGCCCTCCTTCCAACGCCGGTGTGCCTCCCGATGTACCCGATAACGTGCAATGATGCCCCGTCCGGGCGCAAACAGCAAGCTGAGCAATACCACGATTGAGGCGGCAACGACGATCGCCGGCCCCGTCGGCAAACCGTTCACGATCGCGCTGGCATACGTACCGACACCGCAAGACAGCGCCCCGATCCCCCCTGCCAGTACCGCCATGGTACCAAGATTGTCCGTCCATTGTCGTGCCGCCACCGCCGGAGCGATGAGCAGCGAACTCATCAAAATCGCACCGACAGACTGCAAGCCGATGATAATCGAGGCCACCAGCATCAAACCGTACACCAATTGCGTCATTCTGACCGGCAACTGTAAACTGCGCGCGAAATCGACATCAAACGCCACCAGTTTTAATTCTTTCCAAAAAATGACTGCCAGCAGTAAAATCATTGCCGCCACCGCCGCGGTAATTTCCACGTCGCGCGCCAACATAGTGGCCGCCTGCCCGAAGATAAACTTCGACAACCCCGCCTGATTGGGGTTGTCCGTATGCTGCACATACGTCATCAGCATCATGCCGATGCCGAAAAAAGCGGCCAGAAATGTCGCCAATGCGGCATCAAACTTAACCTTGGTATACCGCACCGTCAAAGCAATCACCGCCATGCACAGCAAGGATGCGACTGCCGCACCGGTCAGCAGTACTTCCAAATCTTTCACCGCCAACCACATGAAAGCCGCTACCACGCCCGGAAACGATGCATGCGACAATCCGTCTCCGATGAGACTTTCCTTGCGCAACACGGCAAACGTCCCCGTCACGCCGCTCGCCAATCCCAACAGCATGGTCCCCGCCGCCACGATCTGGAAGGTATAATCACTCAGCGGCGACAGCATGGGGCCCCTCCCGCCGCAACGGATTGCGGGCATTATACGCCGCTTCGATATGCTCGCTCGTAAATACTTCTTCTACGGGCCCCATCGCAATACGACGCAAGTTAATCATCGTCACCCAGTCAAAATATTCCGCCACCGTCGCCAAATCGTGATGCACGACAATGACCGTTTTGCCGCGTGATTTCATCTCTTGCAGCAACGCGACAATCGCTTTTTCCGTTTTGGCGTCGACCCCCTTAAACGGCTCGTCCATAAAATAAATATCCGCTTCCTGAATCAATGCGCGCGCTAAAAACACACGTTGCTGCTGGCCGCCGGACAACCGGCTGATTTGGCGGTCAACGTAGGCTTCCATGCCCGTTTTCCGCAACACATCCATCGCCATCTCCCGCTCCGCCGCCCCCGGTCGCTTAAACCAGCCGAGATGACCGTAGCGTCCCATCAGTACGACATCCAGTACCGTCGTCGGGAAATCCCAGTCTACACCTGTCTCTTATACACATCTCCG
>CAMYCX010000054.1 GCA_947254705.1 uncultured Veillonellaceae bacterium
GCATTGGAACGCGTAGGAGAAGAATTGATTAAAGAAGAGAAGGAAGCGAGAGAGATTTTGCTTGCCAGAGAAAAAGAAAAGTTGGAAGATGAGGCGTGGCGTAGTTACGGCATATTGCGCTATGCTCGAAGTGTCACTAGCAAAGAGGCTATGACTCGTTTGAGCATAGTGGAGCTAGGACGCGTATTGGGCCTTTTACCGAAATTGCCGAATACGGCGTTTCGAGAATTAACGGTGCTTACACGACCGGGATTTTTACAGCGGTATATACATCGACCTGAGTTGCCAGAGAGCGAGAGAGATTATTGGCGAGCGGTTATCATTCGAGATAAGTTACAGTCGTACGAAAAAGGAATAGCATAAGATAAAAACAACTAATTCAAAGGAGAGGATAGTATGGAAAATCGGTTTACGAACAGTTTTCAACAGGCCGTTCATGTAGCTAAAGAGCAGGCATACAATTATGGAAGCAGCGAAGTGGGGACAGAACACTTATTGATTGGCATTGCTTCTCAACAACAAAGTATTGGAGCGAAAGTTTTGAAAGCCGTTGGTTTGACAGTGCAAAAACTGCAGGAAATGTTAGGCGGTTCACCGGGGAAAGCCGATGGAGAGAACGAGTTGGGATTAAGTCCAAGAAGTAAGCGAGTCTTGCAATTGGCGGTAGGTGAGGCCAACCGTTTGGGTAACAATTATGTTGGTACGGAACATTTATTGTTAGGCATATTACGTGATGGTGGAGGGGTAGCGGTATCTATGTTGGCGCATGCCAATGTACGACGTGAAGACTTGGAAAAGGCATTTCAAAAATATTGGGGAAGTGAGGAAGAAAAGGGACAGGAGGAATTTTCAGGGACAGACTTGGGTGAGTTGTCAGAGTATGCGCGTGATTTAAATGAAATGGCAAAACAAGGGAAAATAGATCCTGTTGTCGGGCGTGACAAAGAAATTGATCGAGTAATTCAGATTTTGAGTCGTAGAACAAAAAATAACCCGGTCTTGATTGGTGAACCGGGGGTCGGTAAAACTGCGATTGCAGAAGGTTTAGCCCAGCGTATTGTAGCGGGAAATGTACCGGAGATATTAAGAAATCAGAAAATTTTATCTTTGAATATGGCTTCTGCAGTAGCAGGAACCAAATACCGTGGAGAGTTTGAAGAACGCTTGAAAAAAATTATTGATGAAGTTCGGGCACATGATGATTGGATATTATTTATTGACGAGTTACATACACTGATTGGAGCAGGCGGTACTGAAGGGGCAATGGATGCGGCTAACATTTTGAAGCCGGCACTTGCACGTGGTGAGCTGCAATGCATCGGCGCAACGACTCTTGACGAGTACCGCAAGCATATCGAGAAGGATGCTGCCTTGGAACGTCGGTTCCAGCCGGTTTTGGTGGCTGAGCCATCACAAGAAGATGCGGAGCAAATTCTTTTGGGATTGCGGGACAGATATGAAGCGTTTCATAAGACTAAAATTACTGATGAGGCAGTGCATCAGGCCGTTGTTCTTTCAACACGCTACATCGCAGATCGGTTTTTGCCGGATAAAGCGATTGATGTTATGGACGAAGCTGCTGCGAAGGTGCGTATTGCAGCGGCTGCAACACCAAATGATTTACGGGAAAAGGAAAAAGAGCTGGAAGCCTTGCTGAAAGAAAAAGAGGAAGCAATTGCTGCGCAGGAGTACGAGAATGCTGCTATGTTGCGCGATAAGGAGAAGAAGCTAAAGTCGGAAATTGATACGGCAAAAGATAAATGGGATCAAGGTGACTCGGATGATTTGGTGGTCACCGCACAAGACATTGCAGAAGTGGTATCGCGTTGGACGGGAGTCCCGCTGCAAACTCTGCAGGAAGAGGAAAGCAAAAAGTTACTCCATTTGGAAGAGGACTTACATGCTCGCGTTGTTGGACAGGATGAAGCAGTATCTGCAGTAGCAAGGGCAGTGCGTAGAGCACGTGTTGGCTTGAAAGATCCGAAACGACCGATTGGTTCGTTTTTGTTCTTGGGACCGACAGGTGTTGGTAAGACGGAACTAGCGCGGGCATTGGCAGAAAATTTGTTTGGTGATGAAAATGCATTGATTCGTTTGGATATGTCCGAATATATGGAAAAACATACGGTTTCACGCTTGGTCGGAGCGCCTCCCGGATATGTCGGATATGAAGAAGGTGGTCAGTTGACAGATGCTGTTCGACGCAAACCGTACAGTGTAATTTTGTTGGATGAGGTTGAAAAAGCGCACAGTGATTTTTTTAACATTTTACTGCAGGTGTTGGACGATGGACGGTTAACTGACAGTCAAGGGCGAACAGTAGACTTTCGTAATACAATTATTATCATGACTAGTAATTTAGGCGCGAAAAGATTTCAGGAAGATACTGCTGCTATGGGATTTTTGGCGGGCAAAAACGCAACAGAAACGACACGAATTCCAGAAACAGAACGCAAAGATATTTTGGCTGAAGTCAAGCGATTTTTCCGCCCTGAATTTATTAATAGATTGGATGAGATAATTGTATTCCATCCGTTGGTGAAAGCGGATTTAGAAAAGATTGTTGATCGCTTGATTTACCGGCTGAATCAAACGTTGGCGCCAAATGATCTTGCTGTGGATTTAACAGAATCTGCCAAGACTGTTTTGATTCAAGAGGGCAGTGATACACAGTATGGTGCACGCCCGTTAAAACGGGCTTTGCGTGTACTGATTGAAGATCCGATTTCAGAACGTATATTGGCGGGAGAGTTGAAGAAAGGGCATCCGATTGCAGTGGATGCTGACTCACAGAACAAACTAATATTTTCACAAATGCTTGATAAAAAAGAAGTGACGAAAGACGAAGGGTCTGAAAAGTAAGAAAAGGCGGAGCATTATATAATGCTCCGCCTTTTGGTTTTCTATTCAACGAGAGGTGTGATACACTTTTAATACGAGGTGTTTAGAATGAAGAAAAGCAAGATGATTTTTGTTTGTGCATCATGTGGTGCGGAGAGCAGCCGATGGAACGGCCAATGTTTGCAGTGCGGCGCTTGGAATACAATGAATGAAAAGCAAGTCACAATCCGCAAGTCAGAAACATTGTTACCTTTTGGAGCGGAAGCGGTGGCGTTGATTCCTTTGGCAGATGCACCGATTCAAGAAGCAAAGCGGATTGTCATCGGCAATCCCGAGTGGGATCGAGCAGTCGGAGGTGGGATTGTACCGGGTAGCTTATTGCTTATCGGGGGTGATCCAGGGATCGGAAAGTCCACATTGGTTTTGCAAGTAGCATCTGCATTGGGGGCTGTTGGACGCAAGGTGCTGTACGCCTCCGGAGAAGAATCGGCGGCACAGATCGGAATGCGGGCCAAACGCTTGCAAATTTCAACCCGAAATACATATTTACTCGCGACAACTGACTTGAATCGGATCCTCGACAGTGCGCATGAGATCTTGCCCGACATATTGATTATTGACTCTATCCAAACAATGGTGTCTGTTGATAATGATGGTATTGCCGGCAGCATTTCACAAGTGAAGGAATGCACGGGAACTATTTTGCGATTTGCCAAAGAAACGGGCACATCTGTAATGATTATCGGACATGTGACAAAAGAAGGAAATATTGCCGGACCTCGTATGTTGGAACACATGGTTGATACTGTGTTGTATCTTGAAGGGGAAAAGGAGCAACCGTTACGAATTTTGCGAGCAGTTAAAAATAGGTTTGGTGATACCGCTGAAAGTGGAGTCTTTGTGATGAAGGAAAATGGTATGCAAGCAGTTGCAGACTTTTCGAGACTAATGCTTTCGGAACGCAGTGATGAACAAGTCGGGACGGTAGTATTCCCCGGTATGGACGGAATCCGACCAGTTCTGGTTGAGGTACAAGCGCTGACAAATCATATGTTTTATGGAAGCGCCCGACGTACTGCAATCGGTTATGACTATAATCGTTTGTCATTGCTGCTGGCAGTGTTGGAGAAAAAAGCAGAGATTGCTCTTGCCAATGAAGATGTTTATATTAATGTTGTTGGTGGAATTAAAATCAATGATCCCGGAATTGACTTGGCGGTTGCGATGGCGATTGTTTCCGTCCAGGCTGGAGTACCGTTGCCCAGAGAATGGGCAGTTGTGGGGGAAATTGGTTTAGCAGGCGATGTTCGTCGTGTAAATCGTGTGGAAAAGCGAGTTGCGGAATTGACTAAAATGGGTTTTCAAAAAGTCTTAATTCCCCAAAGTGATTACATTCGCTTGAAAGACAAGGTACAAGGAATACATCTGTCCGGTGTTGCCAATATTCGTGATGCGGTTCGAATGTTAACAATAAGTAAATAGTGATTGTTACATAAACGTGATTGTGATATTATTACAGTGAGTGTTCATATTAATAACGCCTGTTTGTAATGTACAAATAACCGAGGTGGTGAATTTATGATTGAGAAAGTGCTACGCACCACATTTACGTTGCTGTTTACTGTTTTGGGCGTAGTACTTGCCGGACAACTGATTCCAATGTTGGAAAGTGCGACAGCGGATACGTTTTGGGTACACAGCTTCTTGGGGATTACGATTGTATCACTCCTAATAACTGTTGGTGGAGCACTTCTGGGGCTGGCAGCAGGATTACTTTCGGCGCCATATTTACAGCGTCGATTATTTTCTTTTGCGTCCTGGGGTGAGACGATGCTTGCAGGAATTTCTTTTAGTGATTTGTTGCTGGGAGTTGCGGGGTTGCTCATTGGACTTCTAATTGCGGCCTTGCTGGGAGCGGCATTTATGAATGTCCCCCTGATTGGACCATATGTAGGAATTGTTCTTAGTATTGTTATCGGTTACACATGTATGCATTTGGCAGTTAGTCAAAAACAGCAATTAGTGCTGATTTATAACAATCTGCGGTCAGCGGGAAAAGAAAAAGAGAATATTGGAGACACGTCACAATACGGTAAATTGCTAGATACAAGCGTGATTATTGACGGCCGGATTGCAGATATTGCCCGAACCGGATTTTTGGAAGGTCCGCTGACGGTCCCCGTTTTTGTCTTGGAAGAATTGCAGCATATTGCCGACTCGGCAGATGTTTTGAAACGCAATCGCGGACGTCGTGGCCTGGATATACTAAATGAGATGCAAAAGAAGAAGGTTATTCCGATTATAATTGTAACGGAAGATTTTGATGATATTTCGGAAGTAGACTCCAAACTTATCAAATTGGCACAATTGCATCATGTTCCGGTCGTTACCAATGATTACAATTTAAACAAAGTGGCAGAGCTACAAGGCGTAACTGTTCTGAATATGAACGACCTGGCAAATGCGGTCAAGCCTGTAGTTATTCCCGGTGAAATGATGTATGTGCAAGTAATTAAGGCGGGGAAAGAAGAAGGCCAGGGGGTAGCATATTTGGATGATGGCACCATGATTGTTGTTGACCGCGGTTACGATCACCTTGGGGAGGAAATTGGTGTTATAGTGACATCGGTATTGCAGACTTCTGCAGGCAAGATGATTTTTGCACGAGCTGAAAATGGTGATTAATCGAATTAATCACCAATATAGGATATTATCTCACATTCGACGTACGTAACGTTGTGATATGATGCGAAAATAAAGAATATCCATAAAATGATGACAACAATTGTTCGGTAAGAAACACTGCTTATAGGCGGTGGAATGATTACGGAAAGGATAATACAGAATGGAAAATAAAAAAATGAAAGTTCGTTTTGCGCCAAGTCCTACCGGTCCGTTTCATATAGGCGGAGCGCGCTCCGCTTTATTTAATTGGCTACTGGCGAAGCACGAAGGTGGTACTTTTTTAGTGCGGATTGAGGATACTGATTTGGATCGGTCTACAAAAGAGTCAGAAGAGAATATTAAAGACGCATTGCGCTGGTTGGGAATCAACTGGGATGAAGGTATTGATGTAGGTGGGCCGAACTCACCATATCGCCAGAGTGAACGCCTGGATATTTATCGTAAATATACGAAGCAGCTGATGGACGAAGGAAAAGCGTACTATTGTTACTGTACGAAAGAGGAGCTTGAAGAATCAAGCAGACAGCAGATGGCAGAAGGGAAAACGCCGGTTTATAGTGGACGTTGTCGTCATTTGAGTGCAGATGAGCGAGCAGTATTTGAGGCGGAAGGACGAAAGCCGACCGTGCGCCTGTGTTGCCCAGAAAACGAAACATTGACATTTGATGATATGGTTCGGGGAAAAATGAGTTTTGACTCTGGTGGCATCGGTGATTTTATTATTGTTAAATCTGACGGTATGCCTGTTTATAACTATGGCGTTGTCATTGACGATGCGGAGATGGGAATTACGCATGTCATTCGGGCTGAGGAGCATTTATCTAACACTCCCCGCCAGCTTGTTATATATCATGCATTGGGTTTCCAAGAGCCGTGTTTCGGTCATATTTCGCTGATTCTTGGAAAAGACTATAAAAAAATGAGCAAACGGCATGGAGCGACGGCGGTTGAACAATACAAAAATTTAGGTTATCTCCCGGATGCAATTATTAACTTTTTGGCCTTACTTGGTTGGGCTCCTGAAGATGAAGAAGAGCTTTTTAATGTAGATGAGTTGATTGCTCGTTTTTCAATGGACCGAGTATCAAAAAATCCGGCGGTATTTGATATTGATAAACTGAACTGGATTAACTTTCACTATATGAAAAAATTAACCCCGGAAAAACTACTGGATATTACGTTACCTCATTTACAAAAGGCAGGTTTTGTTTCGACACCGAGTCAAGCAGAACGGGAGCGTTTACTTCGTATGGTCGACGGATTACGTGATCATATTTATTACGGTGCACAAGTTGTAGAGCACGCACGTCCATTTTTTGAACGGCCAACCGTTCTTACTGAGGAGTGTGCAGAAGTATTAGAAGAAGAAGCGGCACCTACTGTTTTAAGGGCATTTGCCGCACAACTTCAAGAGACTAGAGATTTGACGTCATACAACGTTAAAGAAATAATTAAATGTATTCAAAAGGAACACAAAATCAAGGGGAAGAGTTTATATGCTCCTTTGCGTGTCGCGCTAACCGGTATGATGCATGGTCCGGATTTGACCATGGTGGTATCAGTCCTGGGTAAAGAAGAGGCGCTGGAGCGGCTTTCGGCACGAATGTAATATGCTATATAGTTTTCAAAATCTGCTATCGAAGAGATGGCGGATTTTTTTGTGCAGGTATTGACTATTTATTCATAAAACAGTATAATTATTGAAAAGGAGGAATGAATTATGAACAAGAAAATGGCTGTTATCGCTTTAGCAATGGGGGTATTGATGCTCGTAGGTTGTGGTGCATCGACACCATCAACGCCTTCCGGTAATGTTCTAAAGGTCGGAACCAATGCGACATTTGTACCGTTTGAGTTCGTTGGTGAAAATCACCAACTTAGCGGATTTGATATCGAGCTGGTAAATGCACTGGCAAATGAAATGGGGATGGAGGTAGAAATACATAATATTGCATTTGACGGATTAATTCCTGCGCTAGGGACCGGTCAAATTGATTTGGCTGCTTCGGGTATGACAATCACTTCGGAACGTGCAAATCAAATTGACTTCAGCAGTCCGTACTATCAATCGGGGCTGGGAGCTGTTATTTTGCAAAACTCATCAATTCAGACTATTTATGATTTACACGATAAAAAAGTGGCAGTTCAGATGGGAACTACTGGTGCACAAAAGGCAGCAGAAATTGACGGTGTTGTATTGCGGACTTTCGATCATAACTCCGACGCAATGTTAGAATTGAACAAAGGAGGGGTGGATGCAGTTATATCGGACGTACCTGTATTACAGTATTTTTTGGCCCAAAATAGGAATACAGCAATGAAACTGATACGTATTGAAACGTCCAAGCCGGAGTATTTTGGGTTTGGCATAAAAAAAGGAAATACGGAGTTAAAAAAGAAAGTAGATGCAGCATTGCAAGCATTGAAAGAAAATGGCAAGTTGGATGATTTATATCAAAAATATTTTCATGAAAATGCACCAAAGATGCCGTATTGACTTGAATAATTGACGAAATATCTATACAATGGCGGTAATGATATGATCATCATGTTGGATAGGAGGATGAAATATGAAATCAAAATGGGGTAGCTTGTTGTTAATGATGGTATGCTGTTTGGCATTGCTTGTTGGTTGCGGTAGCGATTCTCCCTCGAATTCGCCAGCAGGAAAGGTTCTGCGTGTAGGTGCAGAAACTACTTTCCCACCATTTGAATTTGCGGATGATAAGGGGAATTATGCAGGATTTGACTTGGACCTAATTCATGCGATTGCTGATGAAATGGGGTATACGGTAGAGTTTAAAAGTATGGGGTTTGATGCGTTGATTCCGGCACTGAACAGTGGCCAGATTGACACGATCATTTCTGCGATGTCAATTACGGACGAACGTAAGCAGACCGTATTGTTTAGTGATCCTTATTATCGTTCGGGGGTTGCAATAGTTGTTCGGAAAGATAATCAGGATGTTAACGGAAAAGAAGATTTGATAGGGAAAACAATTGCATGTCAAATAGGTAATACGGGAGCGATTCTTGC
>CAMYCX010000055.1 GCA_947254705.1 uncultured Veillonellaceae bacterium
GGAGAGCGCTTGAATGGCATTCAAGAGGTCAGCGGTTCGATCCCGCTTATCTCCACCATAAAAAACGCCTGCAGATATTGCGCTGCGGGCGTTTTTGCTATGTTTAGTTGCGATGAATCTCTACTTTTATTTTTCTCGTTTCTACATTTTCTTTTCTTAGCAAAACCAACAGAAATTATCTAAAATCGAGAAAATAAAAAACCTTCATGATCTTTGAAGGTTTTGAAATTCCACCAATCTTTTAAAATTATTGAAACAAGTGGTGCCGGAGAAGGGACTTGAACCCCCACGGTGTTACCCGCCTGATTTTGAGTCAGGTGCGTCTGCCAGTTCCGCCACTCCGGCTTTCTCTGTCAACGATAAAATCATATCATATTTCACCAGGCGAGTCAACAGATCTCGTTGTTTTCTCAATGATCTTTTTTATTTGCGGTAATCGATTCGTCGCTGTAGTTTCCCATTGTAACGGTACAATCGTTACATATCCTTGGTGTAACCAATGAACATCCGTATCGGGTTCGCCTGTCGTAATGTATTCTCCTGCTACATGATAATAAATCTGTCCTTCTTCGTCGAGTAACGGGCTGATCACATTACGATAGTGCTGTTGTCCTACACGACATACTTTCATGCGCTCCCAGCCGATGTCAGGAATATCGGGAATATTGAGATTCAGTAAACCGTCAAATCGTCCGTCTACAAATACGGTACGGATAAACTCTCGCACAAACGGCACTGCTCGTTCCAAAAATGCTACATCCATATGAGTTCCTGAAACCGCCAGCGAAGGAATTTTCTGTAAATGCCCTTCCAGTGCGCCGGCAACAGTACCGGAATAGATAACATCACTGCCCGAATTATACCCGTTATTCATGCCGGATACAACCAAATCCGGAGGGTCATCCGCCAACAAATAGCCCAAGCCGAACTTTGCACAATCGGCAGGTGTACCCGTAAATGAGTAAGCTGTCAGATTCGCTACCCCGGGGAACTGTTCCTTTAGATACAAACGTTCGCGCAATGTCAATGCCGATGAGCATGAACTGCGCTCACGATCGGGTGCGACAATGGTGACGCGTCCGATATGTTTGGCCAACTCTCGTGCCAACCGCTGCAAACCGATTGCACCGATACCGTCATCGTTGGTCATAAATATATGCATACCTACTCCTGTTTTTTCTCTCCTAAATGCAATGCCACATCTTGTAATGAAATGCTGCGTGTATGTTGTGTATGACTCCATTCTTTTTTATGCCGATCGAGAAATCCGAGGAAAGTAATCGGCACCCATGAATATAAAAACAACGGATACAACGGTACATACACCCATACTCCCCACGGCACTTTAATTTTCCACAACACAATTATCGGCAAGAGATATTGGATAATCCCCAAGGCGGTCCAAAATTCTACCGGCATCAAAACTCCATTATATAAAATCGTCGTAAAAAACGGTGTATATAAATTGATATACGACGCAATCAGAAATGCCGTTGAAAGCAACATAAAGTACGGTTGCGATAATTGCATAATGCCGTCCAGTTGGCGAATGCTCCCTTGTTTCAAACCGCGTACCAGCAACCGCGGTATGTATCGACCGGCACAATCGAAGTGTCCTTGCGCCCAACGTTTGCGTTGATGCCACGATTGCATGAACGTCAACGGTTTTTCATCATAAACAATCGCATCATGCGCCCATGTCGTACGAACATTGCCTTCGTACAATACTTTCATGGAAAACTCCATATCTTCCGTCAAGCAATTGCATCCCCAACCATAACGTCGAATAACTTTTGTCGAAATACACATACCGGTGCCGCCCAGTGCTGTCGATAATCCCAAGTTATATTTTCCCAAATGCCACAAATGATTGACCACCCAGAACGCCATCGCAAACGTTGCCGATACCCATGTATCTCTCGGGTTTTTTGCACTGAGATAGCCTTGGATGACACTTTCTCCTTTGCACAAGCGACTGTTCATCTCCGTCAGAAAGTCCAGATGAACCAAGTTGTCAGCATCAAATACACAAAATGCATCATACTCAATATCCAAGTCAAGAACTCGGCGGAACATCCAGTCCATTGCATATCCCTTACCGACAAGTTCCCGATTAAACCGTTCATACACGATTGCACCATGGTCACGTGCCAATTGTGCCGTA
Organism: uncultured Veillonellaceae bacterium; assembly: GCA_947254705.1. Classification (GTDB taxonomy): domain Bacteria; phylum Bacillota; class Negativicutes; order Veillonellales; family Negativicoccaceae; genus CAMCNU01. Next base: position 2,165 of record CAMYCX010000055.1, read on the forward strand.
CTGTCCGTACAGTTGTCCGCCACTACATATACATCATACATGTCTTTCGGATAATTGAGCATGAACAGGTTATCAATCAATGCACCCAATACTTGTTCTTCATTGTGAGCGGCCACAATTAGTGCAAAATGTTTTTGGGGCGTAGTAATTTTTACTTCCCGCTTGCGCCACAATCCGAACATCGCCAAAAGAAAGTAGTAAAAGGTAAAGAAAATGACGATTATTTGGATGGGTATCATGATGATATCCATAATATACATGGTATCTACTCCTATGCTACACAGCAGCGATGCCGCTTGAAATTTTCCACAATCACAATCATATCACGACAAATCACTACGCTGCCAAACGATTCCAGCATGTATTTAGCAAGCCAAAGATAAAATACATCAAGAATGGTACAAACGGCCACAATTGTGCGTTCCACCACAATAAACAAGCACCGATAATCACAGTAGCTATAATGGCCTTTTTCTGCATCGGGTCCGGACTTTGCTCCTTAAAATTAGGATAATGCACCGATGAAACCATCATCCATGCAATCAGCATCGCGGTCGGCGCCACGATCATATCCGGCATCCGCACGCCACTTAATACATATGTTGCAACCAGACATCCTGCGGTAGGAATCGGCAAGCCCATGAAGAACCCATGAACGGTTTCCGTGCTCAAGTTAAATCGTGCCAAACGCATCGCCCCACATACCGCATACATCAAAGCAACAATCACTCCCAATGCCAATGGTGCCGCATGGAACTGCCACATATACAGCAACACCCCCGGAGCCACACCAAAAGAAACCACATCACACAAGGAGTCCAATTCACGTCCAAAATCATTTGCCACACCAAAATGACGTGCTACACGGCCATCCATTGCATCAAATACCAATGCCGCCAAAATCGCAAAAGCCGCCCAATCATAACGGCTCTGTGCCGTGCATGTTAAGGATATCGTCCCGCACATAATATTACCGGCCGTACAAAAATTGGCCAAGTAGCGCTTACTCATTCATGTATCCTCCCGATGATCGTTTCTCCACCGACGACTTTGTCTCCTTGGCGGACACAAACCTCAACGGACTGCGGTAAAAAAACCTCGGTGCAGGAACCGAATTTAATCATCCCGTAGAGTTCTCCTTTATCCAGATTGTCCCCCAGTTTTTTCCACGATACAATACGTCGTGCAAGAATTCCCGCAATTTGTGTTACAACCACCGTTAGCCGTTCGTTGACCAAAGCAATTGTATGTCGTTCATTTTCGAATCCGACCGTTTTTTTATAGGCTGGGCGAAAGCCTCCTACCGTGTATTGCCGAAACTTAATTTCACCGGCAATGGGAGCTCGATTAACATGTACATCAAATACGGACAGGAAAATGGTTACCTTCTGGCATACTTCCCCCATAAACAATTCTTCCGTTTCCGATTGAACTGCCATTACCCGTCCGTCTGCCGGCGAAACAATCACATTCGGATCCGCCGGAACGGAACGCTTGGGAGAACGAAAGAAAAATGCAAAAAACAGCATCAACACAGCCGTCGGAATAGACCAGTATCCGCCGATTGTGTAATCGATTATAACTGTTGTCAATAATGCTGTGCCGATAAACGGCAATCCTTCTTTAACGATTCCAATCCTCACCGCTCAACCTCCCTGCGGTTACGGCGCTGCCGTTGTGCTTCCCGACGCACCGCCTGTATAAATTTAGGTAATACAGCCATTCGTTTCCAGCGACTCGGCTGCTTGTATGCCCGATAAAGCCACTCCAAACGGTTGCGTTGCATCCATAGCGGCGCCCGCTGTAAATACCCTGCCAACACGTCGAAAGATCCTCCGACACAAACGGCTGTAACCCCGGGAAGTTCACTGCAGTATGTCTTTGCCCAGCATTCTTGTTTAGGCGCCCCCAACCCGACAAAAAGATATTTTGTACCGCCGTCACGAATCTCCTGAATGATCGCCGGTATATCTTTCTCTTGAAAATATCCGTCACGCACTCCAGCCACCCTCAGGGCTGAGATGCTTTCCGTCAATTTTTCCGCCGCCGTTTGGGCCACCCCCGGTTTACCTCCGAGAAAGTACACACACTCCTTGCGCGCCGCTGCGCGAGCAATCAATGCCGTCATGAAATCAATCCCGGCAACGCGTTCAGGAAACGGTGTACCGAGTACATTTCCCGCCCACACAACGCCCGCACCGTCAGGCAGTACCAAGTCTGCCCGGTGTAACGCTTCTGCCAATGCAGCATCCTGCTGTGCCCGCATCACTATTTCCGCATTCACAGTTGCGACATAACGGCCATGATCAGAATCATGCCATGTCGTAACGCATGCCAATGCCTCCGCTTCGGAAATCGGATGTATCCCGACTCCGAGTACGGAGACCCGCTTTTTTAACATCTGTGATACCTGCATCAGTTCATACTGTAGTTCGGCGCTTCTTTAGTAATATTGACATCATGCGGATGGCTTTCAATCAGCCCCGCATTGGTAATGCGCACAAACTTTGTTTTTTCACGCATCGCGGCCAGATCCGGTACTCCGCAATACCCCATGCTTGCCCGCAAGCCACCAATCATCTGATAAATGGTGTCACTGACCGTACCTTTGTACGGGACACGCCCTTCGATACCTTCCGGTACAAGTTTATCCAAATTTTCTTGGAAATAGCGGTCCTTACTACCCGCCTTCATTGCGCCGAGAGACCCCATGCCGCGATACACCTTGTAGCTGCGTCCCTGATAAATGACAGTTTCACCGGGACTTTCTTGTGTTCCGGCCAACAGGTTACCGAGCATGACTGTATTTGCGCCTGCCGCAAGCGCTTTAGCCATGTCCCCCGAATATTTAATCCCGCCGTCGGCAATAATCGGCACTCCCAACCGCTGCGCTACCAATCCGCAATCATATACCGCTGTAATTTGCGGTACGCCGATTCCGGCTATGACTCGTGTCGTACAAATCGAACCCGGTCCGATACCGACCTTAACCGCATCAGCTCCCGCTTCAATTAACGCTTCCGTCGCTTCACCTGTCGCTACATTTCCCGCAATGAGATCCACTTGGCGGAAAGCTTCGCGCAAGTTTTTAACGGCACGAATGACCCCTGATGAATGTCCGTGTGCCGTATCAACAACAAGCACATCAACATTAGCCGCTACCAAAGCTTCCGCACGTTCCATCATGTCGGCACCGACACCAATTGCCGCCGCCACAATCAAGCGACCATTACTGTCTTTCGCCGAATTAGGATATTTTTTTGTTTTTTCAATATCTTTAATCGTAATCAATCCGCGCAAATAACCGTTCTTGTCAACCAAGGGCAATTTTTCAATTCGATGCTCACGCAAGATCTGAGTCGCCGTTTCAAGCGATGTACCTTCCGGCGCGGTAACCAGATTATCTTTTGTCATCGCATCGGCAATACGCTTGTTCATATCCGTTTCAAACCGCATATCACGGTTCGTAATAATACCCACCAATTTCCCGTCTACTGTGATCGGTACGCCGGAAATGCGGTACTTAGCCATCATCGCATCCGCATCCCCCAGCAGGTGGTCCGGGCTCAGAAAAATCGGATCTACGATAATACCATGTTCGGAGCGCTTGACCTTATCGACCTCATGCGCCTGTTCTTCAATCGTCATATTTTTATGAATTACGCCGATACCGCCTTCTCGCGCCATCGCAATCGCCATACCCGATTCCGTTACCGTATCCATGCCCGCACTCATAATCGGAATATTCATGTGAATATTTCGTGTCAACCATGTATCAACTTTTACATCACGAGGCAAGACGTCCGATGCCCCCGGCAGCAATAATACATCATCAAATGTCAAGCCTTCTTTGGCAAATTTATCTCCCGGCAATCCCATACTGCATTCCTCCGTATTCTGTCTCCATACTCACCGTTTTTGCGGTACACTGCCGCTATCCGCTCCATTGACTATGGCAGTAGATTCTTATTTTATCTATTATAACATATTCCGCCCACACAACCGCATCACTCCGCCGTAAAGAGAAATTCTCCAGTCGGATATTCGGTAGTGCCGCCGACTATTCCTGCTCGTAAACTGTCCCCATTATTCGACCCAACTCGCGGCATTGTGCCAGTACCTCTTCATCGGGGTAACCAACACCGCGTACCGGTGCATGCAAAAACGTCGCTCCGGACGCCGCCAGCTCCTTTGCCCATTTCAACAGCCACTCGCCGCTTGACCAACCGCACGAACCGAACAGGCCGACTTCCTTGCCCTGTAAATACGGTACCAATGCCTCGGTAAAGGGACGCACTTCATATTCTTCCAATTCCTCCAATCCCATTGCGGGCGCCCCGAGAATAATACGTTCGTAACTGCCGATCTCACATGCTTTAACCTCACTCATCTCCGCAAGCAATACGTCTGCACCGACATCACGAACGCCCAACGCGACCTCGCCTGCCATCGCCTCCGTATTTCCCGTCGCCGACCAATATACTACCGCTACCTTCATACCGTCCTCCCTATCCTCTATACAAGAAAACGCCACGAAATTCGTGGCGTTTTGTCGTTACGCTTCCGCCAAGGCTTTACCCAATGTGCGGCATGCTTCCAGTTCCGGATCGCCCGGATAGGCAAACGCTTTCACCGGATCGGATACCAGGTCAGCACCTGCATCCGTTACCCGTTTCGACCAGATTTCAATCCATTCTCCGTCATTCCATGCATACGAACCGAAAATCACAACTTTTTTCCCGGCCAAGTGACCTTCCAGCTCCGCAAAAAACGGTTCAAAATCATATTCTTCCAGTTGTTCCGCTCCCATTGCCGGACAACCGAGCGCAATGTGATCAAATGCGGCGATATCTTCTGCCGTTACATCCGTCACAAACGACAATTCCGTTTCCGCTCCCACTTCGCGAGCGCCTTCATCCACCGCCTGCGCCATTGCTTCGGTATTACCCGACCCTGTCCAGTATACAATTGCCAATTTTGCCATCTGATTAATCCCCTTTCGAGTACTGAAATACTACCTTGCCTCTATCATAACGAAGGGCATGTTACTTGTCAATTAGGTTTTTTGGTTTTGTTATATGCACTTATGCAAAATATCGTGAACGACTATGCTTTCTCATTTCCCATGCCTTGATCAAGGATGACGTCCATACCGAATGCCGAGTGTCGGTCACAAGTAAAAATAAATCCACTGTGTTTCCCTGATCAATCAGCCATGCATCGTACTGCTGATCCATTATGACCCCCTGCTGCTCCAACGGGCATACCCAGTGCGCCCGTGCTACCGTATCGTTCCGACCGATAACAGCAAAGGGATGGATATCACGAGCATTCGCCCCCCATATTTCACGAACCAACCCGGCCGCCCGTTCCAACCGTTCTCCGGCAGTCCCCGGCACATCCCGCACCGCCGACTTGACCGTACGCGGTACTCCGGCGGGTAATTTTGCCGTTGTGAACGCTCCATCGGCAGGCTTTTCTTGCGTTTGCATGAACGCCGCATCCATAGGGATCAATGCCGCCCAAGCATACGCAAAGTTCGCTTCCTTCTGTCCGCGCAAAACCCAATACTCGCTGCCGTAAATACCGTATCGGTGCAAACGAGCGTCAAGTTTCTTGCCCGCTGCAACGGACAACGGCATGCCTTTCGCCGTTACTGTACCGTCCGGCAAAGTTACGATCCCGACTGCCGGCACGTGCCAATCCGCCGCCTGTACTGCGGAAACGATACATACCGCCGCCATACACAAAGTGATTCCGATCCGTTTCATGTGTTGTATTTTCATTTTTTCTGTGCCTGTATTTTTGCCCATGTGTCACGCAAACCAACAATACGATTCACAACGAGGTGATTTTCCGTCGTATCGGGGTCAATGACAAAATATCCTTGCCGTATAAACTGAAAACGTGCTCCGGCGGGATAATCCCGAATTGCCGGCTCCGCCCATGATTTCAAAACTTGCAATGACTGTTCATTCACTTTGTCTTCCGGTGCACGATCATCCGCCGTATCTTCCGGACTGAAGAGATAATCGTACATACGCACTTCCACCGGCACTGCGGTAGCAACATTGACCCAGTGCAGTACCCCTTTCACTTTTCGCTGACTGCCGGGCGTCCCGCTCTTTGAATCCGGATCATAACTGCAACGCAACTCGACAATATTTCCTGCTTCATCTTTGATGACTTCATCACAACGAATGATATACGCATTTTTCAACCGCACTTCTCTGCCCGGTGCTAAACGGAAAAACTTTTTTACCGGTTCTTCCATAAAATCCGCCTGCTCAATATACAGTTCCCGCCCAAAGGGAACT
>CAMYCX010000056.1 GCA_947254705.1 uncultured Veillonellaceae bacterium
GCAGCGTCAGATGTGTATAAGAGACAGCCCCTATATAGTAAAAATATAATATCCGTATATCTGTACAATCAACGTCCTTCCCCCGCCACATACCGGGCGAAGCGACGCGAATGGCCTCCCAAGCATATAAAAAGCCTTCTCTTCGGAAGACCTTCATTATACGTATGGAGCCGGCAATAGGACTTGAACCTGCGTGTGCATCACGATGTGACGCGAACGGACTCCCCAGCATATAAAAAGCCTTCTCTTCGGAAGGATTTCGTTTCTTGTATGGAGCCGGCAATAGGACTTGAACCTACGTGTGCATCACGATGTGACGCGAACGGACTACCAAGTATATAAAAAGCCTTCTCTTCGGAAGGCCTTCATTATACGTATGGAGCCGGCAATAGGACTTGAACCTACGACCTACGCATTACGAATGCGCCGCTCTACCAACTGAGCTATGCCGGCAACTGACTTTACACAGTATAAATAATTTTCTTGAAAAAGTCAACCGTCCGTACGTTTTTTGTGCAAGGTCGATCGCTTGTGAGCAAGATACGTTTCTGTATACAGTATTTTTCATTGATTGTGCTTGATTTCGTTTGCATTCCGTCAATGGTAGTGCTATAATGGCAATAATTCAACTACATGGGAAATCGAATACTTCCTACCGTACAGGTAGTGAGTCGACAACGGAGTCGGCGTACGCTCGTATGCAGGCTTTGTGCCGGGAGCGCAGGCTCCTTTTTTTATTTCCCGATTTGTCAGCAGAAAGGATGAGTAAGATGAAACGTTCTCTCGTAAAAATGATTGCTTTGGCCACCGGTGTAGCCGTGATGGCCGCGTTGGGCGGGTGCGGTGATACGCCGAAACAGCAGTACTTGAATATCGGTACCGGCGGTACGGCAGGCACGTACTATCCGCTGGGCGGCGCAATCTCCGAGATCATCAACAAAAATATTCCGGGCGCGAATGCCAGCACCGAAAGTACGGGCGCTTCCGTGGCCAACATCAATATGCTGAAAGACCACGCGATTGATATGGCATTTGTACAGAACGATATCGCCTATTATGCGGCCAACGGGATTGAAATGTTTGCCGGCAAAAAGGTCGATTCCTTGCGCGGGATTGCGACCCTGTATCCGGAAACGATTCAGCTCGTCACATTGGAAAAGAACGGCATTCATACCATTGCCGATTTGCGTGGCAAGCGTGTCGCGGTCGGTGCGCCGGGCAGCGGTGCGGAAGCCAATGCCCGTCAGATTTTGCAGGCGGCCGGATTGACGTACGATGATATCGATGTGCAGTATCTCTCGTTCGGCGAAGCGTCCGGTGCATTGAAAGACGGTAATGTCGATGCGGCGTTTGTAACGGCCGGTTTCCCCACGGCGGCAGTACAGGACGTATCCGCCAACCAGGCGATCACCTTGGTCGCACTCGATGACGCCACGGCCGATGCGCTCGTCGCACAGTATCCGTATTATACCAAGACAATCATTCCAGCGGGTACGTATGACGGCGTTACCTCCGATGTGGCAACGGTATCGGTAATGGCGATGATTGTCACCACGGATAAAATGACGGAACAGCAAGGTTACGACATCACCAAAGCCATTTTCAGCAACTTGGATCGAATCGCCCAGGCACACGCCGTCGGTAAATTGATCACCAAGGAAGGCGCTCTTCAGGGCATGCCGCTGACGATGAACGCGGGTGCGAAAAAAGCGCTGAGTGAATAATGAAACGCGCAGCGGGAGTCATCATCGGAGTTCTCATCTTGTGTGCGGGACTGATCGCCTGGTGTGCGACGGCAGGTGCCGCACCGACGATGTATGCCGTCACCGTATCTCGCTGTGATGTACTCGGTCCGGCACGACCGCACGAGGTACTGGCGATACGGTTTCGTCATTCCGTCCAACAAACGTATGTGACGGAGTATCTCGATGTCAATGATGCCGCCGACGGGTTTATTCTGACGGGGACACGTTACCGCTCGTACGGAGTGGGACTTCCCTTTTTGCCCGAAGAAGGAACGTTTACGCGGGACGGCGATGATTTCGTGCTGCACGGCATGCATCGCCCGCTCCCGTCATTGCGTGTAGGAGTCGGCGTCGGCACGGAGCTGACGCTGACGACCGCGCAAAGGTCACTGGATTTGTATCGTATATATCCCGCCGGAACGGCAGTGCGGATCGGTATTGCTCCGTACCGCACAGTACTGGCGGCGCAACAGTGGCCGCAACTACTAGCAGAATGAGGTTATGATTATGACAACAACCACCAAGACAGCACCCACGCTGTCGGATGACAATCAGCATTTAGCCGAATATAGCGGTCTGATGGGGAAAATCGTCGCCGCCGTTGCGATTTGTTTTTCCCTGTTTCAACTATATACGGGCCTGTTCGGCGTATTGGACGCACAATTACAGCGTGCCGTTCATTTGGGATTCGGTTTGGTGCTGATTTTCCTCTTGTATCCCTCGCGCCGACGTTGGCTGATTCGTCGTTTCCCGCATCCGCTCGATATCGGACTGGCCATCTTGGGCGGTGCGACACCGGGGTACTTGGTCATACAATATCATGAATTGGTCATGCGGGCCGGCAACATCAGCAGCACGGACTTTGCCGTAGGACTGCTCGGCGTTTTGCTCGTCATCGAAGCGGCACGACGCGTTGTCGGCATTCCGATGGTGTCCGTCGTGCTGATCTTTCTCGCTTACGCATTTGCCGGGCCGTATATTCCCGGCATCTTGGGACACCGCGGAGTGACACTCGAACAATTAGTCAGTCATCTCTTTTTTACGACGGAAGGCATTTTCGGCATTCCGCTCGGTGTGTCAAGCACATTTATCTTTCTCTTTATCCTGTTCGGTGCGTACTTGGAATCGACAGGTCTGGGGCATTTCTTCATTGATATCGCCAATGCGATCGCCGGTTGGGCGCGCGGCGGCCCGGCGAAAGTCGCCGTCCTCTCCAGCGGTCTGATGGGGACCGTTTCCGGTTCATCGGTGGCCAACGTTGCCGGTACGGGCAGCTTTACCATTCCGATGATGAAAAATCTCGGCTATGACCGTAACTTCGCCGGCGCCGTGGAAGCCGCCGCGTCTACGGGCGGGCAGCTCATGCCGCCGATTATGGGGGCGGCCGCTTTTCTGATGGCGGAGTTCGTCAATGTACCGTACATGGAAGTGGTCAAGGCGGCGACGATTCCCGCGATTTTATATTTTCTCGGTATTTGGCTCGGTGTTCATTTTGAAGCCCGCCGGAAAAATTTGCAGGGAATACCGCGTAAAGATCTCCCGAAAGCGTCCTTGATTTTTCGTGAACGCGGGCATCTTGCCTTGCCGCTGATTGTGATTATCTATCTGCTCGTTTCGGGATACACGCCGATGCGAGCCGCACTGGTCGGCATCTTTATGTCGGTGATCGCGGCGATGCTGCGCGCCAACACGCGTATGTCCGCGGCACAAATCATGCAAGGTCTCGTCGACGGGGCCAAAGGGATGCTTTCGGTCCTTGCGGCATGTGCGGCCGCAGGTATCATCATCGGTGTCGTCACCAAAACCGGTGTCGGTATGAAGATGGGTTCATTCCTGCTGGACTTATCCGGCGGTATGTTCCTGCCGATTTTGTTCTTCACCATGCTCACCTCGATCATACTGGGCATGGGCGTACCGACCACCGCCAACTATGTCATTACCTCGACGATTGCCGCACCAGCCTTAATGGATTTCGGGGTGCCGGTGTTGGCGGCACACATGTTCGTCTTTTATTTCGGGATTATCGCCGACGTAACCCCGCCGGTCGCTCTCGCCGCGTATGCAGGTTCGGCGATTGCCGGCGGAAATGCTCTCAAAACGGGGGTCAACGCCTCCAAACTGGCTATTGCGGCATTCCTTATTCCGTACATGTTTGTCATGTCACCGGCCATGTTGATGATTGACGCCGATTTTATCTCGATTGTCTCGATTCTGATTACCGCCATCATCGGTATGGTAGCGCTCAGCTCGTCGTTGATCGGCTACTTCATCGTGAAGGAAAGCCTCTGGGAACGTGTCGCGTTTGCGCTCGGCGGACTCATGCTCATCAAGCCGGGAACGATGACCGATATTCTCGGTATCGCCATTGTCGGCGCACTGATTGCCTACCAGTGGTGGCGCAGCAAACGCGCTGCATAAACGCACGCCGCTTGTGATCACAAGGGAATCCCGCGGGGTTCCCTTTTCTGATGTCGCGATGCTTGCCTCAGTCGCCTTGTCGTCACATGACAATACCGCATGCATGCGATATACGCATACGCAAGTTACCGTTTTCCTTTAACCTGTGTCCTTGATTTGTTATAATAAGAATAGAGTACATCATCGAAGGAGGATGATTATGAATACCTTTACACAACGACCATTGGATTTACATCACGGAGATGACCAACGTCAATTAATGGGCTTGCTCAAGCAATTTGAATTGACGTTTTCCGAAGATACGATAGATTATACGGCAGGGATTTTCGACGGTGAGACACTCATCGCCACCGCCTCCCTCAGCGGACGTGTATTCCGCAATATTGCGATTTCTCCCGATTATCAAGGCAAAGGACTCACGCACCGACTGCTGGCCATGCTCGAAGCGGAGGCCGATCGCCGCGGTATCACGGGATTCCAAATCTTTACGAAGCCGGAAAAAGTACCCGTTTTTGAACATGTCGGGTTCCGTTGTGTCGCCGTCGCAAAACCGTACGCGGCGCTGCTCGAAAAAGGAACGCCTTCGCTCGAAGATTTTCTGGCGCATGTCAAGGAAATCGTCGGTGCACCCAAGGGCGCTGTCCGCGGTTCGATCGTCATGAACTGTAATCCGTTTACTCGCGGTCACCGTGCATTGATCGAATACACCTCACAGCAATGCGATGATGTCGTGCTGTTCGTCGTGCAGGAAGATCGCTCCCTGTTCCCCTTTGCCGACCGTCTCGAACTCGTACGGCAAGGAACGGAAGATTTGGGTAATGTCCGCGTCGTCTCCGGCGGTGAATACATCATCTCGAATGCGACGTTCCCGACTTACTTCATCAAAGGCACGGAAGCGCTCGATGCCCAAACCAAGCTCGACGCTACCGTTTTTGCGGAACGAATTGCACCGGCGCTCGGCATCAACGTTCGTTTCGTCGGCGAAGAACCGACCGACAACACGACGAATGCATACAATAAAGCGCTCGGTAAAGTATTGCCGATGAATGATATGGACTTTAAGATTATCCCGCGTAAGCAGGAAGGCGGCAGTATCATCAGCGCCTCCAAAGTCCGGGCGGCACTCGCCGAAGACAACTGGGCATTGGTCGAAGAATTTGTTCCGCCGACAACACTCGCTTACCTTCGTTCCGACAAAGGTGCGCAAGTGATCGAAAAGATCAAGGAACACTTCCGGGCACAGAAAAAATAATGACAATAAAAACTCCCGCGACAATGTCGCGGGAGTTTTTCGTAAGGCACGCCGCCGCATGCCCGAACATCGTTTTATTCCTATTGAAAAGGGATCGACTTCGATATAACGAAGCCCGATCCCTTTTTATCACCGATCATCCGGTTTATTGTAAATATGCCACGGCATCGTCGAAGAGGTCTTTGACTTCTTCGCGGGTAAGCACTTTGAACGCACCGATTTGACTTTCGCCGTCCATCACGCGATCGGTCAATTCTTCCGTATCGAATACGACATCGCCGACCTGCTGACGCGCCCGTTCTCCGATCATGCCCATTGCCCGGAAGATGTCTTCCGTAAAGGAAATCGACTCTTTGGCAATGTCTTCCTGCGTACCGAAATCACGCGGTAAATTCCACACGGTGCGGCCGTAACGATAGAAACGGAATACGTCCGCTTTATAGACGTGTTTCGCCCATGCGACCCACGACATGGCAAGGGCAATCCCTTGCGGTACATTGTACATGCCGAGCAATTCTTTTTGCATATTGTGAACGGTGAGATCACCCCAACCGTTGCCGCAACCGGTCAAGTCGTTGTGTGCCAGCGCGCTCGCCCACATGACATTGGCCCGTGCTTCGTAATTATTCGGCTCTTCCATGATAATCTGCGAGTTGCGGATCACGACCCGCATCAGTACTTCGCAGATATTATCGGTCAATTCCATCGTGCTGTCGTGAGTAAAATACCGTTCCATGGTGAGCATCAGAATTTCCATAATCCCGCCGAGCAGCTCATCCATCGGCAAGGTAAACGTCAGCATCGGATTCATCACGGCCAATTGCGGACGTGTTTCCTGATGATACAGAATCTTCGAGGAACGGCGCGCCTTGTTCGTCAACTGACTGATCGCACTCATTTCCCCGCCGCCGGCTACGTTCGTTGAAACGACTGCCACCGGCAAAATCTGTTTCGGTGTCCGTTCTTTTGTATAATATTCCCAAATATCCCCGTCATTCGGGATACCGATCGCAATCGCTTTCGCCAAATTGATGACGGCGCCGCTGCCGATGGCCAAAATGTAGTTTACATTTTCAATCCGTCCCAGCGCGATTCCTTCGTTGGCCTTCGCTCGTGTGGCCGGCGGATACGCCCCGCCGACGTCATTGTACTGAATACCTGCTTCCGCCAATGATTTCACTACACGTTCGTAGAGACCTTTGCACCGTTCCGCTTGGCGTCCGTGAATAATCAGGACTTTGGTTGCACCCAAATCTCGCAACAGTTGACCGACTTCACGTTCACGATCTGTACCGAATACGACTTTGGTCGGTACGTGATAAGTAAAGTTTTTCATGTCTCCCTCTCCTTTTTTGTGCAGTATATCGTGCTTGTCAATTTGATTATAACGCGAAATGATTATCGATTCAAATATTTCCCCGCAAATGATCCGACCGATCCGTCATTCGCGTTCTCGGATAAATGAGATAAACCGCTTGGCAATCGTGCTCAACTTGCGATTTTTGACGCCGTACATATGCTCCGCACCGAGCATTTCTTCCCGCGCCAACGGCACTTCACGCAGTCCCGGTTCGCCCGCTCCGTCGCCGACGATCACCGACACGCCCAGCCCCCGCCGCGCCCAATGAGAGGCCAATGCGTTCGTGCTGCACACGCTGCGTATGTCGCTTTCCAATCCCCGTTCGCGGAAAAAAGATTCCAGTTTCGGTTGTACACTGCGGGTAACGCAAAGCGGCATGTTCACCAAATCTTTAATCATCAATTCTTTTTTTTGCGGCGAAATCCAATTCGCATCTTCCGCCATCAGTACGTTCAGCTGCCGATACCGAATATGTATCAAATCAAACAAATATCCCCGACAGATCGGCTCATTCATCACGCCGATATCCGCCAACCCTTCCAGTAAGTACTCCGCCTGCACATCGACATTACCTTCATAAAAGACGCAGCGGAACTCGGGATGCGCCTCCGAAAACGGCAAAATGTAATCATCAATAAAGCCTTGTACCGCCCCCGGGGTAATCGCCACCCGCAATGTTCCCGCACCGCCGGCCGCGATGTGGTTGACTTCGTCTTTCAAATCGTCCGCCAAACGTATCAAGTCTTTGGCACGACGATAAAACAACTCCCCCGCTTCCGTCAGCTCGATTTGCCGTCCGCCGCGGTGAGTGATAATCAGCTGGGCGCCGTAGTTGTGCTCCACCTGCTTGAGTTGGGCACTCAGTGCCGGTTGTACCATGCTCAACTTTTTCGCCGCTTCGGTCAAGGTTTGTGAATCAACAATCATAATAAAATTGCGAAAATATTCTATATCCATGGCCGCCTCCGTTGGTAACGATATTTCCCCGTATCGTTTTTCCTGTTGCCTGTATTATAACAGACCTTTTCTTCTCATGCTGGTAAACACCCCATCGCCGATGATGACATGGTCAAGGATGGGAATATCCAGCACCCGCCCTGCCGACACCATCCGCTCTGTCGTACGAATATCCGCCTCCGACGGTGTCGGATTGCCGCTCGGGTGATTATGGACCAAGATGCACGCCGCCGCATTCCAGCGAAACGCATCGGCAAAAATCATCCGCACATCCGCCATGCTCGACTTCAACCCTCCTCTGGACTGCATCACGGCCGCCAACAGCCGGTTTTTCGTTGACAAGTAACAGCAGTAAAACTCCTCATGCGGCAAGTATTGCATTTGGGGCATGAAGTACGCCGCCACCCGCTCCGGATCGGAAAAGTCCGCCCGTGCATCGGCAGCCCGATGTCGTGCCAAGCGCCGCCCCAGCTCGATCGCCGCGCAGACGGTGGCCGCCTTGTCCGGCCCGATGCCCGCCACCTCCGTAAGCTCCTGCCAGCGCATCATGCCGTAGCGTTCCAGGTGATCGGAAAATAATTTTTCATGTACTTCCCGTGCGATATCGATGAC
>CAMYCX010000057.1 GCA_947254705.1 uncultured Veillonellaceae bacterium
AATATACGGCAACTCACTGGTTGGGGCTAACGGTCATCGGTATGTTATTGTACCAACCGTATTATGTTTATGACGTCAGTTTCCAGCTATCTGTTGGTGCGGCAACAGGGATTTTGCTGTTTGCTTCACCGATTTACCGACAATTAAAGAAACATATTCCAAACTATTTGGCACTGACGACTGCTGTGGCAGTATCTGCTCAAATATTGTTAATTCCGTTGCTGTTGTACTATTTTCATGTTTTGCCGACATATACGGTAATTAGTAATATGACAGTTGGAACTTTATTAGAGCTGGCTATTATAATTTGCCTTGGTGCAGTTCTCGGACAGATCGTTCCGTTTGTTGGGGATTTTTTGGCGTGGGCGGGCAGTCAGATTATCACATTGGCAGTAACTGTAAACCAATGGATTGCTCACTGGCCGGGAGCAAACTGGTACGGTCGTGGCTGGGAATGGCCGGAGATAGTAGCGTATTATGCGCTGATTGTCGGTGTATGTGTAGCCTTACAGGAAACAGAAAATAGAAGACGGATATGGTATGGCGTCTCCGCTTGTTGCGTTTCTTTTCTGCTGGTGTACTCGTGGTCCGGGCATAGTGCGGCATTACGGTTGGTCGTCCCGGACCTAGGGTCAGCACGAGGAATTGTGATTGAACATGCGGGGGGATCTTTGGTATATTATAGAGAAGGGGAGTGGGTGAAATCCCGATTGAGAGAGAAGTCGGAATGGATATCCGCGCTGGAATATTTCGGCGTGTATCGACCCTCAATTTGGATTCAGGATGATGAGGTAAAAATGCCGACACGAAACTTATTAATGGGCACACCGATCTATCCTGAAAAACTGATTTCTCACACGTTTGATAAAAATGCTCTTCAAGACAACATAGGTCAATGTTGGCGTTGGTCTGACGGCTGGACCGCGGAGTATCGTGCGGATGGTCTTGTCGTTCGGGACGCGGAGAATGTTACCGTGTTGGTGATCCCATGGGGAAATCAATCGGCAGAGATACCGATGGGAGAACACACTTGCTTGGTATTTTCCAATGCTCGACAAATGGAGACATATCGACGTGATGCGGGGAAGGGCAATTACCCTGCGGCGGTCGTCTTGCCGCCTCTGCAGAAAAAATTTGCTGTGCTTGAAGACACGGTGTTTGCGTGGCTGAATATTGCACAGTACAATCCATCCGAGAAAGGGTGTGTCGTCGGGACATATCGAAATGGGAAATGGAGTATGGTGACGTATGAATAAAAAAGACGGACAACTGGCTCCCGTCGTTGTTTTTTATGGAACGGATGTGTCGGCATTATATGCGGCACGATCTCAATATGTTTCGCCGAAAGATGATGCGGATGTCATTCGTTTGGAACGGCCGACTGCAGCAGAGATCATGCGTCATATTGAGACGATGGATTTGTTTTCATCAGCACGCAGAATTGAAGCGGTAAATCCGTTGTGCTTAATTACGGCATTTGAGGATAGAGAGTCTTTTGAGAGACTGATTGCTAAACTGCAAAATTTGCCACGTGAGACGCGTGTGTTTATTATCGTCGAAGGAAACTTGGATCGACGAAAAAGAAACACGAAAGTATTGTTGAAAAGTGCTGTCGCTCACCAGGCGGATTTGTTGACGGGACGCCAACTAATGCAGGCTTTTGACGCCGAACTGCGATTGCGCAAAGGGCGATTGGAACCTTCGGCGCGGACTTATTTACAGCAGATGACGGAGCGCTGGGAGAATGTTTCCAGCGTTTTTGTAGCAACAGAAATTGAACGATGGCTGCTTTCATCGCCGGAGAGAACAATAACTGAATCAATGATACGGGATTCATTGCCGTCGTATATGCAGCACCGTGCATTCGCATTTTGGGATGATTTTTTGAACGGAAATTTAGAGGCGGTTTTGATTGCCAACGACAGCTTGTTTGACGGGGCTAAAGAAGAGTTGAAAAATGTGGGCTATGTTGCCTCGCAATTGCGACTGTATTTACAGATTGCAGAGATGGAGCGAAGTGGTCTAAAGTCGTCAGCAATTGCCGAACGTTTGGGAATAAATAACTCGTGGCGTTGGAATTCGCTCGAACAGGCACGGCGAAAACTTTCATTACGACGAACGAGGGCACTGCTGTTGGCGGTATATGAGTGTCAATATGCACAACGCAGAGGAATTACAGGGCAAAGCATGAGAGATGTCTGGATTCGATATATTGATAGATAAAGGGGATTAAATGAATAAAAAGTGGTGGGGGCTTTTAGGTGGGGTGATCATATCGGTCGGCGCACTGGCTTATCCGTTTTTGGAAACACAGGAAGGGTATATTGTGCCGGGGATGAGAGTGGTAGCGACGGAGATTGGAGGATTGTCGCGAAGTGAAGTGAGAGACCTTTTGGAGGCGCAAGATAAATTATTACGTAAGCGAGTTATTTATGTGACTCACGATCGATATCAATATCCGCTGCAAACGGCAGATGTAGGATTACAAATTGATATTGATAAAACAGTAAATGAAGTTGTGTCTTATGGGCGTCGGGGATCATTGTGGCAACGTTGGCGAGAGCGAGTGTGGAGTAGGGTGTATCGTCCGGAGGTCGTGCCGCATATGTTATATGATGCAGGGAAAGTACGTGCATGGGTTGAAAACTTTCAGAACTCAGTGTCGCAACCGGCTCAAAATGCTTCTTTGGACTGGGCGATGGACGGAACGGTAAGGATTATCAAGGAGCGACCACGATTTCATTTTTCAGCCACGATCTTGCAACAGGAAATAGAAAAGGCGCTGCCTATGGTGACGGTGCAAAATATATCGCTTCGCCCGGAAACGGTAACCTTGCCGACTGTAACGGCGGAAATGTTTAACGGCATTGACAGCATATTGGGGCAATACACCACATATTTTGCGGAAGGCGGTAATCGTGCGGCTAATATTCGACGTGCGGCAGCAGCTATCAACCAAAGCGTGGTACAAGCGGGAGATTGGTTTTCATTTAATGGGACGACCGGACCGCGTATCGCAGATCAGGGGTATTTGGAAGCGCCGGTGTTTATCAATGGGAAGCTGGAGCCGGATTATGGCGGCGGTGTCTGTCAGGTGAGCAGTACCTTGTTCAACAGTGCTTTGGTAAGCGGACTAGACATTATTGAAAGAACTGCTCATTTTGCGCCTGTCGGTTATATTGATATTGGGCGTGATGCGACGGTTGCAGATCATTACTTAGATTTAGTCTTGGCGAATACATACTCTTATCCGATTTGTATTGTTGCTCGAGTCGGTGAAGGTACTTTACAAATTGCCGTACTTGGGAATCATGCTGATGTGCCGACCGGTGTTGATCTCCGACAGACTGAATATCGTGTAATTCCGCATGAAACTGTGGAACGTGTTGCAGCGGATTCTTCTATGCTGCCGAACCGGGAAGAAGGGCATGATGGCTATCAAGTTGCATGGGTTCGGAATGTGACTTGGAATGACGGCCGTTCAAAAACAGATTCTTTTGGCTCGTATTATGAACCGGTGTCTACTATTGTTATGGTATCAGTGGCAGATAAAGGGAAAAAGGAAATAATAGATCATCAAACAGAAGTTAAAGAGATTGGCAGATTGGTAAACAAAGAGGTTCAGGAAGCGAATTGAAAAATAAAGGAAAGCAGGTGCAAGCGTACTGACGCAGGCGGACAATGAGCGAATATAAATTGGTTATCCCTGTTGAGACCGGCAAAGTGGAGTTGTGCATCCGCTTGGGTACTGAGGCGTGCCGGATTTATTGTGAAGATACGAAAGTATCCGTTGCGGCGGATTGGGTAGAAAGAGCGTTGGTAGCCATTACGCTCCCGTTACCGATATATATTAATGATGTGTTGTGGAAACCGAAGAGTGATGCTGATACATTACAAAAAGATATAGCAGCGTTACCTGTTACGACACTGATCGAAAATAAAGACGAGCCGGGGAAAGTTACGGATGCTTTTAAAATGGGCGCGGATACTTTGGATGGAGTGGTTGCAGGGTGGCAACGAGAACTATATGATGCTGATTTTCAACGTGCGGTGACATCGGGAATGTCACGTTCAGACAACGGTCTTTTGATTGGCCGTAAGATGATAAAAAAAACACCTGTACCGATGGAGTCTATTTTGGATGAGCAGCCGCAAGTAGTGGTAGAGGGCGAAGTCATCATGGCAGAGGTTCGAGAGCTTCGGACCGGACGCAAGCTATTGGTCATGCAAGTGGCGGACGAAACGAATGGCATGAAGGCACAACACTTTTTTGATGAAACGGAAGACGTGTCGCATTTGGAAAGAAGTTTGCGTAAAGGCACCCGAGTGAGAATTCGCGGGGACGCTAAATATGATAAATACAGCCATGATTTGGTGATAGATATTCGCGGCTTGATGGAGATTCAAGTAGAAGAAAAGCGAATTTTGGACGAGCATCCTACACCGCGGGTAGAGTTGCATTTGCATACAAAAATGAGTAATGATGCACTAATCGATGTCAAGCAGTTGATGAAAACCGTGAAAGCATGGGGGCATCCTGCAGTGGCGATTACCGATCACGGTGTCGTGCAGTCTTTTCCGTTGGTGCAGGCGCTGGCGGAAGAAAACGGCGTAAAAGTAATTTATGGCATGGAGGGGTATTTGATTGGTGAGGTGCCCACGGATATGGCGCAGGATCATCAAAAATATGCCCATATTATTATTCTAGCCCGCAACCGAACGGGGCTTCGTAATTTATATCGGTTGGTATCGTTGTCTCATCTGTTGTACTTTAAAAAGCGTCCGCTGATTCCTCGTGCGGTTTTGGAGGAGAACAGAGAAGGACTGATTCTTGGTTCCGCGTGTGTATTGGGGGAGTTATTTCGTGCGATTTTGGAATGCAAACCGCAAGAAGAGATTGATGACATTGCCAGATTCTATGATTATTTGGAGGTTCAACCTATTTCTGACAATCGATTTCTCGTGCGAGATGATCGCTATCCTAAGATTTGTACGGATGATGATCTGCGAAACCTTAATCGGGCAATTGTGGAGCTGGGTGATCGATTGCAAATTCCTGTATGTGCGACTTGTGATTCTCACTATCTGTTTGCTGAGGATAAAATTTATCGAGGAATTTTATTGAGCAAATGGGCCAAAGAGGGCGAACGTTTAGAAGATATGCCGGATTTGTTCTTGCGAACGACAGAGCAGATGTTGGAGGAGTTTGCTTATTTAGGCCAGTCAAAGGCAGAAGAAATTGTCGTGACCAATACGCGGGCACTGAATGATACCGTAGAAGAGTTGCATCCGATTCCCTCTGAAAGCAAGCTGTATTCCCCAAAGATACAAGGGTCAGACGAGGAATTGGTAGCAATGTGTTATGCCAAAGCAAAACGCATTTACGGCGATCCGCTTCCTTCGGAGGTGGAAACGCGGCTGAAGGAAGAATTTGACGCTATTATTGGCAATGGTTTCGGCGTGTTGTATTATATTGCGCATAAGTTAGTAAAACATTCGATGGATGATGGTTATTTGGTGGGGTCGCGAGGCTCGGTCGGGTCCTCTTTTGTGGCAACAATGGCGGATATTACGGAAGTAAATCCGTTGCCACCGCATTATGTGTGTCCTTCTTGTCAATATACTGAGTTTGTTCCTCCGGGAACGGTGGGAGGCGGTTTCGACTTACCGAACAAATCATGCCCTGAATGCGGAGAAAGGCTGAGTAAAGACGGGCATAATATTCCGTTTGCAGTATTTCTGGGGTTTGAAGGTGATAAAGTCCCCGATATCGATTTGAATTTTTCCGGCGACTATCAGCCGAATGCGCATAAATATACAGAGGAACTGTTTGGAAAGGACAATGTTTTTCGTGCAGGCACTATCAGCGGAATTCAAGACCGAACGGCATTTGGATATGTCAAAAAGTACAAAGAGCAAAACCGGCTGACATTCAATGACATTTATGCGGCGAAAATGGCAACCGGCATTTTGGACGTAAAAAATACTACGGGTCAGCATCCCGGCGGTATTATGGTTTGTCCGCGGGATATGGATATTTTAGCTTTTACGCCGATTCAGCATCCTGCTAATAAAAAGGAGTCAGGAATTATTACGACTCATTTTGATTACCATTCGATTGAAGGGCGAATGGTTAAACTTGATATTCTCGGCCACGATGATCCGACAGTTATTCGAATGTTACAGGATATTACAGGAGTGTCACCGCAAAGTATACCTTTTGATGACCCGCAAACATTGAGTTTGTTTTCTTCCCCTGAAGCCTTGGGACTGACTCCGGAGGATTTGAACGGAGATACGGTAGGCACATTGGGAATCCCTGAATATGGAACACAATTTGTACGGCAAATGTTGGCAGATACACATCCGCAAAATTTTAGTGAATTAGTCCGTATCAGCGGGTTTTCTCATGGAACAGACGTATGGTTGAATAATGCAAAAGATTTGATTGCGTCGGGAACGGTAAAGCTGGAAGAGGCAATATCGACACGTGATGACATTATGAATTATTTGATTCTGCACGGGATTACCCCCAAGATTGCTTTTAATGTAATGGAGAATGTTCGTAAGGGAAAAGGGCTGGAGAAAAAGAACAAACAAGGCGAGGCAATCACCAACAACGAAGAAATACTACGTGAGAATCAAATACCGGATTGGTTTATCACATCTTGCCAGCGAATTTCATATCTTTTCCCAAGAGCGCATGCAGTGGCATATGTTATGATGGCCTTTCGTATTGCCTGGTTTAAAATTAATTATCCGTTGGCATTTTATGCGGCCTACTTCACTGTCAGGGCTCGTGGAGCATTTGACGGTCAAGTTATTCTGCAAGGAATGGAAGCACAGCAGCGTATGTGGCAATATATTGGTTCCAAAGGCAGAGAAGCCAGTGCGGTTGAAAAGGATCTTCAGACCACTCTGGAGGTATCAATGGAGATGGGGCTAAGAGGGTTTTCGTTCAAGAACGTAGACTTATTGCAATCTGACTCTCGTCGCTTTTTGTTGTCTGACGGTAAATTACTGCCCCCATTGTCATGCGTGCCGGGATTGGGCGAAACGGTAGCGGAAGAAATCGTGAAAGCAAGAAACGAATCTCCGTTTACGTCAAAGGAAGATTTACGGCGACGTGCTAAAGTGACGCAGGCTATAGTAGATGTGCTGACGGACATGCGAGTAGTGGACTATTTGCCAGAAGAGGAGCAACTGAACTTGTTTTCTTGAGCAAGTCATAGAATCTTGCATTGACAAGGGCTCTATGATATACTTATGCAGGTTAAATTACGCACGTCGACGGACCTGAGCAGCTGTGCTTTGCCAAAAGTTCTGCCGGGCAGGAAGCGACGGAGGTTACAAAACAGGAGGTGCCATTATGGCAGTTGTATCAATGAAGCAGTTGTTGGAAGCGGGGGTTCATTTCGGTCATCAGACTCGGCGCTGGAATCCGAAAATGGCTAAGTTTATTTTCACTGAGCGTAACGGGATTTATATCATCGATTTACAGAAAACTGTGAAAAAAGTAGATGAAGCGTATGATTTCCTGCGTGAAGTTGCACAAAACGGACAGACAGTATTGTTTGTCGGTACTAAAAAACAGGCCCAAGGAACGATTGTTGAAGAAGCAGAACGGGCAAATATGTTTTACGTTAATGAGCGCTGGTTGGGCGGAATGTTAACGAACTTCAAGACAATTCAATTGCGGATTAAACGCTTAAAAGAATTAGAAAAAATGGAAGAAGAAGGCAAGTTTGACGTATTGCCGAAAAAAGAAGTTATCGGCTTGCGTCGGGAAATGGCGAAACTGGATAAGTATTTGCGCGGCATCAAAGATATGAAGGGGTTGCCGGGGGCAATGGTAGTTGTTGATCCTAAGAAAGAAGCCATCGCTGTTGCAGAAGCAAGAAAGCTGAATATCCCGATTGTAGCAACAGTTGATACAAACTGTGACCCGGATGAAATCGATTATCCGATTCCGGCAAATGATGATGCCATTCGAGCCATCAAATTGTTAGTCGGAAAAATGGCGGATGCAATTCTAGAAGGTCGCCAGGGCGAACAGACAGAGGAAACGATAACAGAAGAAGAAACAGAACAAACACAAGCGGACGAATAATCATAATCGAGGAGGGCATGAGATGGCGATTACTGCGAGCATGGTAAAGGAACTGCGCGAGACAACTGGCGCAGGTACTGTCTCTTATACACATCTCCGAGCCCACGAGACCGTTATTCTAATCTC
>CAMYCX010000058.1 GCA_947254705.1 uncultured Veillonellaceae bacterium
TTAGAATAACGGTCTCGTGGGCTCGGAGATGTGTATAAGAGACAGGTATAATAGATGAAGTAGGAGGTGACGTCTGTGGCAATTGATTTGGAGAGGCGCTCTACAGCGGGTAAAGGATATTCGGATTCGTTATATGAGGTTCGATTTGTTCCGGTGTCTGCACGAGCGGAATATCAAGAAGGACCTGTTGCTGATGCGTTAAGCTCTTTGCGGGAAATACTTTCTGAGCGTGATTTTACGGAATATATAGATCAGCTTTTACGAATTAACTATGATCCGAGCACAGGTCGATTGATGTTAATTACGAAACGGGAGATTCATCGAACGATGCTTGAGGGACGTTTACGGCAGTCTATTTGCAAGGCTTTTGATGTACGTTATTTGCGGGTGGTCAGTCAAGCGTAACCAGACAGGCACATTGATTTTCAAATGAGATACAACTTTATATTCGCGGACAGATGCGCAAGCATAACAGAGAAATCGGTCAAATCCGATGCGGTCACGCCACTGTAAGAGGAGCGAATTCCAACATGCCACTGAATAGTTTCGGGAAGGCGGAATAAGCAAGGAATCTAAGCCAGGAGAACTATCTGTCTAGGAGTCACCGATTGACCTACGAGTGATAGGGAGGCGATTACGACTATATGAAGTCGTATTAGTTTTGTGAGCAAAAGCCTTCTGCTGGTAGCAGAAGGCTTTTTTGCCGGCGACAAATATGTGAGAAGGGAGGAATATGTGAGGTAAGTTGTCGCACATACATAAAAGGAGGTTGAAAAAAGTTTATGGATGAAAGCAAGAAGATGGATCATCATGTAACAGAAAATGAAAATCCGAATGCGGAAGTGCAGTTCCCGCCGGTTTCGTTTGACGAGTTTACACCGCCAACCTATGAAGAATGGAAAGTGGCGGCGGAAGAACTATTGAAGGGACGCCCCTTTGACAAAGTAATGTTCACGAAGACGTATGAAGAAATTACATTTGAACCGATGTATACACGTGAACGTACAGATGCAATTTTGCCGACCAAGTCTTATCCCGGCATGAAAGATTTCTTGCGCGGTGCAAAAGAATCCGGCTATATCAACAAACCATGGGGTGTTGCACAGCTGTGTAATGAAACATTACCGCAGGAAAACAACGAGTTGTTGAAAGAAGAGACGAAAAAAGGGAGCACTGTGTATAATATTGCACTTGATTCCGCAACAATTCTGAATAAGGATGCCAAAGATGCAGAGAAAATTGGCGATTTAGGTGTTAATATTACTACGCTGGAAGATGCGGAAACATTAATTGCCGGGTTGGATTTTGAAAAATATCCGGTATATATGTATGTAGGCGCTTCTGCAGTGGGAGTCTTGGCGCTGATATCGGCAGCGTTGAAAAAACAAGGGAAAAAGCCGGCACAGCTGAAAGGTGTCATCGGTGCGAATCCGATTGCGCAGCTCCTGGTTCGGGGAAAGAGCTACGCATCATTGGATACGTTGTATGATGAAATGGCACATGTTATTCGTTGGACAAATCGTGAAGCACCGGAATTGCGGACAATCATGGTTCGTAGCGATGTGTTTAGTCGCGCGGGAGCCAATGATGTACAAGAAGTAGCCTACACGATGTCGATGGCGGTAGCGTATATTCGGGCTATGTTGCAACGAGGCTTTACCATTAAGGAAATTGCACGGCAAATTAAATTTGGTTTCTCCATGGGAGCGAACTTCTTCATGCAGATTGCAAAATTACGTGCGATGCGAGTCGTTTGGGCAAATATTATCGAAGCCTTTGGCGGGGATGAAGATGACCAGCGTATGCTTGTGCACGGTCGTCCTTCGGCATTTACCAAGACGGTCTACGATCCCTACGTTAATATGTTGCGGGATACGACGCAAATCTTTTCCGGTGTGGTTGGCGGAATCGATACATTTGAAGTCAGTCCGTTTGATGAACCTATCCGGAAAGGTGATGTATTCTCACGCCGCATTTCGCGCAACATTCAAATCATGCTGCAAGAAGAATTCGGCATGTTGCAACCGATTGATCCGGCGGGCGGTTCCTGGGCAGTAGAATCGTTGACTAAGCAGTTGCAAGAAAAGATTTGGGAAGAATTCCAGAAAATTGAAGGCATGGGCGGTATTGTGGCCGCATTGCAGGAAAATTATCCGCAAGATGCCATCAACGACATTTTGGAACAGCGTTTCAAATCGCTTGAGCTGCGTAAAGACGTTGCAGTCGGCAACAATATGTATCCGAACATGACGGAAGTGCTGTTGGACAAACGTCCGGAAGATACGGCGGCACACCAAAAAGAACGGTCGGAAAAAGTCGCGGCAAATACACAAGCGAAGAACCCGAAAACGGAAATCTATGCGCTTCTTTCCGCAATCAGCGGCGAAGAAGGTGCCCTGGTAGACGCGGCGATTGCTTGCTTCGAAGCAGGGGCGACCATCGGCCAGATGCGGCAGGCTCTTGTGGTTGAAGGTGACGTATCGGAAGAAGTCAAACCGCTTCCGGCACATCGCTGGACGGAACGCTTTGAAGAATTGCGTATGACAACCGAAAAATACAAAGAAGAACATGACGGCGATAACGTCAAGGTGTTCTTGGCGAATATGGGGCCGATTCCTCAGCACAAAGCACGTGCGGATTTCTCGACCGGTTTCTTGCAGGTCGGTGCGTTTGACGTCATGCTCAATGACGGCTTCCCGGATACGGATGAGGCAGCCAAAGCGGCCGGCGAATCGGGAGCGGATGCGGTAGTCATTTGTTCGACGGATAAAACGTATCCGGACATTGTACCGGAGTTGGCTCCGAAATTGCGCGCCGCATTGCCGGAAGCGACGATTTTCTTGGCCGGCGCCGCGCCGAAAGATTTGGAAGAAATCTATTTGAAAGCAGGCGTGCAAGACTTTATCAGTGTTAAGGCGAACTGCTATCAAATCTTACGTGCATTGCAAAAGAAGAAGGGGATGATTGAATAATGGCCTATAAAACTCCGGATTTTACGAAGATGAGCTTAGGAGAACGGCCGGAACAATCATATCAGGAATGGTTGAAACGGCTGGAACAGCAAACCGGAACATCATTTTCCGATCTTGCGAAGAAAACAATGGAACAAATCGAGGTTGAGCCTCTGTACACGAAAGACGTATACGAAGGAATGAACCACCTCGACTTTGCGGCAGGTATTCCGCCTTGCTTGCGCGGACCGTATGCAACGATGTATGTATTCCGTCCGTGGACGGTACGACAGTACGCCGGTTTCTCGACAGCGGAAGAATCCAACGCATTTTATCGTCGTAACTTGGCGGCCGGTCAGAAAGGTCTGTCGATCGCGTTCGACTTGCCGACGCACCGCGGCTATGACTCCGACAATGCGCGTGTTGTCGGTGACGTCGGTAAAGCAGGCGTGGCCGTCGACTCGATCTTGGACATGGAAATCCTGTTCAGCGGGATTCCGCTCGACCAGATGTCCGTTTCCATGACGATGAACGGGGCTGTATTGCCGATCATGGCGTTCTACATCCTGGCCGGTCAGGAACAAGGGGTTGACCAGCGCGTTATGGCGGGGACGATTCAGAACGACATCTTGAAAGAATTTATGGTACGTAACACGTACATTTATCCGCCGGAAATTTCCATGCGGATTATCGGCGACATTTTCGAATATACGACGAACAACATGCCGAAGTTCAACAGTATTTCGATTTCCGGCTACCACATGCAGGAAGCCGGCGCAACGGCGGATATCGAGCTCGGCTACACACTGGCGGACGGTTTGGAATACATCCGTACAGGGATTCAAGCGGGCTTGGCAGTCGACGCGTTTGCGAAACGTTTGTCGTTCTTCTGGGCTATCGGCAAAAACTACTTCATGGAAGTGGCCAAAATGCGTGCGGCACGTGTCCTTTGGGCGAAAATCGTCAAATCGTTCGGTGCGGAAAACCCGAAATCCATGGCTTTGCGTACACACAGTCAGACGTCCGGTTGGTCACTGACGGAACAGGACCCGTTCAACAACGTTGCTCGTACGTGTATGGAAGCGATGGGGGCGGCTCTCGGCCACACGCAGTCCTTGCACACGAACGCATTGGACGAAGCGATTGCACTCCCGACGGACTTCTCGGCACGTATTGCGCGTAATACGCAGCTGTATATCCAGGACGAAACCCGTGTCTGCAAGATTATCGACCCGTGGGGCGGTTCGTACTATGTTGAAGCGTTGACGGACGAAATTATTCGTCGGGCATGGGCACATATTCAGGAAGTTGAATCCCTGGGCGGTATGGCGAAAGCCATCAATACCGGTTTGCCGAAGATGCGTATTGAAGAAGCGGCGGCACGTCGTCAGGCGCGTATTGACTCCGGTAACGAAACCATTGTCGGCATCAATAAATACCGCTTGGAAAAAGAAGACCCGTTGGATATCTTGGATATCGATAACACGGCCGTGCGTCAAGCGCAGATTCGCCGCTTGGAAAAACTGCGTTCGGGTCGTGACGAAGACAAGGTAACCAGCTGCTTGGAAGCCATCACCAAATCGGCGGAAACCGGCGAAGGCAACTTGCTTGCACTAGCGGTTGAAGCGGCCCGTGCTCGTGCATCGCTGGGCGAAATTTCCGATGCGGTTGAAAAAGTATCCGGCCGTTATTCGGCGGTTATCCGCTCCATTTCGGGCGTATACTCTGCAGAGTTTACGGATGATGATGTTATCGCTCAAGTGCGAAAAATGGCAGATGAATTTGAAGGGATTGAAGGTCGGCGTCCGCGTATCTTAGTTGCTAAGATGGGACAAGACGGACATGACCGAGGCCAAAAAGTAATTGCAACCTCGTTTGCAGATATGGGCTGGGACGTTGATATCGGACCGCTCTTCCAAACACCGGAAGAAACGGCACAGGATGCTGTTGACAACGACGTGCATATGGTTGGTTTCAGCTCTTTGGCAGCAGGCCATAAGACGTTGTTGCCGGCGTTGGTGGAAGAACTCGCAAAACGCGGACGTGAGGATATTTTAGTAGCCATTGGCGGCGTAATCCCTGCACAAGATTACCAATTCCTTTACGACCATGGCGCAGCAGCAATCTTTGGACCGGGGACGGTATTGCCGGTCGCGGCGAAGAAGCTGCTTGAAGAACTCTTGGCACGTGCCAAGAAAGAAGCGGCGGATGCCGAATAACAACCAGAAAGACACCTACAAACCCAGCTGGGTTCCCGAACAAGATGATGACGCTTTTGCGTGCAGGGTAATGAAAGGAGTCAAAGGCGGACATGACGGGACGATGGGCACACAAGATGTCAAACTTGCGCATACGAGATCGTTACCGCAACGTCGGATTCTACGCGTACCTGATTATATTGAGGGAGTGGCTGCCGGTGATCGCGTGATTTTATCACGCGCAATCACCTTGGTAGAAAGCAATGCCCCGCGCCATTTCAAGTCGGCGCAGCAGGTAATTCAAGCGTTGTTGCCGAAAACCGGCCGCGCGTTGCGTATTGGTATTACCGGTGTTCCCGGCGCAGGGAAAAGTACATTTATCGAAGCATTCGGCACCATGTTGGCGGAAGAAGGTTACAAGGTGGCAGTCCTGGCGGTTGACCCGACCAGCTCTGTGACTAAAGGATCCATTCTCGGGGATAAAACTCGAATGGAAACCTTGACAAAACATCCCAATGCATTTGTTCGACCGTCTCCGGCAGGTGGTACATTAGGCGGGGTTGCCAGAAAAAGTCGAGAAACCATGTTGCTTTGTGAAGCGGCGGGGTATGATGTTATTTTGGTAGAAACCGTCGGTGTAGGTCAATCTGAAACGACAGTGCGCTCCATGGTGGATTTCTTTATGCTGGTAGTACTGACCGGTGCCGGCGATGAGTTGCAAGGCATCAAGAAAGGTATTATGGAGCTGGCGGACGCAATTGTTGTGAATAAGGCGGATGGTGATAACTTGCCTCGGGCAAAGGTCGCACGCGGAGATTATGACCGCATGATTGATTACATTCGTCCGGCGACAGAACATTGGCGGACCAGGGCAATGCTTTGCTCGGCAATCAAAAAGACAGGACTGAAAGAACTTTGGGAAACAATGCTGGAGTTTGAAAAGCAAACTAAAGAAAACGGGGTTTTTCAACGTCGCCGTCAAGAGCAAACACTGTCATGGGTGCGGAGTATGATTGATGAGCATTTGCACACCATCTTTTTCCAAAACCCGGTGGTCAAGGGACGCATACCGGAAGTGCAAGAAGCTGTGCTTGCCGGTAAAATCTCTCCCAGTCAGGCAGTTACTGAATTGGTAGAAGTGTTTGATCAATCCGCATTGCGGTGAGAAAGAGGGGACAAGATGCACGATACGGAAACAGGCGTATTTTTGAATGAATACGATCTGAATGAGTCGGATATGTTTTTGCGCGGATATGTAAAAAACCCATATCTGTCAAAAACCGTGGCAAAACCGCTTTCTGAACGGCTGGAAAGTCGTGCGGGAGCGGTAGAAGTAGGTTTGAATCGGTTGCGTGATGTGATTGATCAAAGCGTATTCAGCAAGTACATCGACAGTCTGGAGCGAATCACTGTCAGCGGAAAGCGGGCATTGTTGATTGCACCGACAGAATTGCACCGTACATTGATTGAACGGGAGTTGATTCCTTCCATTCGTGAAGCGTTTGGTGTAGATGTCGTGCGCGTGGTCGCACGCCGATGATATCAATGGAAACAACGGGCGGTGTCGTCCGTTGTTTCCATTATATTAATAGTTAAAATTATATAGTACAAGAAGGAGAATTGATAATGAATAAGCGGAGTATAGCACTGGCAGTACTGGCGGCAACTTCCTTGACGGGTTCAGCATGGGCAACCGATCAAGATGTTGTACAATTGAACCCGATTGTTGTAACGGCACAACGGATGGAAGTTGAAGATTTAAAAACACCGGCAGCAGTAACGGTGATTACAGCAGAGGAGTTAAAAAAGACAGGATCAAACACAATTTTTGATGCACTATCGTTTGTTCCAGGAATAACAAACTTCTCATATGGGCCGGGAGGAATGGACTATGGTGCGATGGATAGTCGAGTGAATATCCGTGGACTAGAAAGAGGGGCTCTTATTTTAGTAGATGGTGTGCCTCTAAACTTAAATGGCAAAAACACACTTGATGGTATTCCGATGGAAGTAGTTGACAGAGTTGAAGTTTTGAAAGGTTCCGCATCTGTTTTATATGGGGCCGATGCTTTGTCGGGAGCCGTTAATATTATTACAAAAAAAAATCAACCTCCCTCAACAGAAGTTACTGTCGGATTTGGCAATGTTGGACATAGCGTTTATCGCATTAGTCATGGCGATGAACAGTTCAGATTTAGTATTTCTAAAGAGTTTTTTGGGGGACAGAACCAAACTTCTCCAGTCCGAGCGGATCGGAAATACTTCAATGATCGAGATAAGAGCAATAAATGGAATTACTCATTTAGTGCTCAACTGACGGATGAAATTTCATTAAAATTCTTGCGCTCAAAAGCCGACTCTACGTATGGGCAAACAAATATTTCGAAAAATCTAGAAGAAAAGCGGAAGTTGTCTAAGCAGTATCACTATAATGACTTAAAACAAAATATTACCTTAGCTTATGGAAACGATGATGTTGAAGCTACACTTTTCTATTTAGATAGGAAGTTATATGGTGAATCGAGGAATCTTCATGATTTAGTTTATGCACCGAATGAATCTAATTTTAATTCCAAGAAATATGGGATCGACGTTTTAAAAAAATTCGAGTTTGGTGATAAAGATGTATTGACAATTGGGATAAGTGGTATAAACGAAAAGTATGCTGGTAAGTCTCAAGGAAATAAAGAAGTTCGTGCTGATAGACAAAGCTATGCTTTGTATGGTCAACTTTCTCATTCTTTTTCTTCCAAGATGGACAGCATATTGGGGATACGCTATCAAAGAATTGAAGACCCGGTCAAAAGCCAAAATGTATTTACACCCCAATGGCAGCTTCTCTATCAATTAAGTGATAATGCATCAATGTATATGAATATGGGGAAATCCTTTACAATGCCGAATT
Organism: uncultured Veillonellaceae bacterium; assembly: GCA_947254705.1. Classification (GTDB taxonomy): domain Bacteria; phylum Bacillota; class Negativicutes; order Veillonellales; family Negativicoccaceae; genus CAMCNU01. The sequence goes on from CAMYCX010000058.1 coordinate 8,055, forward strand.
TATCGGATACGTTTAAAAAGGTTGGAAAGAAGTATTCTGCAATTACTGGCAAAAACTTAAAGCCAGAAGAAGGTTGGAACTATGAAATTGGCTATAAAAAAATAAAAGATAAAGATTCTTTTAAGATCGCAATCTATCATATGCAGTTTAAAAATTTTTTCGGATGGGCAAAAGC
>CAMYCX010000059.1 GCA_947254705.1 uncultured Veillonellaceae bacterium
TCAATGACCTGTGCATAAATGTTCGCCAGACTGCGGTATACATTCAAACGCGGACGTTCGGCCGTGCCGGCAATATGCCGACGCAAACGGGCATGACGGCGTTGACGTGCTTCACTTCGTTTATTCTTACGCAACTTGTCCACTCCCTTCCGAACTTACTTCGCACCGGTCTTGCCGGCTTTACGACGTACATGTTCGCCTTCATAGCGAATTCCTTTGCCTTTATACGGCTCCGGACGACGCCAATTGCGAATTTCCGCGGCCACTTGGCCGACGACTTCTTTATCAATTCCGTTAACAACAATCTTCGTTGCCGCCGGGGTTTCAAAAGTGATACCTGCCGGCGGTTCGATTTCAACCGGATGCGAAAATCCGAGCGTCAAGTTCAGATTTTTGCCTTTCATTGCTGCACGATAGCCGACCCCGACAATTTCCAGCGACTTGCTGTACCCTTCCGTAACACCGACTACCATATTGTGAATCAACGAACGTGTCAATCCGTGCAACGAACGATGTTCAATGTCATCAGACGGACGACTGACTAATATTTCATTATTTTCCAGTTTTACCTGAATATCTTGGGGCAAACGATGCTCAAGCGTGCCTTTCGGCCCTTTCACCGTTACTTTCGCATCGCCGATTGTTACGTCCACGCCTTGCGGAACGGCAATCGGTTTATTCCCTATACGAGACATATGATACCTCCTCCGCTTACCAGACGTAGGCGATTACTTCGCCGCCGAGACCTGCACGACGTGCGTCGCGGTCACTCATCATCCCTTTGGATGTCGACACGATAGCAATCCCCAAGCCACCGAGTACACGGGGCAATTCGTCTTTGTTGGCATAGACTCTCAAACCGGGTTTTGAAATCTTTTTCAAGCCCGAAATGACTTTTTCTTTATTGGCACCGTATTTGAGTGTAACACGCAATACGGGATGGCCTTCTTCTTCCACTCGTTCATAACCGCGGATAAACCCTTCCGCCGCTAAGATGTCGAGCATTGCGGCTTTTACTTTCGACGCCGGCATATCCACTTTATCGTGGCTGGCAGCGTTTGCGTTGCGAATACGAGTGAGCATATCCGCAATCGGATCGGTCATTACCATATCTTATACCTCCTCCCACTCTTTGGGTTACCAGCTGGCTTTTTTCACGCCGGGAATCTGTCCTTCATATGCCAAGTCACGGAATGCAACACGCGCAATACCGAACTTACGCATATAGGCATGCGGACGTCCCGTCAGCTGACAACGATTATGTAACCGGGTGGGGGAAGCATTACGGGGCAGCTTGCTCAGTGCGGCGTAATCGCCTTTGTCTTTCAGCTCAGCACGGAGGGCAGCGTATTTTTCCACCATTTTACGGCGTTTCTTTTCACGTTCAATCATTGATTTCTTTGCCATTGTACTTCCTCCTTTTCCTTATTTTTTGAACGGCATTCCGAATGCATCGAGCAATGCCCGTGCTTCTTCGTCGGTTTTTGCCGTCGTGACGATGATGATATCCATCCCGCGCACTTTGTCAATTTTATCGTAATCAATTTCCGGGAAGATCAACTGTTCTTTGATCCCCATGCTGTAGTTCCCGCGACCGTCAAACGACGTCGCGCTCACCCCACGAAAGTCGCGGACGCGCGGAATGGCAATGTTGATCAGCTTATCCAGAAATTCATACATTTTTTCTCCGCGCAGTGTGACTTTGCACCCCAGCGGCATGTCTTCACGAATTTTGAAGTTAGCAATCGACTTTTTAGCATGTGTGACAATCGGCTGTTGGCCGGTAATTGTTGCCAAGTCGGAAACGGCGGCGTCCAATGCTTTTGAATTGTGGACCGCTTCGCCGACACCGATGTTGATGACGATTTTTTCCAATTTCGGAATTTCCATCATGTTGCCGTAGTTAAATTTATCATGCAGATTCTGCTTAATCTGCTCGTTATACAAATCTTTTAAACGAGACACCTCTTCGTCCTCCTTTCGTGTTATTTTACGGTATCGATAACCGTACCGCTTTTCACGGTAGCACGTACATAGCTGCCGTCTTTTTGCTGCACCTTTTTAATGCGGCTCGGCTGTTTGGTTTTGGCATCGATTACCATGACGTTGGAGACATGAATCGGTGCTTCTTTGGTAATAATCCCGCCTTGCGGATTTTTTTGGCTCGGTTTCGTGTGTCGTTTAACCTGATTGATTCCTTCCACAACAACACGTTCCTTCGCCGGCAGCGCGGCAATAATTTTACCCGTTTTGCCTTTATCCTTGCCGGAGATTACCTGGACCGTATCACCGGTGCGTACGTGTAATTTCTTTTTACTCATTCCGGCACCTCCTTAGAGCACTTCCGGCGCGAGCGAGATAATTTTCATGAAATTGTTTTCACGCAATTCCCGGGCAACCGGTCCGAATATACGAGTCCCACGCGGACTCTTGTCATCTTTAATGATCACGGCTGCGTTTTCGTCAAAACGAATAAACGAACCGTCTTTGCGCTGTAATCCTTTTACCGAACGAACTACAACCGCTTTTACCACATCACCTTTTTTAACAACGCCCCCGGGTGATGCATCTTTTACGGAAGCGACGATTACGTCACCGATATTGGCATATTTGCGGAACGAGCCGCCCAGCACTTTGATGCACAAAATGCTTTTCGCACCCGTGTTATCCGCCACGTTTAATCGGGTTTCTTGCTGTATCATCGTAGTTCCCCCTTCTTAGACCTGTTCAGCACGGGCAACAATTTTCTCAACGCGCCAACATTTGTCTTTCGAGAGCGGCCGTGTTTCCACGATACGTACTTTATCTCCCGGTTGGCATTCATTATGTTCATCATGCGCCTTGAAATGCTTCGTCGATTTCATCGGCTTTTTGTATAATTTGTGCGGTACTTTACGTTCAACGGCAACAACAACGGTTTTGTCCATTTTATTGCTGATGACGATGCCGACACGTGCTTTACGTACATTTCTTTCTTCCACTCGACTGACCTCCTTTACCGTTAGTATGCGACTTACGCCTGTTGCGCTTTCAGTTCCGCTTCACGTTGCACCGTTTTGATGCGGGCAATCGTTTTTTTGACTTCGCGGATACGCATCGGATTTTCCAATTGGCCGGTCGCATGCTGGAAACGGAGGTTAAACAGTTCTTCTTTCAGGCCGGCGATTTTTTCATTCATCTCGGCGGCACTCAAGTCACGAATGTCTTTTACCTTCATTTGTTGTCACCTGCCAGTTCTTCGCCTTTCACGACGAATTTTGTCTTGATCGGCAATTTATGTGACGCCAGACGCATCGCTTCTTTTGCGATTTCCGGCGAAACGCCTGCCATTTCAAACATTACACGTCCCGGTTTTACGACTGCAACCCAGTATTCCGGAGCCCCTTTACCTTTACCCATACGAGTTTCTGCCGGTTTCTTGGAGACCGGTTTATCCGGGAATATTTTAATCCATACCTGACCGCCACGTTTGATATAACGTGTCATCGCGATACGAGCCGCTTCAATTTGGCGGTTTGTGATCCATGACGGTTCCATGGCGACCAAGCCGTATTCACCGTGTGCTACGGTATTGCCGCGCTGAGCTTTACCTTTCATACGGCCACGAAATTGTTTGCGATATTTCACGCGCTTCGGGATTAACATTAAGCGTCGCTCCTTTCTGCGTTTTTCGGTTGACGGCGTGCATCATTACGGTCCCGACGTTCACCGCGTTCCCGACGATTGCCGCGCCGTGCTCCACCCTGACGGCGATCGTTGCCGCCACGATTGTCGCGAACATTTTCGTCCTTGTCAACCATATCGCCCGGCATGATTTCGCCTTTATAAATCCATACTTTGACGCCGATTGCGCCATATGTCGTCCGTGCGGTTGCGACGCCGTAGTCAATATTGGCGCGCAGTGTATGCAACGGAATCGATCCTTCATGGTAGCCTTCCGTACGGGCAATTTCCGCTCCGCCCAAACGACCGCCCAAGAGGACTTTGATTCCTTTGGCACCGAAACGCATTGTCCGGCCGACCGATTGTTTCATGGCACGACGAAAAGCAATCCGACGTTCCAATTGCGAGGCGATATTTTCTGCAACCAGTGTTGCGTCCAATTCCGCACTCTTTACTTCCTTAATATTGACGTCAACGTCTTGATCCGTAAAGCGACGCAATGCTTTCTTGATATCTTCAATACCAACGCCGCCACGACCGATCACCATGCCCGGTTTCGCGGTGTAAATCGTCAGTTTGATACGCTTGAGCGTACGTTCGATTTCAATGCGCGAAATACCTGCCAAGTACAGGTGCTTTTTCAAGAATCGACGAATCTTTGTATCTTCTACCAACAGTTTTGCGTAGTCTTTTTCCGCAAACCATTTGGTATCCCAATCTTTAATAATGCCGACACGCATTCCATGGGGATTTACCTTCTGACCCACTACATTTCCCTCCTTTTATTCTCTTTCGGATACTTTCACGGTTAACTTACTCGTGCGTTTGAAAATGCTGAATGCCTGCCCGCGACTCCGCGGATGAATCCGTTTCAATGTCGGACCCGCATCGACAAAGATTGTCGACACATACAGTTGATTTACATTCATATCATGATTGTTTTCCGCATTTGCCATAGCACTCCGGAGTGTTTTTTCAACAACACGGGACGCATGTTTCGGCGTGTGCTGCAGAATGGCCAGGGCGTCGCCTACGTTTTTGCCGCGAACCAGATTGGCAACGATACGAACTTTGCGAGGCGAAATGCGGATGTTGTTAGCGAATGCTTTTGCTTCCATATTGATTTCTCCTCTCCTTACTTAACGGCGGCCGCCTTGTCGCTCCGGCTGTGTCCCCGGAATGTACGGGTGGGAGCGAATTCGCCGAGTTTATGGCCGACCATGTCTTCCGTAATATATACCGGTACATGTTTACGACCGTCATGAACGGCGATGGTGTGACCGACAAATTCCGGCAAAATAGTGGATGCACGGGACCATGTTTTTACGACTTTTTTGTCATTAGTTTCGTTCAGTGCAGCAATCTTGGATTCCAAATGATGTGCAACGAACGGTCCTTTTTTAATTGATCTAGACACTGTCTGTTCTCCCTTCTCTCAACTATTTGCGGCGCGATCCAATCAAGCGGCTCGACGCTTTTTTCGAATCGCGTGTCTTCACACCGTATGCCGCTTTGCCCCACGGCGTTACCGGGCGTTTACGTCCGACCGGAGATTTACCTTCCCCGCCGCCATGCGGATGGTCATTCGGGTTCATTACGACACCACGGTTAGCCGGACGTTTGCCCAACCAACGGTTACGACCTGCTTTACCGATTGTGATGTTTTCGTGATCGCTGTTGCCGACTACGCCTACAGTCGCGCGACAGTTGACGAGAATGCGGCGAACTTCGCCGCTCGGCATACGCAACAATGCGTATTTGCCTTCTTTTGCCATCAGCTGTGCCGATGCACCGGCGCTGCGAACCAATTGTCCGCCTTTGCCGATTTTCATTTCGATATTATGTACTTGCGTACCGAGCGGGATATTGGCCAGCGGCAATGCATTGCCGACTTTGATGTCCGCATCCGGACCGCTTTCCACGATATCTCCGACTTTCAGTCCCTGCGGAGCAAGGATGTAACTTTTTGCACCGTCAAGATAATGCAAGAGTGCAATCCGACTGGTACGGTTCGGATCATATTCGATCGCCGCTACCCGCGCCGGTACATTATCTTTGATACGTTTGAAGTCAATCAAACGATATTGGCGTTTATGCCCGCCGCCCTGATGGCGAACGGTTGTTTTTCCCGTATTGTTACGGCCGCCTTTACGAGTCACAGGACTGAGCAAGGATTTCTCCGGCTGCGATTTCGTGACTTCGCTGAAGGCCGATACGGTCATAAACCGACGCCCGGGGGTGTACGGTTTGAATGATTTATAAGCCATGTTTCTGCCTCCTTACCTTATACACCTTCGAACAATTCGATGGTTTCGCCTTCTTTGAGCGTCACGATGGCTTTTTTCCAGTCGCTGCGTTTGCCTTCGTAACGTCCCATGCGTTTTTTCTTGCCTTCCATCCGCATGGTGTTTACTGCTTCTACTTTTACCTTGAAGATTTCTTCTACGGCATCACGGATTTGATGTTTATTCGCTTTCAGCGGTACACGGAAGGTATATTTGCCTTCGCTCATCATATCTGTCGATTTTTCCGTAATGATCGGTCTGATCAAAATATCGCGTGCGTCCATTAGCCGAGCACCTCCTCAATTCGGGCTACCGCGCCCTTGCTGATGAAGAGTTTCGTGTAGTGCACGATATCATAGATATTCAGTGCGGTCACGGGCATTGCCTTGACTCCCTGAATGTTGCGCGCGCAACGTTCAAGAATGGCATCACCTTCGGTAATAATGAGCGCTTTGTCATTACCGATTTCAAAATTATTTAACAAGTTCAGTACTTCTTTGGTTTTCGCGTTAGCCAGTTTGATTTCATCAATAACGAAGATATCGTTTTCGCGCACCTTGGTGCTCAATGCGGATTTAACCGCCAAACGGCGAGCCTTCCGCGGCATTGACTTCGTATATTTGCGCGGTTGTGGTCCGAAGATCGTACCCCCGCCTACCCACAACGGAGAACGAATGCTGCCTACACGTGCCCGGCCGGTTCCTTTTTGGCGCCACGGTTTTTTACCGCCGCCGCGAACCAGTCCGCGAGTTTTCGTAGCATGTGTTCCCAGACGTTCATTGGCCATTTGACGTACAATCGCTTGGTGAATCACCGCTTCGTTGTAGTCAACGCCGAATACGCCGTCATTTAATTCTATTTCACCGGCGCCGACGCCGTTCATATTATACAGTGTAACTTTCGGCATGAAATATTCCTCCCTTCAGATTATTTGGTCGGTTTGACCGTGCTGCGTACCATTACCAGGCTTCCTTTGGCTCCGGGGATGCCGCCTTTTATCAACAAGACGTTGCGATCGACATCCACACGGACGACTTCCAGGCGTTGCACTGTCGTTCTGTAACCGCCCATTTGTCCAGGGAGTTTTTTACCCTTAAATACGCCACCACCGCCACCGGATGTCATGGCCCCCATCGAGCCCGGTTCCCGGTGCGATTTCGAACCGTGTGATTCCGGTCCGCGTGAGAAATTGTGACGTTTGATACCGCCGGCAAATCCTTTGCCTTTGCTGGTACCGACAACGTCCACCAAATCTCCTGCTGCGAAGATATCAGCAGCCAGAGTTTGGCCTACCGTATATTCAGGAGCCTCTTGCAAGCGCAGTTCGCGTAAGTATTTAACCGGAGCTACGCCGGATTTTTCAAACTGACCTGCCATCGGTTTGGTAACATGCTTTTCTTTGATCGCGCCGTAGCCGATCTGAATCGCATTATAGCCATCGCTGTCATCAGTCTTTACACGGACAACAACGCTCGGTGTAGTTTCTACTACAGTTACCGGAACCAACTGTCCCTGTTCGGTAAAAACTTGCGTCATTCCCACTTTTTTACCCAAAATAGCTTTCGACATGTTCGCACCTCCTCTTATAATAATTTCAATTCAATATTCACGCCCGCCGGCAGTTCCAAACGCGTCAGTGCGTCGGCCGTTTTCGGCGACGGATCGAGAATATCAATCATGCGCTTATGTGTACGCATTTCAAACTGTTCACGGCTGTCTTTATTGACATGCGGCGAACGCAAAATCGTATAAATCGCCTTTTCCGTCGGCAAGGGAATCGGTCCCGATACCGACGCACCGGTCCGATGTGCCGCTTCGACAATCTTTGCCGCACTTTGATCCAATGCTTTGTGGTCATACGCCTTCAGGCGAATTCTGATTTTCTGTTGTTTCGACATCTATTGTTCCTCCTCGTTCATTTCTCGAATGAACTCACTCCATGGGAATTTCCTCGCACGCGAGCCACCTCCCACTTCTTTGCTGAACACAGAGGTGGAGCGGTGTGGTCCCGCTCCACATAATGTGTTTTTCAGAGCAAGTAATTACGCTTCAATCTTCGTGACAACGCCCGCACCGACAGTGTGGCCGCCTTCGCGA
>CAMYCX010000060.1 GCA_947254705.1 uncultured Veillonellaceae bacterium
AAAACAAATCGAGGCATTAAAAGGCATTTGGCAATCGGGAGCGGCAGCCGTTTCCGTCGGTAAGGCGGGCATGACGCGACAGATCACCAATCTGGCGGCAGGGATGCGGGACACCGATGCGGTCAACGTAGCGCAGCTCAAAGCGATGGCGGGCATCCCGATGCATTTCTATGCGGGAGGCAGCGCGACGAATCCGACGGACGGCAGTGCGCCGGTGTACACGCCGGGAATGTCGACATGGAGCATGCCGCTCAATGAGTTCCGTTTGGATTTCGGTGACGGTCTGAAAGCGCAGCAGGTCGAAAAAGACGGCAAGAAATATACTCTGGTGACGGTGGATAAAGAAAGTTTGAGCAAGGATCCCGCGTTGAAAGGCGAACCGGGCGCAAAAGGTGAACCGGGTGTGAAAGGTGATCCGGGTGCGAAAGGTGATCCGGGTGCGAAAGGTGATCCGGGTGCGAAAGGCGATCCGGGTGCGAAAGGTGATCCGGGTGTGAAAGGTGATCCGGGTGCGAAAGGTGATCCGGGTGTCGCCGGTAAGGACGGCAAATCGGCTTATGAAGTCTGGGAAAACCACACCACGGCAGACGGAAAACAGCCGAACAAAGGTAAGAGCGAACAAGAGTTTCTGGATTCGTTAAAGGGCGATGCCGGTGCGGCGGGACAATCCGGTGAGATCCTCAAGACAGTCAGCGAACAGTCGCAGGCGATTCGTGATTTGCGCAACGAAAGCCGGGAAGGCAATGCGATGAATGCGGCGTTGGCGGCACTCAAGCCGCTCGATTTCGATCCGCTCCAACGCAGCCAAATGATGGCGGGCGTGGGATATTACCGTGGCAAGCAAGCGGTAGCATTGGGGTTGTCGCACTACTCCAATGAAGATACGCTCGTGCATGCGGGCATCTCGTATGCGGGCAGCTCGGAACTGATGGCTAATGCGGGGATCAGTTGGCGGTTCGGCAGCAAGGATGATCGCGAGTTGCGTCAGGCACGGAAGGAACGTTTACCGCAATATGCGGCGGGGCCGATGAGCTCGGTCTATGTACTGCAAGATGAGGTCGCCAGATTACAGGCGGTCAATGCGGAACAGGACAGCGTGATTGCGCGGCAGTCGGAACAGATTGCGGCGTTGGAAGAACAAATCCGTCGGATTACGGCACGTTTAGGCTGAGCAGGCGGGAAAATACAAAAACGGAGTCCTTTCGGACTCCGTTTTTGTATGCGGATAACGGTATGAGCAGCGCTTATATCGATCGGTCGGGATAGACCGCCTGAAAGATTTCCCGCATGCCTTCCGCAGCATAATGATTGGGGCAAAAGAGGGCCCGTCCCGCCACGGCGGCAAAGCGTTGCTCGCGGACGGCGGGAACGGTCGACCAGGCGGGGTTGTTGGTGAACCGTTGCGTCAATGCGGCGACGGATTCATCGACCAAGTGCCAGCGCGTGACTAAAATCAATTCCGGCGCCGCCGTAATCAGCGTTTCTTCAGGAACGGAGGCGAGTTGTGCCTGCGTATACGGGTCGAGAATATTGGGCAGTCCCATCTGTCTTGCCATATCACCGAATAGCATATCACCGGCGCCATAGGGGGCGCGGTACGCCCACAGCAAAAGACGCGGTCGCTCCGTGACGGGGACGGCCGCCGCCGCGGCGAGTACCGCATCGCGACGGGCGGTATAATCGGCAATCAGTGTTTCGCCGCGTGCCGACTCGTCACAGGCGGCGGCGATCCCGCGAACGGTCGCGGGAATGTCCGCCAGCGTACGCGGTGTACGGTAGGAATAAACGGTGATGCCCATGTCCGTCAAGGTTTGCCGTTGCCCTTCGTCCATCCACTCGGACACGATGACCAAGTCGGGTTGAAGCGACAGGATTTCCTCTACCGTATATGCCGTCACACGGCGTTTGACCGCGCGTGCCTTGTCGACGGTATACGACATCTCCGGTCGGTCGGCCAATTCGGTAATGGCGACGATACGCTCCGGAGCGACGAGATCGAGTAATACTTCATCGGCGTCCAGATTGAGCGATACAATCCGCGTCGGGGCGGCGGGTTTGGTGGCGGGAGCGATGCCGCATGCCGTGATCAGCAGACACAGCAGCAGGATACCGAGAAGGGGTAAAATACGACGGGTGGTCATGGTGCACTCGCCAATCGTAACTCTTGCGCATAGGCCGCATCCGCCGTGCTCGGACTGATCATACCCTGTCGTACCATCAGCGTGAGTACGGTGCGTTGCCGTTCCTTGGCGCCTTGATAGTCGCTGAACGGATTGCGTGCACTCGGCGCTTGCGGTATTCCCGCGAGCATGGCGCATTGGGCCAGTGTGAGACGGGACGGTGTCGTATCGAAATAGATACGGGCGGCATCACCGATACCGTACGCGCCGCTGCCGTAATAAATCGTGTTCAGGTAAATATCCAGTATCTCGTCCTTGGTATATACGCGTTCCATTTGCGACGCGAGCAATACCTCCTGTCCCTTGCGCAACCAAGTGCGTTCGTCGCTCAGCAGAACGTTTTTGATGACTTGTTGCGTGATCGTACTGCCGCCTTCGAGCGTTTCGCCGGCTTGATAATTATTCATTGCCGCGCGGGCGATACTCATCAGATCGACGGCGCCGTGTTCATAAAAGCGACGATCTTCCGTAGCGACGACCGCCTGTCGCAGCAGCAGCGGAATATCATCGGACGGAGTAAACCGACTGCGGTCGAGATGCGCCTCAAAGGCATCATGAAACGCAGTAAACCGACGATACTGTTCGCGCACGTCGGCCCAAGTGGGCATGCCTGCGTCGGCGACGGCCACCGTACGCTGCGTCGGATTCGGTACGGCCGGCGGAGCGGCCAGTTGAGTACCCCAATAGTAGGCGGCGCCGAGAATGATCAGTAACAGTAAAAATTTTTTCATCATATTCTCCTTGGCTCTATTGTACAATATTTTACGGACGGGGAGAGAAAAAGAAAAAGAATAAAAATACTTGCAATTTTATACAATATGACGTATAATTATTTTCATCTACAAGAGAAAAAGAGGAGGACATACCATGCAACAAGATACAGTAAAGAAAGTCGTATTGGCGTATTCGGGGGGATTGGACACCTCGGTGATTATTCCGTGGCTCAAGGAAACGTATGACTGCGAGGTGATCGCCGTCTGTGCCAACCTCGGTCAGCCGGAAGATTTTGCGGCGATTGAGAAAAAAGCGATCGCCAGCGGTGCGAGCAAGGCGTTCATCTTGGATCTGCAGACGGAGTTTTTGGAGCAGTACGCATGGCTCGTGGTGCAGTCGGGCGCCGTGTATGAAGGGAAATATCTGCTTGGTACGTCATTTGCACGGCCGGTGATTGCCAAAGCGTTGGTGGACATCGCGTTGCAGGAAGGCGCCGATGCGGTCGCGCACGGAGCGACGGGCAAAGGCAATGACCAGGTGCGGTTTGAATTGACGGTCAAAGCGTTGGCGCCGCAGTTGAAGATTATCGCGCCGTGGCGGCTGTGGGATATCCGCTCGCGGGAAGATGCGATCGCCTACGCCGAAGCGCATCAGGTACCGATTAACATGTATGCGAGTGATGATCCGAGCAAGCCGAAACAACCGTACCCGTACAGTATGGACTGGAATATTTGGCATTTATCGCACGAAGGGGCCGACTTGGAAGATCCGGCCAATCCGCCGCATGACGATATGTACATGGTAACTTGCGACCCGACGCATGCGAAAGAAGAAGCGACGCTGATCACCATCGGCATGACGCAAGGGATTCCGACGACGCTGAACGGGCAGAAACTTGATGCGGTAACCATGATGAACGAGCTGAACCGGATCGGTGCGGAACACGGAATCGGGATTGCCGACATCGTGGAAAACCGGCTGGTCGGCATGAAGTCGCGCGGCGTGTATGAAAACCCGGGCGGGGCATTGCTCATGTATGCGCATCGGGAATTGGAATACCTTTGTCTGGATCGGGCGACACTGCATTATAAGCAACAAGTGGCCATCCGCTACGGCGAAGTGGTGTATGACGGCATGTGGTTCGCTCCGCTCAGAGAAGCGTTGCAGGCGTTTATCACCGCCACGCAGCAGACGGTAACGGGGGAAGTGACACTCCGGTTGTACAAGGGCAATATCATGAGCCACGGTGCGACCTCGCCCTATTCGCTGTACAATGAGGAATTTGTCACCTTCGGTGAAGATGAAGTATATAATCAAGCGGATGCGGACGGATTTATCAACCTGTTCGGCTTGCCGCTGGTCATTCGGGCGCTCATGCAGCAGAACGCCCCGCAGGAGTAACGTATGAAGTTGTGGGGAGGACGGTTCACGGAAGATACTGCACCGGAGGTCGATCGGTTTAATGCATCCATCGGTTTCGACCGGCGGTTGTGGCGGGAGGACATCGCGGGCAGTATGGCGCATGCCGCCATGCTGTGCGAATGCGGCATTTTGTCCGCCGAGGACTATCGGCAAATCACGGACGGACTGACGGCCATTGCCGCCGAGATCGCGGAAGATAAATTTCCCTTTTCCATCGCACGGGAAGATATTCACATGAATATCGAAAGCGCCTTGACGGAACGCATCGGCGAAGCGGGAAAACGCTTGCACACCGCCCGCAGCCGCAACGATCAGGTGGCGCTCGACATGCATCTGTACATGCGGCGCGTCATCGTTGAAACGGGTGCGGCACTGCTGGATCTGTTACGGGAACTGGCAGAATTGGCGGCACGGTATCAGGACGTCATTTTGCCGGGATATACGCATTTGCAGCGGGCGCAACCGATTTTGCTCGGGCATCATCTGTTGGCGTATTTCGGTATGTTTTCGCGCGATTTTCACCGCTTGCAGGGGTGTTGGGACGGAGCGGATTTGCAACCGCTCGGCGCCGGCGCCTTGGCGGGAACGACATATCCGACGCAACCGGCACGAACGGCGGAATTGTTACAGTTCGGTGCGCTCTATGAGAACAGTCTGGACGCGGTGAGTGATCGGGACTATCTGCTGGAGTACCTTTCCATGGCGGCCATTACCATGATGCACCTGTCGCGTCTGTCGGAGGAAATCATTTTGTGGGCGTCGTCGGAATATCGATTCATCGAACTGTCGGACGCGTACAGTACCGGTTCGTCGATCATGCCGCAAAAGAAAAACCCCGACATCAGTGAACTGGTACGGGGCAAGACGGGACGCGTCTACGGCCATCTGATCGCGTTGGCCACCACGCTGAAAGGGTTGCCGCTGGCGTACAATAAAGACATGCAGGAAGATAAAGAAGGCGTGTTTGACACGATTGATACGCTGCTTTTCTCGCTGCGAGTGTATCGGGGACTGCTGCGGACACTGACCGTCAATCGTGAACGCATGCGGGCGGTACTGGACGATGATTTTTCCAACGCGACCGACATGGCGGACTACCTCGTGCGTAAGGGACTGGCCTTTCGTGAAGCGCATCGTGTGGTCGGCGAAGCGGTACACTATGCCATCACGCAAGGGAAAGTATTGACCGACCTTACAGCGGACAAGTTGGCGGCGTTGAGTCCGCTGCTCACGCCGGACGTACGCGAGACCATCTCTGTCGAGGCTTGCATTACCGCGAGAAACAGCCACGGCGGTACCGCTCCCGCCCAAGTCGCCCGTCAACTGGACGCGGCACGGGAACGGTTGACCGCGTATGACACGATACAAAAGGAACGCGCCGCGCGTGCGGCCCTGCCGAAAATCGAAAAATAACATTGGCAAATCGTGGCGGGTGTGATAAAATAACCTACATAAGCGGGTGTAGTTCATCGGTAGAACGTCAGCTTCCCAAGCTGAATGTAGAGGGTTCGATTCCCTTCACCCGCTCCACGAATACATAAATATACAAGGAGCGCCTCATAACTAATTTATCTCTTAACCTATACAGTCAATGTTGACATTGCAAGGCGTACACTTTCCTTACTTTGTTGAGTGAGATGTGTGTACCTTTGCAACGTTATGGTTGGGTTCTTATGTCCAAGAAACTTAGATACAGTATATACGTCACATTTAGCCACAGTAATAAGATAAGTAGCATATGTGTGTCGTATGTCATGGATACGTCTATGCGGAATATTTAAAGCCTTTAGTAGTGTATAAAAGCGTTTCCGCATGGTATCTGCCATTCTAAGTTTACCATTAGGGTGAGCAAAGACATAATCATTGCGTGTATCTTGTAACTCATACACCCTGTTTAGTACCCAATAAGGAACTGTAACTTGTCGTTTACTGGAACTAGTTTTTGTACCATTAATTGTTATTGTTGCGTTCTGTTGATTCATATCGGAATACCTAATATGTAGTATTTCATTAAGGCGCGCTCCCGTAAAAAAGCTAAGTAATACAAACAACTCTGTTATTCTTCCAAACTTAGGAGCATTCTTAATAATCAATTCCATTTCTTCAACAGTAAACGCACGTATAACTGACGAGTCGGTATTAGTAAAGTTGAATATATGTTTAGCCTTTACACAGGGGTTATTTTGTATATATTCAAGATTTACCGCTTGCTGAAACACAGCGCTTAATAGCTTGAAGTATTTTAGCTTTGATGAACTCAATAACGATTTGTTACTCAGTATACTAGTTACTACCCATTCATTAATTGTTCTTACATTGACCGCCGTTATTTCGGTTACGCCTAACTTTGTTTTGAGTACATACCTCCCATAAAACATACAGACGTTATTAAGTGTACGCTCACTCCATAGGTGACTATTAGTAGGAACATAGATACTGTAAAAGTAGTCGTTTAGTGTTAGTTCCATTTTATTTACCTCGCTTTCTTTTGTTCCCCACCAACACCAACAACTCTAACTCTAGCATCATTCCGTGATGATTACAAGGGTTAATTTGAGAGTCTATATGGTGTTATTTTTTGAGAGCCTTGTGTTATTTTTGGGTGAAAAATTTGAGAGCCTATATAAATAAACACGACACACAATACACCCCCGTGTACCCCATGCATAAACATGCGCATGTATAAATAAATTTACGAAAAACTCAATCACAACAGAAAAACAATGTACTGATGATGTACCATAAAGAGAACATGAGGCACAACGCCTGCTCCCCTTTTCGATCTTCATACGCGGAAGATATACAAACAGAAATAAAGGTGACGTTTGATTAATGCTTATGTATATTTATGCAGGATTATGTATATTTATGCAGAAGTGAGTTTTTGTGTGTGAGATATCTATCGCGAAAAAAAATATCACAAAAATCACGCGCAAAAAATATCACGAAGAAAATCACTAAAAAATCTGAAAATGTACCCGCGAAAAAACTGAGGGGATATATAATAGGTAATAACTTTAAAAATTTTACATTATATATAGGCATAAGAAAGGGGGATCGAAAGAAAAAAGAAAAAAGATCTAAAAAAGTACTTGACTTACGTCTTTAGACGTGGTATACTAAGATCATAAGAAAGACGAAAGGGGGATCGAAAGAAAAAAGAAAAAAGATCTAAAAAAGTACTTGACTTACG
>CAMYCX010000061.1 GCA_947254705.1 uncultured Veillonellaceae bacterium
TCATGAAATAATCTCACCATTCTTCTCCTCGTTCAGAACACTTCTGAATTTCATTCCTCTTGTAATTGACAAATACCTAAATTGTGTTTATTATTAAATCAATCCATGAAAACATGGTCATTTGAGCTCGGGGAAACTCAACTGACCAATAGGAGGTGAATTTGATTCCCTGCTCAAAATTAAGAATGGTATAGTCATTCAAAGGAGAGTAGATATCATGAATCAAACATTGAAACGTATTTTAGTTGCTAGCACCTGTGCATTTGCTTTCTGTGCGATTGGTGGCGGGGATATTCAAGCCTATGAATTGAGCAGTGAAGTGCAGAATCCGACAAAAGCATTGTTGGGCGCTTCTGCCGTAGGGGTTCGTGTACGTGAAAATACGGCCTTGCAAAATTTGCAGAACAAAGATGCCATTTTGGTGATGAGTTTCGGGACTACATTCAAAGACACTCGCGCCAAAACAATTGATCAAGTCGTATCCAAAATCAAACATGCTTTCCCCGGCAAAGAAGTTCGCGTCGCTTTCACCAGTCATATCATTATTGACCGGATCAAAGCAAATGAAGGCATCACCTACTTGACACCGGAAGAAGCTCTTGATCAATTGAAAAAAGACGGATATACTCGCATTGCAACTGTCAGCTTGAACATTGTTCCGGGTATCGAATATGCTTATAACCGTTTAGTTACACAATTGGCTCAACGTGACTTCAAAAAAATGACTGTTGGTACCCCCGCCATGTATTACATGGGCCAAGAAGGCCAACCGGATCAAGTTGTTGAATTCGTGAACGCCTTGAAACAACAACTTCCGAAATCGATGAAAGCAGATGAAGCCGTACTTTTCATGGCTCACGGCACTCCTCATCCGGCCAATGCATATTATGCAGTCATCCAAAACCGTATTGACACCATGGGCTTAAAAAATGTATTTATTTATTCGGTTGAAGGTCGTCCGCATCTGGAAGATGTCATTCCTCAACTGAAAGCCAGAGGGATTAAAAATGTTACTTTGATGCCGATGATGATGGTTGCCGGCGACCATGCCAATAATGACATGGCCGGTGATGAAGAAGACAGCCATAAGACAATTCTCGAAGGTGAAGGATTTGGTGTTAAAGCCTATCTCCATGGTCTCGGCGAAAACCCGGCCATCCAAAACATCTTCGTAGAACGTGCGAAAGAAGCGGTTGAAGCTTTGGATACCGGTAAAGCAATTGTACCGTACACTCCCAAGCACATGAAAAAATAATTTCTTGTCACAATTTATTACGCCCTGCATATGTAGGGCGTAATATTTTTATAGGAGTATAACTTATGAACAAACTTGTTCTCTCTTTGCTGCTCGCAACCGCCACCTTGCTGGCCGCCTGCGGGCACAGCAATATACCAACACAATCTACCGCTGCAGCCACATACCAGTACAAAAATCAAACAATCACGCTGGCCTCTGCGCCTCAGCGAATCATTCCTCTATCGGGATCATTGCTAGGTATGTTGTATGCTGTTGACGGATCGGCAATCGCTCGTCCCACAACAACAGGAGAAATACCTGATGGCGCAAAATCCTTGCCGCAAATCGGACATGTCTCCTCCATTAATGCGGAAACCCTCGTCTCATTAAAGCCGGACTTGGTAATTGGACTGGAATCTCAAAACCAAAAATTGATTTCCATCTTAGAGGCTAACCATTTGCCCTATGCTCTGATTGATTATGATGGCATTGATGACAACGTTTCACTACTTCGCTTTATGGGAGAAATATCCGGTCACTCTGCGCGTGCAAAAGAGGTCATCTCCAACTATGAACAGCAAATGACGAATATAGAAAAAAAGGCACATGAAATGCCACCTATGCGTGTTGCGATTTTGCGGGCAACCGGCAAAAGTGTCACCGCCGAAACTCCGCTTGCAATCACCGCATCCATGACAGAAAAATTGGGCATGAAAAATGTCATTACTGAGCATTTGAACGATAAGACAGATGCTAAAACGGTTCCCTACAGTTTGGAAACGCTCGCCAACGACAATCCTGATCTTATTTTTGTTGTAACAATGGGCAAGGCAGATCAGATTGAAGCCCGAATGGCACAAGAAATGACAGGAAATCCTGCCTGGTCTTCATTGCAGGCCGTACAAAATGGTCGTGTGTTTTATCTGCCGTCCGATTTATACCTATTGAATCCGGGTATCCGAACTCCGGAAGCTATGCAAGGTTTATTAGATCGCGCTTATTTTTCATAATTTAAAAAGCATCTTAATAAATCTTCTTTTCTATGTCGAAAGAATGCCCTGCCATAAATGTTCGTTTTATTTCGTTATTCATTTTACAACAGTGCATGCTTCCTCTCGTCCAAATATCATATTCGTCAAAAAAGGCTCTCATATGAGAGCCTTTTTATAATCAAACAAAGTTTCTTAGTCAACAAGTTGCATCCCTTCTACTATTTTGAAGACCATGCACAAAACAATAGGGATATCCGTCTCGTTCTTCAATCGTTGTATCTACACCATATACTTTTTCCATCAAATTCGTAGTTAATACGTCCTTTGGTGCTCCATTCGCAAAAATTTCAGTGTTTGCCAACACCAACAATCGATCCGAGTACTTGGCCGCATGATTCACATCATGTAATACCATCACCACGCTGACATGCTTTTTTTGATTGACGCGCCGTAATAGCTCCATCACTTCCAACTGATGAGATAAATCCAGGTATGTCGTCGGTTCATCCAACATAATAATTTCTGGCTCTTGTGCAAGGGCCATCGCAATTCTAGCCCGTTGCCTCTCTCCCCCCGACAAAGATGTTACCCACCGATTTCGCAAATGAGTAATATTTGTTTGTTCCATCGCTTGGTCAACCACCTGACGGTCTTCGTCATTCACCCCGCTCCACCAACGCTGGTACGGATAACGTCCACAAGCTACCCACTCTTCGACGGTCATGTCGCCGTCGATATCTGCTGATTGAGGTAAAAAAGCAACTTTCCGTGCCAACATTGCAGCTGAATAGCCTGACAATGGAATCCCATCAATCTCTACATTTCCACTGTTCATCGTTTGCAATCCCAGTACAGCTCGCAACAAGGTTGACTTGCCACATCCGTTAGCCCCCAGTATGCTGACAATCTCCCCTTGCGATATCATAAAGGAAACGTCTCGTAAAATCGTCCTCTCAGCCAATACGACACTCAAACGATCAACTATAACGGCACTCATTCTTTTCTCCTCAACAAATACAGGAAGAAAGGCGCCCCGAAGAAAGCCATGATTATACCGACGGGAATTTCTATCGGGCTGAACGCCACACGTCCGAAAGTATCTGAAACAACCATAATAAATGCGCCCCCTAATGCTGATGCAGGCAGCAAGAAACGGTAATCCGTACCGATTAGTAACCGCACCATATGAGGAACAACCAGTCCGATAAACCCAATCAGTCCTGCAATACTTACCGCCGCTGCCGCCATTAAAGAGGCGACTGCCATCATACTGAAGCGTACACGCTCTACCGGCATCCCCAAACTATGCGCCGTTTCATCCCCCAGCGAGAGTATATTCAACTGCTTTGCTCCCACAAACGCCAATAAGAGTCCCAATATTGTATATGGGTACAACGTCATCAACTGTGGCCAACTTCTTGCAGACAATCCACCAACCATCCATAAAAGGGCACCTTGCACGCGATCTCCATAAAAAACAAGTAGAGCTGAAATTCCACTGCCAAGGAATGCACTCACAGCAACACCTGCCAAAATAATCCGTGTCGGGCGGATACCGTTCTTCCACGCCAGTGCATACACAAACAGTGCCGCTCCCATTGCCCCCAAAAACGCAATCGGAGTAACCCAGTATTCATGTGCCGGATAGAGAATTAACATCACGACACCTGCCAATCCTGCTCCACTAGAAACTCCGATGATTCCCGGATCAGCTAACGGATTTTTCATCACGGCCTGTAATATCGCCCCTGCGACCGCCAAGTTGGCGCCAACAAGTGCTCCGATCAAATTGCGTGGAAATCGAATATTCCAAACAATCATTTCCTGCGATCCTATATGATTATTCCACAATGCATTAACAATTGTTTCCCAAGGGATGGAAACAGATCCCCAAATCAAGCTCCCGACCAAAACCACCGACAGCAATACCACTAAAACAGCTATCGTTCCCCATCGTCGAAGGTTTTGTCCATTTGCATCGTATTGTTGTACTTGATGTGTCTGCATAGTCACGCCCAATAACAAAATTAGTTACTTTTTGTCTTCAATATATAGCATTTCACTACGCTGTACCAAAAGATACAGCAACGCATTAATAACTGACGCTGCAATCGGACTTCCGCCTTTATTTCCTTTAACCGTTATAAACGGCACCTTGGATCGTTTCGCCAATTCTTCCTTGGATTCCGCTGCACCTACAAATCCGACTGGAATACCGACAATCAGCGCCGGTTTGATATTTTCCTCTTCCGTCATGCGAAGCACTTCAAAAAGCGCCGTCGGCGCATTGCCAATTGCTACAATGCTTCCATCAAGCTCCTTGCCAAACATACGCATAGCTGCCATAGAGCGAGTAATTCCACGCTCTTTGGCATAGTCAGCTACTTCCGGCGTGGAGACTTGGCAAAAAACTTCGCCTCCGAGCTTTGCCAATGCCTTTTTATTGATTCCTGTTCGCACCATTTCGACATCACAATAAATATTCGCACCACTGCCCAACGCCTTCAGGCCTTCTTCAATCGCATTCAATCCTGTTCGAATCAAATGTCCGTATTCCACGTCCCCCGAAGCATGGATCGTACGTGAGTATACTGCGATTTCGTTCTCATTGAGATGCAAATCCTCAATATACGGACGAATCAGTTTCATGCTTTTATCTTCAATTTCTTTCGGTTGTTTAATATATTCCATTATGTTCCCTCCAATATTGCATAACATCATCAACAGCATTGACTTTAGTAAAATCCTGTGTAACCGTTGGCGGTCTGTCAATCACGATAATATCCAATTGTTCATCCATTGCCGCCTGTAATTTAGTATCAGTACCGCCAACCAAACCACTATTTTTCATCACGACTACTTGTGCTCCGGTATCATGAAACATGGCTCGATTCATTTCATAGCTAAAAGGTCCTTGTATACCGACAATATATTTGGGGGTTAAACCAAGCTCTTCGCACATTTGGATGACCTCTGTAGTCGGCAACACACGACTCCATACTTCTTTTCCTTGAAGAGCTGGCGCAGTCAAAAAAGTCTTTAGCGTCTTCGAACCGGTTGTCAAGTAAACTCGGTTTCCCAGCTCTCCTGCCAATTCTGCCGCAGCCACCTCATCCGTCACATGATGCAATTTTTCATAAACTGGCAATGGCGTCTCTGGGCGTTCATAACGAACATACTGCACACCGGCAGAACGACATGCCGCGCGGGCCGTTTCAGAAACGATTGCCGCATATGGGTGACTGGCATCCACAACCAAACGAATTTGTTTGTCAGCAATCATATTCTCCATATCCGATTGGGTCAATCGTCCAACCACCACATCCGTTCCTGCCGCTTGAGCCAGCAGTTTCCCATAGCTACTGACAACGGTAATCACTATTTGATCCGCTCCCACTTCATGGGCTACTTTAGAAGCCAACTCGCGACCATCTTTTGTCCCTGCAATTATCCAAATCACAATTCATATCCCCGGGGCGTAATCATTCGGCCATTTTCAACGCGTGTTCGGCTATTCCCGATAATAACAGTCGATTGCATATCGACATCCTGCTCTGCTAAATGGGCCAAATCTGTAATCGTAAACGACATCCCGCTACGTCCTGCTTTACGAACAATGCCTGCCGGCGTCGTCGGTGCCTTTATTTCTAATAAAATATCACAAATTTCATTCAAATGTGTAGCGCGACCGCGACTGCGAGGATTATACAATGCAATGACAAAGTCTCCTTCCGCCGCCATTCGTGCACGTTTTTTAATCAGCTCCCACGGAGTCAGAAGATCGCTCAAACTGATTACCGCATAATCATGCATCAATGGTGCACCAAGAATCGCCGCCGACGTATTGGCCGCCGTCAGTCCCGGTATAATTTCTGACTGCGGACGTTTTTCTGCCGGCAGTTTCCCAATCAGTTCCAAAACCAGCCCTGCCATCCCATATATCCCCGGATCACCGGAAGATACAACCACTACATTGTTTCCTTCTGATGCCAGTTCGACTGCCTTTTCACAACGTTCGATCTCCTGTTTCATTCCAGTACCAACTTGCTTTTTGCTCGCGATGAGATCCTTTATCAAGCTCATATATGTATGATATCCAACAACAAATTCCGCCGATTCAATTGCATGTAACGCACGTGGTGTCAGCTCTTCTTCATGCCCCGGTCCAAGACCAATTACGGCAATGTAGCCTCTCCGATTGCTATCGTGCTTCCCGGACACTTCGTTTTGCTGAGCAATATTTTCTTTTGCTTCGTTAATAATATGACTGCTGTTTCGCATATATTCCCCACTCCTATTGTTTGTTTTACAAATGCCGATTCCTCTAATTGGAAATCAGCAACGATACGACTCATTTCTTCTACAGAATAAAAACTTATCGGGCGACGCCATTTTTTTGCCAATGACAGTAGCCCCTGCTCATCCTGCTTTACATCGACACTGGCAAATCCTGCGATGGACAAAGGACTTCGCCCGATTTTTCGACATGCTTCGCGCAATGTTGTTTCCAACGTAGCCATCGAAGTGCCACGTCTGCACCCCATCCCGGCAACTAACGTGGGCGGGCGTAACAATAGGTAGTCACCGTTGGGAGAAACGTCCGAACGGTCACTGACAACAACTGTTCCTACTGCTGATTCTTGTGATTGATACAGGCTCCAATCGGATATGTTGACTCCCATTTCTATAAGCTTTTTTTGATATCGCGCCGCCTCTGACATCCGTTCATCAACATACCAATACACTTGTTCTCCTCGTGCCAATGCGCCATTAATCGGCTTCAACGCGGCCAACGGTTCTACACGCGCATCTATCTTTCGCGCCACTACATCGGGTGCGATAACTCCATGTATATCGGTAGCCGTCGTAACTACCGGGTTTGAATTCAACCTGTCTCTTATACACATCTCCGAGCCCACGAGACCGTTATTCTAATCT
>CAMYCX010000062.1 GCA_947254705.1 uncultured Veillonellaceae bacterium
ATGCAATGTCCGAGGAATCGGTGTCGCTGACAGCGTCAAAATATCGATCCCCGTTACGCGCGCTTTCCACTTCTCTTTTTGAACCACACCAAAGCGTTGCTCTTCGTCCACCACCAGCAATCCTAAACGAGCAAAATCAACCGCCTTATTGAGTAAAGAGTGAGTCCCAATCAGCACATCCAAATGTCCCGACTTTGCCCGCCGTAACAAGTCTTTTTTGTCTTTTTCAGGAGTAAATCGGTTAATCACACCGACACTGACACCGAACGGTGACAATCGCTCCATAAACGTTCGATAATGTTGCTGCGACAATACGGTCGTCGGTACAAGCACAGCCACCTGCTTTCCGCCCATTATCGCTTTAAAAACAGCTCGCAACGCCACTTCCGTCTTGCCAAATCCAACATCTCCGCACAGTAGTCTGTCCATCGGTTGAGGTGACTCCATTGATGCTTTAATTTCCGCTGTTGCTTGTAGTTGATCGGCAGTTTCTTCATACGGAAACGCTTCTTCAAATTCCCGTTGCCACGGCGTGTCTGGTGGAAATGCATATCCCTGCACCATCTCGCGTTCCGCGTACAGAGCGGTCAACTTTTCTGCCAGTTCCACAACGGATTGCGCTGCTCTCGCCTTCGTCCGTGTCCACTGTGCACCGCCCATTTTGTGCAATTTAGGTACACTTCCGTCGGGCGCAATATATTTTTCTAACTGCCCGATACGTTCCGTCGGTAAAAAGAGCCGATCTTCACCGGCATATTCAATCCGCAAATAATCGCGATGTACACCGTCTGTGACAATGGTCTCTACTCCTGTATAGCGACCGATGCCGTGAACTTGATGCACTACATAATCGCCTGCTGTCAAATCCGAGAAATAGCGAATTTCATGTCCGCTTTTAGTACTGGCGCGACGCCGGTGTTTCGGCATGCCGAATATTTCCGTATCCGTCAATACTGCAAGGCTTTCCTGCGGCCACTCAAACCCTGCTGTCAGTGCCCCTTTGAGCAATGTTACCGTTCCTGTCTCAACGGTATCATGCCATGTAATTCCCTCATCAGCCAACACCGTACGTACTGTTTCCCGGCGTCCCTCATCACCCAATGCCAGCACCACGGCTCGACCTTTTTGCAAATATCGTCGAATCTCCTGTATCAACAACGGCCATTGCCGCCGCATGGACGGTACGCCATTAGCCTCAAACGGAAATCTTCCGCGCAACTTAACCTGAGGCACACGCTGTGAAATCAGAGACAGGTATAATGTCCCCCTCGCCTCCCGGACAATATCTTCCCAGCGTAACATTCCGGCCGCCGCTCCCTGTTCCTTGCGACGCGCGATCAACACTTCTGCACAACGCGCCGCTTCAACGCAAACCCACATGCTATCCGCTGCATACGCAGTCAACGGCACCGTTTCTGTCGACATGACTGCTGGAACAATCACCGCCTCCCGGTGCACTGTAAGTGATCGTTGTGATGACAAATCAAAACTGCGAATACTGTCGACTTCCGTGTCAAAAAATTCAATTCGGAGCGGAAATTCACTCTGCACGGGATAAATATCAACGATTTCTCCGCGCACCGCAAAATGTCCTTGTCTCTCTACTTGATCTGTACGTTTATACCCCTGATCTGTCCATGTTCGCAGCATGGATTGGCGATCGACATGTTCACCGATCGTTACTCGCATCGTCGCTGCCTTGAGTGCCGCCGGAGAGGGAACTGCATGTGCCATCGCCTCCGGTGTAGTCAGTACAAACGCCGGTATCGATGCCTGTAATGCATTCAACGCCTTCATTCGTGCAATGTCCGTCTCCGGGTTATGTGCCACCACAGTAAAATCGGCTGATTCCCCAACGGGAAACGGCAGCACGGGATAAGCACTGCCCCATCCTTGTAGATCCGACTGCCATTGTTGTAATGTCACTTTATCGGGAAGCGTCACCAACAGAGGCGCTTGCAGCACCCCCGCACCGGCCGTAACTAATGCCGTTGCCTGCGTTGTCGTGCCTCCGCTAAGCAAATATGCTCCCGATCCTCCGAACAGGCCGCACAACTCTCGCCAACGAGCCGATTGCATTAACTGTTCCCATAGCGTCCGTTTCATGTTTTCTCCCATTCACACAAAAAGGGCTTCGACAAACGAAGCCATCCCTTTACTCCATCATAGTATGACATACCATATCATATCCCGGACCATATTTTTTCTGCCCCCGCCACCTTACAAACGCCGTCATGGCAAGAGTCTGCCCGTACCTTAACGGATTGACCGCGATACTTCAAATCAGATGCAATTTCCGCAAGCGGAACCAATACAAATCCCCGCTTCCAAAAATACGGATGCGGTAATGTCAAAACATCATCTTGCCAATTCACATTGTCCGCATACAATAAATCTAAATCCAAGGTGCGCGGTCCCCAATGAATGTCCCGCGTGCGCCCATAACGATTTTCTATGGCCTGTAGGCGATACAACATCCCTCGCGGTGACAGAGTGCTGTCAACTGCCGCAACCGCATTCAAAAATGAGTCTTGATCGATATTTCCCCATGGCTCCGTTTCATATACTGATGACACTGCGGCAATCGTCCATCCCATTGTCTGAAACCCTCGCACTCCTTTCGCTAAATACGACAATCGGTCTCCCAAGTTCGACCCGAGTGCGATATAATATCTCGTCATCGTACTGCCGTCCGTTCTACCGCCACGTACTCAAATGTACCTGCAATCGGAGCATGCGGTTTATATACCTTCGTAGTCACCCGACGTATTGCAGGAAATGCAGCAAGCAGACATTCATTAATTTTCGTTACTAAATGCTCCAACGTTCGGCTTGGAGTTCCTTCCAGATGCTTTCGTACCAAATCATACACTACGCTGTAATCAATCCCGTCTTCCAATTCATCCGTGCTTCCAACTATCGATAAGTTCGCTTCAATTCGCACATCCGCCACAAATTTCTGGCCCAATCGGCGTTCCTCCGGGAGCACACCGTGATAACCGTAAGCACAAATTCCTACCAGTTCAATACTGTCCATACGCAACACTTCCCGTAATCTGATCCGTCATCCTCACCATGCGCACAATCGGTTTGACATCATGCACACGAAGTATATGACACCCCGCTAACTGCCCATACAAACAAGTTGCAGCAGTTCCCTCCATCCGCTCCGTCACCGGCAAGTTCAATGCCTGCCCGATGAACCCTTTGCGGCTGGTACCGAGCAACCAGGGATAAGGCAATCGCTCCGTAAGTTCTCCGAGGCGACGCAATACTTCCATGTTTTGCAACGCTGTCTTTCCGAACCCGATGCCCGGGTCGAGAATAATATTTTCTTCCCGTATCCCTGCGGTCAATGCAATCTCAATCGAGCGTGAGAAAAAATCTGCTATCGCCTCAATAATATCGCCTGCATATTCCGTACCGTTTTGATTATGCATAACAACAATTGGTGCTTGATATTCCGCAGCGACCCGTGCCATATCCGGATCTCCTTGCAGACCCCAAATATCATTTAATATATGTATTCCTTGTGCCAACGCCCACTCTGCCGTAGCCGCTTTAAACGTATCAATCGACAACGGCACGGCAGCCGCTCGCACAATATCCGGCACAAAAGATGCCAACCGAACAATTTCTTTCTCTGCGGGCATCGGTACAAACCCCGGGCGAGAAGACTCTCCACCGACATCGACCATATCCGCCCCGGCCGTTTCCATCTCTTGTAAATGTGCAACGGCGCCGCCCGGTGTATTCCATTGGCCACCGTCAGAAAACGAATCCGGGGTAATATTCAATATTCCCATAACCAACGTCCGCCGACCGATTACCAACCGTTTACCGTCCGCAAATTGATACTTCCGCTCCATTTTGCTCTCCCATCCGTACTAATATGCGTGCTTCTTCTTCTGTGCCGGGTAACAACAGACCCCGCCCCGCTACCGTAGTAATCTGTGTTCCTGCGGAAGACTCGCCTTTCATCGTCATGCACAAATGCTCTGCCTGCAATCTCACCCAAACGCCCTGCGCCTTCAGGTCTCGTTCAATCGCCGTAGCGATTTGTTCCGTCAACCGTTCCTGCAATTGCGGTCTTTGCGACAGCAACTTGACCAACGCCTCCAACTTTGACAACCCCGCGACCTGCCCGTCATGCGGTATATATGCGACATCCGCCGTTCCGAAAAACGGCAACAAATGATGTTCACAAAGCGAATAAAAGCGCAGCCCCTGCATCATTACTGTACCGCTATACTCCGAAGGAAACAACTCGCCCCATACCGTCTTTGTATCGCAATCAACACCTGCAAACAGCATTTCATACAACGCCGTTACCCGTTCCGGTGTCCGCTCCATATCCAATTGTTTCAAATCCAGTCCCAGTGCTGTCAGAAAGTCTCTGAATGCATGTACGGCCTCTGTATTCATCTCGCGCCACCTATCTTTATATACTGGTATTTATTATACCACGTTCTCCGCACACACCATGTCGTCTCGTGTATCTCCAACTTGCTTAACTATATTGAATTTCCACATACTCACTCTCGACATACCGCTCGAAACAATTTTGTCCCCATCCCATCGCATGTCAGGATCAACTCGACCGGAATCCATCTCTGATCCTCGAGCCAAGATCGCACCTTTGCCTCTTTCAGTTTTTTCTCACAATTCCTTTCATCGAAACAGCACCCGACATCTTTTTGTCGGGTGCTGTTTCGATACGATATCCTGTCAATGATGTCTCTTACCTGCCAAATCATTTGACTTGCGACTGAGAAAATCTCCTGCTACTCCCAGCCATTTGATCCAAAAGTGATTCCACTTTTCAGTTATTGTCTTTGCAACGATATGCTCATTATTTTCTATATAGTCATTCCAAAACTCTAAATACGGCATCGGCGTCAATTGCACTCCCGCCACCATCAAGCGTCCGATTTCAAGTACTGTTTCAATCCGTTCTTCTTCTTCTTTTGTAAAACCGTACTTCCGGTAAACAATCGACTCTATGACGAACGGATAATGGAACTTACACGCCAGAAGTAATTTCTCGACTCGACTTTGATCGGAAATCTCTGCGAGTCTCGCTACCCGCGGAATCATTTCCCAACAAATCTCATCACGTGTCAGCGATTCGGTTCCCGACACAAAAATTTTTTCAAATTCATAATTAGTCATACGCACACTCCTGTTTACGATACCGAGCAATTGACATATAGCATCACTGCATCTACCTCGTTATCAGTTTCCGCGCATCACCTCCTCCGCCAATCGGAGCTGAGACTCGCCTTTAAAATGAATACAGTAATCCCCCTTCCCTTGTCATACTCCATATGCAATGGGTCAATCTACGCCCATACCATGAGCACGACAATTCATTTTACTGTCTCATGTTCCCGATCGTCTATTTTTTGCGTGCGTCTCTTTTGCTTCTCTTACAATATTTCTGCTTCATGGAGGAGTTTTCAAGAATAGAAAACGGTACCTCGTGCGCAGAGATTCAATCACCTCCTTACCTAAGTACCGTACCCGATCGGTTGACAACCGATTCATATATTCAATTAATATGACGCAAAAATTATTGTATCACGCTTTTACTAAAAAAGCAACTTTCTTTATCGTTCTATTTCTGCTCTTTCTGTTCCGGATTCGAAAAATCGATTTGCGAGGTCATTTCTGCCCAACGAGCCGCCAACAACTGTGCATACAATAATGGCAATAAGCCGTAATTTCCCAGCCCGAATCCGTCATTCACTTCAACCAGCAAAGTACGCCCTCGATCATCTACACCGAAATCAATCGCATACCCCCGTGGCGCCGACCGATAACTTGCCACCGCCTCACGAATTACCCTGACATCCGGCACAATCTGCCAATCTCCCGCATAGAAATACATACCGACCGCCATGCCGTCAATCACATATACACGCCATTCCGAGACAAACCGCACCTTTTCACTGCACCAAATATCTATATCCGTCACTAATCCGCCGAGCTTAATCAAATCGTCCGTTTCATCAAGTGTTGTCCCTCGGAACCGATGTCCTTCCGTGACCGGTTTGACAAATACATGCCACGCATCAATATCATTCGTCACCGTAAACAACGTTGACTGCCACAATTTGCGCCCTAAAAAGCCGTGTAACTCTTCCGGATAGTCGATATTCGGTACCTCAACATGATGTTTATCCAACCAACCGCGCACGTCCGTATACGTACCGACAATGACATCTTGTGACCGGATAGTCTTCAATCCATGAATTGTCGTATACCATTCGATCTCATGTGTCTCACGAAATCCTGCATACGCCGCATACATATGGCGATCAAATGCTTGCCCGTCATGGTTTTTCCGTATATATGCCTTCATGCTTGCCTCCTAGCCGATTAATGCGGTACGTACCAACCATAACACCGCGATACATACTGCCACAGACGCCGTCGCATAAATAATCGCCGTCAACCAATATCCCTGTTCCATCAGATGCCATGTATCCAAAGAAAATGACGAAAATGTCGTAAATCCGCCGCATAATCCGACCCGTAGCAACAAATCCGTCGTATGCGTGCCCCCATACCGCTCCCAGCCGAAGACAACTATACCTATTAGCAATGCGCCCAACATATTGACCGTTAAAGTTGCCCATGGAAATGAATGAGATCCGATCCACACCGTCAATCCATGTCGTCCCATCGCCCCTATCGCACCACCGACAGCAATCCATAAATAATCCGTCATATCTGTATACCTTCTCCTACATAGCCTTTGTCTTTTATTATACTATATCGCCCCATAGAATCAACCGCTCCTTCCCCTCGGGAAGGACGGAATGAGTATTGACAAATCACGCTATCTTTCGTATACTTAGCTAAGTTATGGGGGTATAGCTCAGCTGGGAGAGCGCTTGAATGGCATCTG
>CAMYCX010000063.1 GCA_947254705.1 uncultured Veillonellaceae bacterium
ACCATCTCTGCCATCGGCGATGACGGCGTAATCGGATAGATCGCGGCGACCTCCGTAAACGCATACGAAATGTATGCCGCCGCCGTGTTTCCGTCCATTGTTTTCCAATCCATACAACCACCCTTTCTCTAATGCGCCCGTTGTGTATGAGGAAAAAACGCTTGCTATTAAAGCAATTACATAGTAATATAATGGTAAGATATTCCTCAAACGCATAGACGTTTTTTTAATTGTAACAAGTCGGACGCGCGTCCTCGCGTCGTGCTTTCCGCACTTGCCATTATTATAATCCATTATTTGTCGATACTCAACGCTTGAAACGGAAAGGAAGAACGTTATGGATTTTCATCATTTGAAATATTTTACCGAAGTGGCCCGTCACAAAAGCTTCAGCAAAGCCGCCCGGCATCTGCATATTTCCCAGTCGGCCATCAGCCGAACGATCAAAGCACTCGAAGAAGAACTCGGCGTTACCTTGTTTTTGCGCAACGCCAAGTCAGTCGAACTCACCGACGCCGGGACATTGTTTTTGAATCACGCGAAACGCAGCGTGTTCATGTTCGAACATCTCAAAACCGACTTTGAAAACGAATTCAAACTGGAACAGGGATCGATCCATTTGGGATTGCCCCCGATCACCGATTCGAAACTGTTTGCCCGTCTGCTCGGCGAATTTAAGAAAAAATATCCGCAGATCGACGTGGAACTGTACGAATACGGCTCGAAAAAGGTGGAAATTGCCGTGCAGGAAGGCTTGACCGACCTCGGCATCATCTGCACCGAACCGAAGGAAAATTACGAGTCGTTATTCCTGTTGCGCGACCCCGTTTGCGCCCTGTTGCCGGCGTCACATCCGTTGGCGGCGAAAGAAACGGTCAGCCTCAAAGAACTGGCCAACGAAAGCTTCGTCCTCTATCGGGACGATTTCAATATGCATGACGAAATCATCGCCCAATGTCAGGCGGCCGATTTCACGCCGAAGATCATCTTCGAAACCGCACAGCGGGATTTGATGATTCAGACGGTCAGCGCCGAACTCGGCATCGCGTTGCTGCCCGAACGGCTCTGCCCGACCCCCGAAGACAACGGCAAAGCGGGCGAAGACGTCGCGTGCCGTCCGTTGGCGGGCACACCGATCATGCATCGTCTGTACGCGATTTGGCGCAAAGGGCATTATCTCTCTCATGCGGCCAAATTGTGGCTCGAATTTACGGAAAAACAAATCCGCCGCTACCATGACCGCGACGCCGCCCATACATCATGAGCCGGTTTCCGCGTGTACTCTCTCCGCGCCTGTTCATCGCGTTTCTGCTGCTGACGATCATCCTGCTCTCCTTGGCCGTATATACGCAAGGAGAACGGATCCGCGTCTTGGAGCGGCAAGTCGCCGCGCTCAGCGGTCATGACGCGGGCGCACCGTTGGCGCGTATCGCCAACCTCGAAGGGATCGCCAATGCCCATACGGCGCAACTGAAAGATCTCGACCGCAAGGTCTATCGCCTGCGTGTCGATCAAGCGGATCTCGATTGGCGCACCACGACGAACCGTTGGGATCTCGACCGCGGCTGATCGCCGCCGATATCGCACGCGATGTCGTATCATCCGTGACACAAAAAACCGTGTCGGCCTGTGCCGACACGGTTTTTTCATTTCCCCGTATGCTGTTTTGCCGTCATTACTCGGACGTATCCGCTTCGATCAGCGGGCGAATGATCCGCTCCCGACACCACGCCTGCAATAACTCCCGCGCATCGTCCGCGGAAGGCAGCGGCTCCGTCATGCCGAACGCCCGCCATGCCGCTTGCAAATCGTCTCGTGAGAGCAATCCCCATTGCCACTCGTCCAAGGCGTGGATCCACAACACGGTCGGTACAAATGCCGCGCCGCGTTCCTGGCGTTCCCATGCGGCGACGAAATCATATTTTTCCGCCGTGCCGCCCGCCGCGCGATACTCGTCCCACAATGTATCGATACCGATACGATACCGGCGAAACCGTTCACCGAGCGCATGCATGCGGGCGGGTGTAAACCCCGACTGCTTCGCGAGCGCCTCTTTCGTCGCCTGCAGCACCGTGCGGCCGATGAGTTCGCCCAACTTACTGTGTTTCCCCGCGTCCGTCAATCGCCAACGGGCCGTCATGTCGCTGATGACGACCGTTCCGTCCGTACCGCTCCCCGTCGCGATGCCGTACGAATAATTACTGTTCGCCATCAGCTCCTGCAACGCGGCGGTCTTGGCCTCCGTGGCCGTCATCAAGGCCCGCGTGAGCGTGCCCGCCGGCAAGTCCGCGCCAATATGCAACAAGGTATTGATCGTACCCGTCAGCGGCTTTTCCTGCGGATTATGCCATGTCGCGGGATCGCCGACACGACCGCCGTTGACCTCAACGCCCCCCGTTACGATCGCCGTCACCTGCACGCCCTCGTGCGTTTCCGACGCGATCGCCACATTATCCATGCTCGCCGCCGTCGAAAGTCCCGTCGTTACCGCCGCTTCCAAGCCCAGCCGTCCCGCCAGCAGCGCCAAATGCTCCTCGTACGTCGGCGCCTCCAACTTCGCCGCCATACCCGCTCCGGGATTGGCATCGTAGTTGAATACATAGCGCATGTCCTCGCGCGTACCGCCATGCAACGGCGACGTCGATACCGTCCGACGCGCCCCCGCCAACACCAGCACCAACGCCTTCTGGTACCGATGCAATACGTCTCCGTTGTCCCATCGCATCAATTCCATCATATCCTCCTCACCCGTTTTCTTCCCTTTGTTCTTTCCGTTCACCGAAACGGCAGCATGACCGATATGAAAAATCTCCCGCCCCTGATAAAAGGAGCGGGAGACAAATCTATCATCGCCAACTCGTCAGCGAATCAGAAGCGTACATTGACACCGACCTGCATGCTGCGGCCCGGTTGCGACCACCACGCGCCCGCGCTACCGTACCAGCTTGCGCGTGCATTGGATTGTTCCGCATACATCACGTCAAACAGGTTGTCGATCTGACCGTATACCGTCACATCGTCCGTTACATGCCAGTTCGCGCTCAAATCGGTAATCCAATACGTGTTCTTCGGGAAGAACGGTTTGTATACATCGGGAGCGGACGGGCCCGGACGGTCAATCACGCCGCGAACCCCGATCGTCGCGTCGAATTGGTCCTGTGCATACGTCAGGCTTGCCGTAACCGCATGCCGCGGGATATACCCATCAATGTTTTGTGTCCGTGACGGCGTCGCTTCGACATCCGTAAAGACGTAGCCGATCCGTCCCGAAAGTGTATCGCTCAAGACCTTGCGCACGGAAATATCGACACCTTTGGCTTTTTCTTCGTCAAAGTTTTCGTAATGACCGTCCCACTTATTGGTCGGCGTCGGTGTACCGATCCAGCCGATTTTATTTGTCGTGGAACGTTTGTACACATGGGCATTGATCGCCGTTGTCGAGTTCGGATTCCAATTCAACCCCAACTCCGTCGCGTGACCGGATTCCGGTTCAAGCGGCAACTTTTTGTTCAAGTTCGTGTTGTACTGATACGTCGTCGGTACGACAAAGAATTTTCCCCAGCTGGCGTATACGTTCAGACCGTCGTTTACCTTGTACATCAGCGATGCCTGCGGTGTCGTTTTCGAGCCGAAGGGATCATAATCGTCATAGCGTACGCCCGCCGTCAATGTCCACTGCGGCGCAAAGGACCATTCGTCCTGAATGAAGTAGGCCGAGTTTTTGATGACGGCATTGCCCGACGATACAATCGTATCTTTTTGGTGGCTCGCCCCGAAAATCAGACGGTGATCGTCATTCGGCCGCCAGGTTAACTGGTCGCTGATCAGTCTGGTCCGTACATTCGTTTTCCAACCATTGTAATCGGTCTTGTACTTATTCCACGCCATGGAAAATTGATTATCCCATGTTTCGCCTTTGAATGTCCAGATCAGACGCGCGCTTTGCGTGTCGATCGTACCGGTTCTCCGTGAGCTCAGCTTGGTATTGTCATCCGAGTACATCACATCGGCGGAATATTGATCCAAGCTGACTTTCAAATCATTTTCGTCATTGAGTTCATGCGTAAACGTCAGTCCCAGGGTATCCGCGTCAAGCTTGCTCGGGATTTCCAGACCGTTTCCGTCCTTGAAGTTGCCTTTTTTATCTTTCGTGTACTGAATACGCATGCCATTCTTGCCCGACTTCGCATCGGCACCGACCGTGTACTGTTTCCGGCCGAAGTTGCCTACCAATATGCCCGCATTACCGTGAATGCCTTCTTGCGGTTGTTTCGTGATGATATTGATGACGCCGCCCTTGGCTTCCGCACCGTACAGCGCGCCTGTTACGCTTTTGACCACTTCGATGCGTTCGATGTTGCGCATATCACGCAAATTGCTGAGCGCCAAGTTCGTGCCACGCGTATTCATCCGCACACCGTCCACCATCCAGACGACCTCTTTCGCCCCGTTGAGGTACAGTGAGCTCGATGCTTCATAACCGACACCGTTCCCGTATTCACGGATTTCCACGCCCGGTACGTCACGCAAGGCCGACATCACGTCCGTGTAACCCCGTTGTTCGATCTGATCCGCCGTAACGACGGCTACGTTTGCCGGCGCCTCCGACATCGCGACTTCCGTCCGTGTCGCCGTAACAACGACCGGATCAAGCGCGGTCGCCGCCTCTGCCGTGCCTCCCGCCAGCAGTGCCGCACCGACCAGTGCCGCCAATACTTCTTTTCTCATCCTGTTTCCTCTCTTTCCTTATGAAAAATTGATGCACACTTGTTGCACACTCTGATTGACAACATTATAACCTATTTTTATTTGTCAAGGAAATATTTATTTCCCTTCTTTTTTCAACAAATACCACAATTCTTGCAGTTGTGCCTTCATTTGTTCGTTTTCCTGTTGCAATGCGTCCATTCTCGCCTGCATCTGTCGCCATGAAGCATTTTCCGCTGCAACTCGGTCATCACCGCCCGCACCGAAACTCCATGTCACACCAGCATTAACCGCGGCATCCGCACCATCGGCATACGATGCACCGACATGATACATCGTATGGGGATTCGCATAGTACGCGACCCCCAACGCCACCGCCGTGTGACTTTGGTAATGGCCGATACCCGCCATAATCTGACTGCGATTCGTCCCGTCAAACGATACCGGCTTCAATGCCGCCAATGCCGTACTGAGTGCCACGCCGCCACGACTTTCATCGCGAACATCCATTGCTTCCTGCAATGCTTGATCCGCTTTGCGGCTAGCCTGTGTGACGGTAGCCGACATGTCGGTCAACTGTTTTTCCGCAGCGGCCACTTTTCCATCCAAGGATTTCAATTGACCGAAGTTCACCGCATCCGTATCTTCCGTACCGGCTTTCACTTTGTCGATTTTACGGTCACCCGCGTGCAATCCGTCCGCATCAAGATACACTTTATCCCCAACACTGAATGCTGTCGCTTTCACGGATTTGACATCCAGCTCCGTCTGCTGATTGATTGCCGGTCCGGCGTTGGCGATTTTCTGCTGCGTATCGGCATTCAGCCCGATGGTCGTCTTACCGTCTTTTTCCGTCAAGTCAATACCGTCACCCGCCACCAACTGCAACTTCGGTTGCGGCTGCGGTGTCGGCGCGGGGTTCTGTTCCAACGCATCGAGCCGTGCCAAAATGGTCTTACTGCCGGCGTTATTAATCTTTCCTGTCGCCGCATCCGTCGTATAGCCGATTTGCTCCGACAGCGCCTGCAATTGGGCAATATTCGCCGCGTCGGTCGGATTGACGCCGCCGGCGACATTCGTCAATCGGCGTTCACGATTTGTATATCCGAAAGATACGATGCCGCTCTTGGTGTCGGTCTGTTTGCGGCCGCTGAACAATGCCACCGTATCCTGCAAGCGTCCTTCCGCATAAGAGCCGGCGCCGATGGCTACACTGTTCATTACCTTGACCGTTGCACCTCGTCCAATCGCCACGCTCTCGCGGGAATCCGCCTTGGAGCTATGCCCAATACCGATACTGTCCTCGCCTTTAATCCACGCCAACGTGCCGATGGCCATGGAATTTTTCCCATCCGCTTTCGTTGCATTGCCGATTGCCAAGGACTCTTCTCCTTTGGCTTCCGTCGTTCCGTCACCGCCGATGGCAATGGCATACTTGTTGGTCGCTTTTGTCCGCAAGCCCAGTGCAACCGCGCCTACTTTTTGTGCCTTGCTGTAGTTACCGATGGCAATGGCGGCACCGAAATTTTTGCCGCCCGTCTTTTTGGTCGTGCCCTCAGCTTTCGCACCGCGCCCCAGCGCCAGATCACCGAGTGCAATGCCGGAAGCTTTTTCACCGATGACCACCGCACCGCCGGTCGCCTTGGCGTTCTTGCCGATGGCAATCGACGTACCAGCGTAATGATTTACACCGTCGCCGTCATATCCGTTACCGATGGCCGCATCACCGATTGCCACCGATCCGTCATATTCACTGTGCGCCGCTCGACCGATGGCGATACTGCCTTCACCCGCTGCCCCGTCGTTATTGTAATTGGCATCGGTCGTGTTCTCATCACCGCCGAAACCGACATAGTGGACTCCGCCGCTGGTCGTAGCACCGCCCGGCGCAGTACTGCCGCCCGGGCTTTGTTCCAAGGCCGCCAGCCGCGCCAATACGGTTTTGTCACCGACGTTGGTGATCTTGCCCGTCTCTTTATCCGTCGTATATCCGATTGCATCGGATATTGTTTTCAATTGGGCGACATTGACCGCGTCATTATCATCCACGCCGCCGGCAATATGTGTAATTCGCCGATTTACTTC
>CAMYCX010000064.1 GCA_947254705.1 uncultured Veillonellaceae bacterium
GTAAGAAATATGCCGCCGCCTCCGCGCTCGTCGATCGTGACCGGAAGTATACGCTGGACGAAGCGGTGGCGCTGGTGAAACAAACAGCGACGGCAAACTTTGATGAATCGGTAGACATGGTGTTTAATCTGAATATCGATCCGAAATATGCGGATCAGCAGATTCGCGGCGCGATGGTTCTGCCGCACGGCACAGGCAAGACGAAGAAAGTGCTCGTTTTTGCCAAAGGTGCGAAAGTCGACGAAGCGGAGAAAGCAGGGGCTGATTTCGTCGGCGGGGAAGAATTGATCCCCAAAATTCAAGGCGGTTGGTTTGATTTCGATGTCGTGATTGCGACACCGGATATGATGGCAATCGTCGGTCGACTCGGTAAAGTATTGGGACCGAAAGGCTTAATGCCGAACCCGAAAGTCGGTACGGTGACGATGGATGTAGCCAAAGCCATCGGCGAAGTCAAAGCCGGTAAAATCGAATATCGCGCGGATAAAGCGGGCAATATTCAAGTCTCCATCGGCAAAGCGTCGTTCGCCGATGAACAATTGGCAGACAATGCACGGGCGATTTTCGACCGCATCCTGAAAGCGCGTCCGTCGACTGTCAAAGGACAGTACATGAAGACGGTAACGCTGAGTGCGACGATGGGGCCGGGCGTGCGTCTGGACCAGACCAAAATGGTCGCACCGAAAGAATAATTTTATCTATTTACACTTAGCTTAAGACCGGTGGTATGTGTAATGGGCCTTGCCCGCCACCCGAGGCTGAGTACCGGTATTGATCGGTACGCGACCTCGTATTACGGGGTCGTTTTTTATGGCTAATGTGCTAAATACAACTCACTGCTAAAGGAGGTGTTTACATGGCCACACGCGTGGAAAAAGAACAACTTGTCGCGCAGATGAAGTCGGAATTGGAATCCGCCAAAGGTGCAGTACTCGTTGAGTACAGCGGTTTGACGGTGGCCGCCGCGACGGAATTGCGTCGTAAGTTCTTGGCACACAATGTACGTTACCACGTCATCAAAAATACGTTGACGGCAATTGCGGCACGTGAACTCGGATTGGACTCGTTTGCCGATCAGTTACACGGACCGAACGCATTGGCGGTATCGGACAATGATGCAGTCGCTCCGGCGAAAGCGTTGAAAGAGTTTCTGGAAGAAACAAAAAGCACTGCGATCACGATGAAAGCAGGTTTGCTGGAAGGTGAAGTCGTCGGACTGGACGCGGTCAAAGAATTGGCCGACTTGCCGAGCCGGGAAGTCTTGCTTGCCAAAGTGGTGGGCAGCATGCAGGCCCCGATCACCGGTTTCGTTCGTTGCCTGAACGGCAATATTACGAATCTGGTATATGTGTTGGAAGCAATTCGCAAACAGAAAGAAAGCGCATAAGCGCGTAATCATTTACTCATAGGAGGAACTATCATGACTAAAGATGAAATTATGCAAGCAATTGAAGAGATGTCGGTTTTGGAATTGTCCGAACTGGTTAAAGCAATGGAAGAAAAATTCGGTGTTTCGGCGGCCGCTCCGGTAGCGGTAGCAGCAGCAGCTCCGGCAGCCGGCGGTGCAGCGGAAGAAAAATCCGACTTTGACGTTATCCTCAAAGATGTCGGAGCCAGCAAAATCAACGTGATCAAAGTCGTTCGTGAAGCGACCGGTCTCGGCTTGAAAGAAGCAAAAGCGTTGGTTGACGGTGCCCCGGCAGCAGTCAAAGAAGGCGTAGCAAAAGCGGACGCGGAAGCGTTGAAAGCACAGCTTGAAGAAGCCGGCGCGACAATCGAATTGAAATAATCGATGTCACTTTACAATCACTCTCGCAAGAGAGTGATTTTTTATGCAAGAAAAAGGCGCATCGGCCTTCAATTTTACAGAAGTGTGGTAAAATAAACATACATCAAAAGAAAGGATCTGCCTATGAAATCATCCCGCCCGTTACAAAATCGTTCCAAACCCCGTCATGCACGTGTTTCCTCATCGATGCGGACGCACCGTTGGTGGCGGTGGGTGTGTGCATTGCTTGTGCCGGTGATAATTTACCTATCTATGTCGATATATGAGTATTGGCAGGTTCAGCAGGAGTTGGACCGTGTTCGCGAACAGGAACGGCAATTATTGCAGCAACAAGAGCAGCTCAAGCAGGAAGAAGCACGTTACCAGGATCCGCAGCAAATTGAAAAGGAAGCACGCGAGCAGCTGGGATTGGTAAAGGAAGATGAAGTACCGTATATCCGCTGATATTTGCATAGC
The DNA here is from genome assembly GCA_947254705.1 of uncultured Veillonellaceae bacterium. GTDB lineage: Bacteria > Bacillota > Negativicutes > Veillonellales > Negativicoccaceae > CAMCNU01. Next base: position 2,246 of record CAMYCX010000064.1, read on the forward strand.
GACGCAGTTTTGCGTATAATGGGGATATATTTATTATAAGGAGGATGTTCATTTCGCATGAGCGTAGAAGTAGGGGCAGTTGTAGAAGGTGTCGTGACCGGTGTCGCCAAGTTCGGAGCATTTGTAGAGCTCGCGGATAAAAAAGTCGGTTTGGTACATGTATCTGAGGTGGCCAATGAATATGTTAACGAGGTGGCCGATTACGTCAAAGTGGGCGACAAGGTTCGTGTCAAGGTGGTATCGATGGACGATAAAGGTAAAATCGGATTGTCGATCAAGCAGGCACAGGAGAAAAGCGCGGCACGGCCGAGTTCACGCAGAAATGAACAGGAGCAACGGGCAACGGGGTTTACCGCACGAGCACCTCGGCGCAAGCCGATGGGGGCGATGTCATTTGAAGACAAGCTCAGTCGCTTTTTGAAAGACAGCGATGAGCGGTTGAACGATTTGAAGCGCAATACGGAATCCAAACGTGGCGGACGAGGGGCACGTCGTTCCGATTGATTGAAGGAGGCATCCCGCGGGGGTGCTTTTTTATTAGGAGGAGAGTATGAGGCAAGCCGTTATAGATGTCGGTACGAATTCATCGCGGCTGTTGGTAGCGGAGCAGGTGCCGCAAGGACATCGGACAGTATGCAAAGAGATCCGTACGACGAGATTGGGAGACGGACTCAAGCGTGGAGAATGTTTGGGTGAAGCCGCTCGTTTACGCACATTGGAAGGTGTCGCGGAGTTGGCGGCACTGGCACGTGAACATGAGGCGGTGTCGATTACGGCGGTGGGTACCAATGCATTACGGGAGGCTTCGGACGGAGCGGCATTTGCCGAAGAGTTGGCCGCGGTTATCGGCGCGCCGGTGCGTATCATCGACGGACGTGAAGAGGCGCGATACAGCTATTTGGGTGCAGCCAAAGAGAGCCCGACAATGACGGGAGTTGTGGATATCGGCGGCGGCAGTACGGAGATTGCCGTCGGTTTCGGCGGTGAACTCGGAGTGGCGGTCAGTGTGCCGCTCGGTGCGGTACGAGGTACGCGAGATTTCGACATGATGACGGCACGCGGCATCGGAGAGTTGAAGAAACACTGTTTTGCCGTATTTGCCGAGTCGGCGGATGAGGTGCAGGGGATTAGTCGCTGGATCGGTGTCGGCGGAACGGTGACGTCGATGGCGACGATCGCGCAGGGGCTGGACCCGTATGATGCGGCCAAGGTACAAGGGTATCATCTGTCCTACGAAGTGGTGCAGGACTTGCTTCGGCGGTTGTCACAGTTGTCATATGAGCAGCGGCGGGAGTTGCCGGGGTTGCAACCGGAGCGTGCGGATATTATCGTTGCCGGCGTGGTGATCGCTGAAAGTTTGATGGAGTATTTCGCGTTACCGGAGTTGGGCGTCAGTGATGAAGATTTACTGGAAGGTGTATGGTGGGAAACCTATGGCCGACCTGACGTCATTTGATCGTACGGTCATCGCTACGATTGATCGCTACGGCTTATGGACAACGGGAAGTCGGATATTGGTGGCGTGCAGCGGCGGTTCCGATTCATTGGCGTTGCTGTGGTGGTTGGTTGCACAGCGATCACGATATGCGCTGACGGTGGGAGCGGTATATGTACATCATCATTTGCGGGCGGCGGCGACGGCAGAAGCCGCCTACCTTGAAGAGATCGGGGCGGCGCAAGGGATTCCTGTATATATTCGTCATGCGGATGTCCCTCGCCGCATCGCGGATACCGGTGAATCTACGGAAACGGCGGCACGTGTTTTACGTTATCGCTGTCTGACGGAAACCGCTGCAGCAGAAGGGTATGATCGAATTGCGGTCGCCCATCATGCGGACGATCAGGCGGAGACCGTACTGCATCATCTGTTGCGCGGCAGCGGCCCGCGCGGTTTACGAGGTATGTTGCCGCGAACGGGAGATATCGTTCGGCCTTTTCTGGACGTGACGCGCGCGGAGATCGAAACGTACCTGTCGGCATCGTGTCCCTATGTACCGTGTACGGATGAAACAAATACGGATACAAGATATTTGCGCAATGCATTGCGTCATGACGTATTGCCTTACTTGCGGCGGTATAATCCGCGTATCAGCGACTCATTCGTTCGTTTGAGTCATATCATGCGGGATGAGACGGCATGGGCGGATGAGATGACGGCGGCATGGTGGCAGGCACAGGCAACGGTGACGGAGGAGTATACCTCATTACCGCGGCCGATGGTGTGGGCAACGGCATTGGGACGACATATTGTGCGCCATGCGTACGCCCGATATGCACGGACAACCCCCGATTGGAGTCAAACGGAGACGATTCTGTCTCTTTGGAAATCCGGTCGGACAGGGGCGATATATGCCGCTCGCGGTCTGTATTGGGAAGTGGCGGCCGATGCCTTGCGGATTTATCGCGAGCGGCCGGTGACGGACATGCATGCGGCATCCGCGGCGGCAGGAGAAGCGGCAGAGTTGGTGCTGGGGGCGGTGCGTGTGCCGGTACGGCAGTCTCCGACACCCGACGGTATCGTCAACGTGCCGATCTCTATATTGCACGGTGCATTGCGCCTACGTTATCGGCGGCCGGGAGATCGGATCACGGTGCGGGGAGTCGGTACGCAAAAATGGAAAGACTGGCTGATTAATCATAAAGTGCCGCGCAGCGATCGGGACGGTATCGTGTTGCTGGCGGACGAGGAGCGAATTTATCATGCGTTCGGCTACTGGCAAGGAGAACGGCAGCCGAATGAACCGGGGCCGTATTGGGCAATCGGAGATCGAAGGAGGAAACAAGATGAACGAACGGATTGAAAAGGTGCTGATTTCGGAAGAGCAGATCCGTGAACGGGTACAAGCGATGGGAGAAGAAATCAGCCGTGATTATCACGGGAAAGATTTACTGCTTGTCGGTATATTAAAAGGATCGGTCGTATTTATGTCGGATTTGATGCGGCAAATCAAAATTCCGCTGAATATCGATTTCATCAGCGTTTCCAGTTACAGCGGCGGCAAAACTTCGTCGGACGGCACGATTACGCTGCTGAAAGATTTGGCAGCCGATATTCGGGGGCGTCACGTATTGATTGTGGAAGACATCGTCGATACGGGATCGACGCTGTACCATCTGCAACGTCTGTTGGCGCATCGGGGAGCGGCATCGGTCGAAATTACCACCTTGCTCAGCAAGCCGGAGCGACGTAAGATTGATGTCAAAGTTCGTTATATCGGGTTTGAAGTGCCGGATGAATTTGTTGTCGGCTATGGTCTTGATTTTAACGAAAATGACCGCCATTGGCCCTTTGTCGGGGTGTTGAAACCGGAGTACTACCAGGCCTGACCGTTGTCAAAAAAACCGTAGTATGGTAACATATAAAAATAGCGTACGATAATAGTACGCCCGACAACTTCGGAAAGGGGAACGAGATTGAATCGATTTATACGGAAAGTCAGCTTGTTTTTGCTGATAGTTCTTATTATTATATCCGTCATTGACGGTGTTATGGAGCCGCGAGAAAAGCATGCGGATTTGACGTATTCCAACTTCCTGACGCAAGTACAGGAAAAAAATGTGGACTATGTCATCATGACAAAAAATTCCATTACGGGAAAACTGAAAAACGGAACCGAGTTTAACACCTATGCGCCGGACAATGATACCCAATTGTTGCCGACGTTGCGTGAAAACGGGGTTACGATTCAGGCCAAACCGCCGGAACAGCCGTCTTGGTGGATGAGCATGTTGTCGTCTTTGTTGCCGATCATGCTGTTGATCGGAGTTTGGTTCTTTATCATGAATCAAACTCAGGGCGGTGGCGGACGAGTCATGAATTTCGGCAAATCGCGTGCCAAGATGCATGGCGAAGGTAAGGTGGATGTGACATTTGCCGATGTCGCCGGTGAGGAAGAGGCCAAGCAGGAATTGGCGGAAGTGGTGGATTTCCTGCGGCATCCGGAAAAATATAATGCCATCGGTGCACGAATTCCGAAAGGTATATTGCTGTACGGCCCGCCGGGGACCGGTAAGACATTACTGGCGAAAGCGGTGGCAGGAGAAGCGAACGTACCGTTTTTCAGTATCAGCGGGTCGGATTTCGTTGAAATGTTTGTCGGTGTCGGTGCGTCGCGAGTGCGGGATTTGTTTGCGCAGGCGAAAAAGAATGCACCCTGTATCGTGTTTATCGATGAAATCGACGCAGTCGGACGGCAACGCGGTTCCGGTCTGGGCGGCGGTCATGACGAACGCGAGCAGACACTGAATCAGTTGCTGGTGGAAATGGACGGATTCGGTGCCAATGAAGGAATTATTACACTGGCGGCAACGAACCGGCCGGATATACTGGACCCGGCAC
>CAMYCX010000065.1 GCA_947254705.1 uncultured Veillonellaceae bacterium
CAGAGGACTGAAAATCCTCGTGTCGGCAGTTCGATTCTGCCCTGAGGCACCATTTGTGCGGAAATAGCTCAGTGGTAGAGCATCGCCTTGCCAAGGCGAGGGTCGCGAGTTCGAATCTCGTTTTCCGCTCCAGTGTGGCGGCATAGCCAAGCGGTAAGGCAGAGGTCTGCAAAACCTTTATTCCCCAGTTCGATTCTGGGTGCCGCCTCCACTTTTATTTGCCGGGGTGGCGGAACAGGCAGACGCAACGGACTTAAAATCCGTCGAATTGAAAAATTCGTACCGGTTCGATTCCGGTCCTCGGCACCAACAGCATATTCAGAACAGCGTATACTTGGGATTTAACTCAAGGCATATGAAAACACACTTCCTCCCAAAAAGGAAGTGTGTTTTCATATGCCTTGACCACTTTAACGGTGTAATTTGACATCAATCAGTAAAGCAAACGAGTGTACTCTTGTTTTGTAGTAAATATGTCCGGAAGAAGATTAGATGCAGTTTAGAAGTCAGCATTTTTTTCTAACGTTATTTTGCAGGGCGTTACGGTTAATGTTCGATAGTTGATATAGCGAACAAATCCAGGAGGAGAGTTCCTGGGTTTTTGGACATTTTTTTTCGCAGTGTAGTCAACGGCAACCTTATAATCTGTTTTAGCACGTGAATGACCGGCCGCCAATTGGGCGGCATAAGTAATCGCCTTGTCGGTAAAATGATTTCCGGCAGAAGCAAATAAAATAACATGTGATCCGGGCACACCTTTAGCGTGGAACCACATATCTTGCGGGCCGGCGACTTTCATAGTAAGTTGATCATTTTGCGTGTTGTTTTTACCTATACCAATACGAAAGCCGTCATAGTTTATATATGTGATATCAGATGAAGTTTTCCTGGATTGCGGTTTCTGATGTTTTTCGGGGTATTGTGAATTAAATTCATGCATAATGTCGCTTAATTCGGTCGGTGTGAGTGGTTCGCGGAGAAAATATCCCAGCGAACTCAAGTAATCACATTCCCTCTGAACTGAATCTAATCGTTCGTCAATTATTTTTGCGCGTCGTTTGAGACGTGCGTACTGATGATAATAACGTTGGCTATTATGGGACATACTTTTGCCGGGAATGATGGGAATCGTAATCGGGGGTGTATTAGGGAGTAATAAATTATCAACGGTGATTGCACTTTTATATGATATAGGTAAGTAGGAATATATTGCTAAAAGATCACCATACTCTTTGGTGCGTTTTCGTTTCGTGGTTTCTTCTTTTTCATTCAAAATTTTTTGATATTTTCGTTTTGCATGCTTATATCGTTGTTCTACCTTTTTTCGTAATACGGTTTGTTTATAAGAGTTTGTAGATTCAGGCATAGTGCCTATATGAAAAAACAAATCATTGGCGGTCGTGTAAGATGATATTGCTTTTACAGTTTTATTTAAAGATAAAGGAGAACACCATGTTTTATTTCCCGTATGGTATAAATAGACTGTATCAAAAGAGTATAGTTCATTGCGCCATAAGCTGAACTGATGAAGGATTCTAGTTTGAAGGGCAGACGAAAGAGTTTTCCATGTCACGTTATTTAGATCGATTTGGGTGGCGGCGGATAACTCATTGATCAAAGGTTGAGAAAGGCCGTTAAATAATTGGAACAAATGTTGTTGTACGGGATAAGTAGTGGGATTGAATAAGATGGTATTCAACTCATTATTATCGAAATCGGACCAGTTCATTTTTTCACTGTGCAACGGAAGTCGATATAGCTCTTGTGGCCGTAATGTGCGATGAGAAAAGTCACGGGAGGTAAGTAGATCAATAATAGTGTTGTTTTGTGTCAAAATCAGGTTTGGCAGAGAAGCGATACATTCGTAATATAAACGCCTTGTTACAATTTTTCCATTGTCTTCAATCCGAGAAAATGTCATACATACAATTTTATCGGCATGAATTTGATTTATGTCAGTCAGGCGAGCCCCCGATAAATATTTACGGAGGGTCATACAAAATCTTCCTGCGGTCTCATTTTCGTTTTCCATCTTTTTAGAAAGAATATATAAGAGTGGTGTAGGTTGTAAAGACAATGTTAAATATTTAATCTGTTGATCCGTTTGCAGAGAGAACTCAAAACAAAAAATATCTTTTTGGTGAATTTGCAAAATGCGCGATTGTAAAAATTGGCGGCTCCATTTTGTCCACCGAGTGAACATAGTGCTTTCAATATTCATATACTACTCCCTTATTTATAGTTAAAGAATATGCTACATTAATTATACAAAAAATGGGATTAATTACCAATCAGCATTACCCAAAAAAATATGGTAAAATAGTGAAAATAGGAGGTTTTGGCGTGAAATTTATGAAATGGCACGGTTTAGGAAACGATTTCATTATTATTGATTGCCGCCACGAAGATAATTTTATTACCGACAAAACGGCGATAGCGATGTGTGATCGTCATACCGGAATCGGTGCGGACGGCCTGGTACAGGTGTTACCTGCGAAAACCGAGACAGCTGCTGCTGAAATGAGAATTTACAATGCGGACGGAACTATAGCGGAAATGTGCGGCAATGCATTGCGATGTGTAGCATTGATGCTGGCCGAGGACAGCGGTCGTATGGAGCCACTACAAATTGATACTGCAGTAGGAACACTAAAGACAGTGTTTTCTTTTGATCCAAATCAATCGTCTACGCTGATAACTGTGAATATGGGTGTTCCCGGATTGCGACGTAGTGACATCGGTATTGACGAGGATGGAGATCAGCTTGCGGAAAACATAATATTGGAAGTCGCCGGAAAACCTCTCATATTTACAGGTGTTTCAATGGGGAATCCGCATGTAGTCACATTTCTTTCCGATGTTGAATGCATTTCGCTAGAGTGTTGGGGGGCAGAAGTGGAGATGATGCCCGTCTTCACGCGTCAAACAAATGTAGAGTTTGTTGAAGTGGGCCCTGAAGGTTTGCGGATGCGTGTATGGGAACGGGGAGTTGGTGTAACCAAGGCATGCGGTACGGGTGCTTGTGCGGCTATGGTAGCGGCTGTACAAAACGGATTCATACAGAATCAGGCAGAGGTTATCCTAGATGGCGGATCTCTTTGGATTGAGTGGAACGGGGAAGATACACCTGTTTATATGACAGGAACAGCAGTACACGTATATAATGGAGTCGTTGAATAAAACAAAGGAGATGGTGACAATGGATGTAACATTGGTGAATATCGGATTCGGTAATATGGTATCGGCCGGTCGTATTATGGCGATTATCAGCCCCGATTCCGCACCGGTCAAGCGCAGAATACAGGAATCAAGAGAGAGCGGTGTATTAATTGATGCGACCTATGGCAGAAAGACACGAGCTGTATTAATCATGGACAGTGGACAAATTATTTTATCGGCCATTCAGCCGGAAACAATCGCGAATCGTTTATTGGAACGGACATTGTGGAGTGAAGACGAATAAGCGATAATCGGGAGGAATTATGGCGGACGAAGGAATTTTACTGGTTGTGTCGGGGCCATCGGGGGCAGGTAAGGGAACTATTTGCAATGCACTTCGCAAATTACATCCGGAAATTTGTTATTCTGTTTCGGCAACGACTCGAGCACCGCGTACAGGAGAGATTGACGGTGTCAGTTATTTTTTTACGGGAGAACAAAAATTTCGTGAGATGATCAAGGCCGACGCATTTTTGGAGTATGCTAAGGTTTATGATAATTATTACGGAACGCCGAAAAAGCAGGTTTTGGATTTAGTTTCCCAAGGACAAACGGTTCTTTTGGAAATTGATATTCAAGGTGCCATGCAGGTAAAAGATAAATACCCTAAAGGTATTTTTGTTTATATTGTTCCGCCGTCGTTAGCGGAGCTTTCCTATCGATTGTATACACGTGATACGGACTCAAAAGATGTCATCCGGAAGCGCTTGGATAAAGTGACAGATGAGCTGGCATTGGCACATCAATATGACTACATTGTAGTAAATGACGAACTGCCGGATGCTGTTGATAAAGTACGAGCAATTATGATGGCAGAGCGCTGTAAATTGGCTCGCAATCGAGAACGAATTAATACTGTTTTTAAAAAATATATTTGTGAGGAGGTACATCATCATGATGATTGAACCGACAATTGGAGAATTGCTAGAAGTAGTCAGCAATAAATATATTTTGGTTACGCTTGCGGCCAAGCGGGCGAGAGAGCTGACAGAAGATGCATCACCATTGGTGCCACCGCATCATGATAAGCCGACGACTATTGCGTTACGGGAGATTGCTGCACGGAAACTAAAATATCAAATTGCAGAAGAGGTTTGGCGATGAATACGTTGCAAGGAAAGCGCGTTCTTCTCGGCGTAACAGCAGGAATTTCTGTGTATAAAGCGTTGGATTTAGTTCGACAATTACGCAAAGAAGGTGCTGAGGTTCGCGTAATTATGACTAAAAATGCAACGCACATAATTTCTCCATTGGCTTTTCGCGAGCTTTCCGCCAACCCTGTTTCTGTCGATATGTGGGCGGAAGTCCCTCATTGGAATGTGGAGCATATTGCATTGGCTAATTGGGCAGATGTATTTTTAATTGCACCAGCAACAGCCAATTGCATTGGTAAAATTGCCAACGGAATTGCCGATGACATGCTGACAACGACGGTAATGGCGACAATAGTTCCGGTTGTGATTGTTCCAGCGATGAATACGAACATGTACGAAAACTTGATTGTTCAGGAAAATCTGAAGCGTTTACAGCAAAACGGATATATCGTTTTAGAACCTGATCAAGGAGAAATGGCTTGTGGAACTTGCGGTAAAGGTCGCCTCCCCGAAAATTTTCATATTGTCTTTACAGTTCAGCAAGTGTTAAGTGAACATTTACTTGCGGGTGTACGTGTATTGGTGACGGCGGGAGGAACGCGTGAGCCCATTGATCCGGTGCGATTTATCGGTAACCGCTCCAGTGGTAAGATGGGATATGCATTGGCTAGAGAGGCCGCTCGACAGGGGGCAGACGTTACGTTAATCAGCACTACCGACAAGTTGACGGAACCTCCAACCGTTAACATTTTATATGTGTCCAGCGCACTGGAAATGAAGGCAGCTGTGGATAAAATTTATGAAGATATGGACATTGTTATTAAAGCAGCTGCAGTTGCCGATTACCGACCGGACATTGTTGCGGATCATAAGATTAAGAAGACTTCTGATAGTTTATATTTGACATTGACCCAAAATCCGGATATTTTATATAATCTGGGGCAACGGAAAACACATCAGGTACTGGTTGGTTTTGCAGCTGAAACTCGCGATGTAGTCAAATACGGGATGGAAAAGTTGCGCCATAAAAATTTGGATATTTTAGTGGCCAATGATGTTTCTCAGCCTGGTGCAGGGTTTAATACGGAAACGAATATTGTGACACTGCTTTATCCCGATCACGAGCCAGAATCTCTGGCGCAAATGCAAAAACAGGAAGTGGCGGACATTATCATTCGGAGAGCGGCAGAATGCTTTTCTCGCTTGCGTAAGTAAGAAAAAATCATTACAATATAAATACGACTCATCCAGAGTAGTTGAGGGAACGGCCCAATGATGCTACAGCAACCGTTCGATCGGTGCTAATTCCGACAGTGATTGACTGACAGATGAGGGAAAATCCCTCATAGGAGGGATTTTTTGTGTATACAGCAAAGGAGATAGTATGAAAAATAAAATGTTTTTTACATCCGAGTCCGTAACTGAAGGACATCCGGATAAAATCGCAGACCAAATCTCAGATGCTATTTTAGATGCGATTTTAGAGCAAGATCCGAATGGACGCGTTGCGTGTGAAACTGTTGTCAATACCGGTATGGTGCATGTTGTGGGCGAAATTTCAACATCATGCTATATAGATATACCGCAAATTATTCGTCATACGGTTTGTGAAATCGGTTACACGGACGCCTCATTCGGATTTGATGGGAATACCTGCGGAATTTTAGTTTCCATTGATGAACAGTCCTCGGATATTGCACAGGGGGTTGATCAGTCGTTGGAAATTAAGGAAGATAGCAAAGATGATTTGGACTTAATCGGCGCCGGCGATCAGGGAATGATGTTCGGTTTTGCAGTAAGAGAAACGCCTGAATTAATGCCGCTTCCTATTTCGCTAGCGCATCGTATGGCACGTCGTCTTGCCGAAAAGCGCAAGTCACGTGAAATTGCATATTTACGTCCTGACGGTAAAACGCAAGTAACGGTGGAGTATGATGATGGAAAACCAAAGCGAATTGACACGGTGGTTGTCTCTGTTCAGCATGAGCCTGGCATCGATCAAGATCAGATTTATCATGATATTTTGAAAGAAGTGATTGAACCGATATTGCCGACAGATATGTATGATTCAGAAACAAAAATTTATATTAATCCGACGGGGCGATTTGTAATTGGTGGGCCTCAAGGCGATTCAGGACTCACTGGGCGAAAAATTATCGTCGATACTTACGGGGGGATGGCTCGTCATGGTGGCGGGGCTTTTTCAGGGAAAGATCCGACAACTGTCTCTTATACACATCTGACGCTGCCGACGAAACCTTAT
>CAMYCX010000066.1 GCA_947254705.1 uncultured Veillonellaceae bacterium
TATCCCACGATTCCGCCCGTGACGGATCTGCCCACTGCTCCATCGCCTCTACTATATCTCTGACTCGTATTGCCATAACCATTCCTCCAATTGTTGAATCTCCCCTGCCAGTCGTGCCATCTTCTCTGCGCCGTCAGCTATTGGCAGCTGCGCCTGACAAATACCGTCACGCAGACGCGTTTTCTCATTAATCATGCGCGTCAACAATCGCCCCAGCAACGGATCACGCTTTTCCCACAAACATGCGCCGACCTCATCCATTAACGCAGGATAGGGCATCTTGCTCTGACATTTATCGGCTATCGCATACATCACTCGGTACAATTTATCTTTTTCTGCCACTAGCCATTCATCTGCCAGACTCCAGCCCGATCGTCGCAACATACGACGCACTTCCGCCCAACGGCTCATCGGTTGCAATACGGCAAAACGCAACCGCTTAACTACCTGTGGCTTTTTCTGCCAAATTTGCACCATCATTTCTCCGCCCATGCCGGCCATAACGATACCGTCCACCTCACCCGGCTGAAGCACTTGCAGTCCATCACCCAATCGGCACTCAATTCGATTCTGAAGGCGACGGCGAAAAATATGTTTACGTGCAGCCAATAGCGGCCCTTCACGCACATCTGACGCAATTGCATATTGGACAGTTCCTGCCCGTAGTAACCGTATCGGTACATAGGCATGATCACTACCGATATCAGCAATACTGTTTGTATTTGGAACCGCAGCTACCACTTGTCGTAATCGTGCCGTCAGCATTAGCATCCACCTCTGTTACATTTTTTTCATTGTAACACATAAATGATATAAATCATGCAAACAAGATCAGGACGCAAAACCCGCCGATGGTAACAAGCCGATCGACGGGGTATATGTTTCATCTTATTATTGATTATTTAATGCCGTAAACAGTTTTTGCATTAGTATTGGTAATCCGAATCACATCCTCTACAGGAACATTATGCAAACGTGCCAACTCTTCCGCAACATAATACACCCGCGAAGGATCATTACGACGTCCCCGATAGGGCGGTGGTGTCAAATAAGGACTGTCTGTTTCAATCAGCAGTTTATCTAAAGGCAAGCGAGTAGCAACTTCTTTTAGTTTCGTGCTTTTCGGAAAAGCAAGAGGCCCTGCAAATGAGATATAAAACCCCATGTCAATCAATTCTCTTGCCATTTCATAACTACCGCTATAACAATGCAAAATACCGTATAACGATCCGTCTTGCTCCTTCCGCAACACCGACATTACATCACCATGTGCTTCCCGATCATGAATGATGACCGGGAAAAGATGTTTTTTTGCCAACCGAATTTGTCGTATAAACACATCACGTTGTATATCCCTTGGACTGTTATCATAATAATAATCCAGTCCAATCTCGCCAACGGCAACTACTTTTTCTTCCGTTTCAATCCACTTTTCAAGCTGTATAAAAGCGTCTTCAGTCAACTCTTTTGCTAAATGCGGATGATAACCGACCGCACAGTATAATTGTGAATACTCTTGCGCCAGTGTCAATGCGGCTGCAGAAGTGACCAAGTCTTCTCCAGGCACTACTACATATTCTACCGATTCAAAAATATGTGCCAACATTTCCTTACGATCATATTGGAATTTCTCGTCATATAAATGTGCATGCGAATCAAATAGCATTATCTCACCTGACTTCCTGCCGGCAAGTCAGTCACTGTCGGCAACTCCAGTCGGTCATCATCAACTGCTGCCAAAATCATCCCCTGTGACAGAACTCCACACAATTTGACCGGCTTAAGATTTGTGACCATAAGGACACGTTTTCCAACCAGATCTTCCGGCGTATAATGAGTGGCGATTCCGCTGACTACACTACGTGTTTCCGTACCGAGAGAAACAGTCAGATGAAGCAACTTATCAGCTTTTTTCACTCGTTCACAAGCAATTACTTCTGCGACTTTCAATTCCATTCGTTGGAATTCGTCAAGTGTAATTTCCGAAGCCTCGTATTCCTCTTTTTTCGACACATCGGTCACTTTTTCTGTCGAGACAGAGGATGCTGCATCCTGATCTATTTCATAGCGCGGAAACAGTGGCACCCCTTTTTGCACAACAATCCCTACCGGAAATGAAAGTTCGAGTTGCGCCAACGACATTATTTCCACATCGGCAAGACCCATTTCTTTCCACATCGTTTTTGCTGCTGTCGGTATCACCGGAGATACCAAGACCGCCACTTCCCGCAATCCGCTCATTAACTGATACAAAACTGCGTCTAAATCCGCCGTTGCATCTTCCTTGGCCAGTGTCCACGGTGCCGTCACATCAATAAACTTGTTCAATGCCCGCACATAGTTCCATACCTCCCGAAACGCTGTGTTAAAGGCCATATTGTCCATTGCCGTTTCATACGCTTGTCGTGTTTTTTTCCCTAATGCAGTATTCTCCACTACCGCTTCCGCAATCGGTTGTGAAAGTTCACTTGTCGGTGTTGGCACCATTCCATTACGATATTTTTCTACCATGGTCAATGTACGGTGTAATAAATTTCCTAAATCGTTCGCCAAATCAGAATTGATTTTCTGCACCAACCGACGGCGACTAAAATTCCCGTCCTGACCCAACATAATGTCCGTTGTCAGAAAATACCGTAATGCATCTGCACCAAATTCATCAATCAGCGGAATCGGATCTACCACATTGCCGAGAGATTTGCTCATTTTCTCCCCCTCGACAACAAGCCAACCGTGACCAAACACTTTTTCCGGCAACGGCAAACCCAAGCTCATCAAAATCATTGGCCAAATAATGGTATGAAACCGCAAAATTTCTTTTCCAACCAAGTGACAGTTTGCCGGCCAATAATATTGAAATCGAGTTTCATCCGTACCGTACCCGATCGGCACAAGATAGTTGCTTAAGGCATCAATCCACACATAAATTACATGAGAAGGATCAAACGGTACAGGAATTCCCCAATCAAACTTTGCCCGTGACACACTCAGATCTTCGAGTCCCGACTTCACGAACGATACCATTTCATTACGACGCGACTCCGGTTGAATAAAATCAGGGTGTTCTTCGATAAATGCCAACCACCGATCCGCATACTTGCTTAAACGGAAGAAGTAACTTTCTTCCTTAACACGAATCAATTCACGTTTGCAATCCGGGCAAAGATGATCGTCCGTCAACTTATTTTCCGGCCAATATGTTTCATCCGGCACACAATACCAGCCTTCGTATTCCGATTTATAAATATCACCTTTATCATATAATTTTTGAAACACATCTTGTACAACTTTACGATGGCGCTCCTCTGTGGTACGGATAAAATCATCATTACTGATATTCATTCGTTTCCATAAACGTTTAAATCCGTCTACGATCGGAGTGACATATTCCAAAGGAGTAATACCTTGTTCCTCAGCCTTTTGCTGAATTTTCAATCCGTGTTCGTCAGAACCGGTCAAGAAAAAGACATCATCTCCACATAGCCGATGATAGCGGGCCGCTACATCAGCCAGCGTAGTGCAGTAGGTATGCCCAACATGTAATTTAGCACTCGGATAATAAATCGGCGTAGTAATATAAAATTTTCGGTTTTGGTTTTGCTCAATACCCATTATATGTCCTCCCTTATTTGAACCCTCGACAAACAGTATCCATATACATCCCGCCGTGACACGCCAGCACGTCGGGCTACACGACGACAGGCTTCTTTATATGCAAGGCCTCTTTCCATTTCTATCTCTACGGCAGTCGGCCAATCTTCTTGTCTTAACGACGGTGCAACCATTTCTATCGCGCCTTCTACCAGCACAACATATTCCCCGCGGGGAGATTGTACTGATTCCGTCGCAATCAATTGCAATAAAGTGCCACGATAGAATGTTTCAAACTTCTTCGTCAATTCTCGCGCCAACACTGCCCTTCGATCCCCCCATGCCTGCACTATGGCACATAAAGTTTCTTTCAATCGATGCGGCGCTTCATAAATAATCTGTGTTGCGGTATCCGTTGCCTGTCGCCGCAACGCTTCTTCCCGCTTAACTGTTGTTCGGGGGAGAAATCCGATAAAATGAAATTCCTCCGTAGAGAGTCCGGATGCCACTAATGCTGTTAACCCGGCATT
This sequence comes from uncultured Veillonellaceae bacterium, assembly GCA_947254705.1. Lineage (GTDB taxonomy): Bacteria > Bacillota > Negativicutes > Veillonellales > Negativicoccaceae > CAMCNU01. Next base: position 4,122 of record CAMYCX010000066.1, read on the forward strand.
AGCCCCCGGCAACGGGACAACCTCTCCTCCTGCCTGCAACCAATGTTGCACCAAATCACTGCCGGGATCAGCAATCGCCGGCATACCCGCATCACTAACCACTGCTACCGATTCTCCTGATATCAAACGGGAAATGAGCAACGGCGTTGCTTTCTCTTTATTATGTTCATGATAAGCCTGCAGCGGTGTATGTATTTGATAATGCGCACATAACACCCCTGTCCGTCGCGTATCCTCACAGGCAATCACATGTACATTCCGCAACACTTCGACCGCACGGTATGTTATGTCCGATAAATTACCGATCGGTGTCGGCACCAAGTACACCGTTCCTTTCACAATAGCTCCTTCTTCCCGTACATCTCAATTACTTCATCCGTATATACCTGTGGCGCACGATATATAACCAATGGGGGCATCACCTCTGTACCCGGATTGCCATGCCACCTCGCCTCTATCAATACCATTTTGGCAGGGCGCTCCGCATATGTATGAACCCATCGCAACCGCTTGATGCGCAAATGATACGATTCCATTGCACATATCCACTCCACGGCACGATCCGCGCGTTGCACGACCGCCAGCCGACCGCCGTACCGCAATAAGTACACCGCCGTTGCTAACACATCGTCTCTGGTGGCCGTCAATTCATGTCGAGCTGCATTTACTGCCGCATGGCGATTCCCTCGTCCTGCGTGCAGCGGCATATACGGCGGATTCACAACAACCACATCCGCAGTACCTTCCGGAAACTCCGTTCGATGTTGTCGATAGTCAGTTTCCCGCAACGCAATTTGGTCTGCTCGTCCGTTCCCTCGAAAATTACGACGTGCCATATCGGCAGCCTGTGCATTCATCTCCACTGCAGTGACACGAATATTCTGTCGCGATGTCATGAGCAGCGGCAACACACCGGTGCCCGTCCCTAAATCCCATACAGAATCACCGTTTTTCAATGTTACAAAATGTGCCAGCAAAATCGCATCTACTGAAAAACAAAACACTTCCGGATGTTGCAGAATACGCATATTATCCCGAAGCAAATCATCCAGACGTTCCCCGGGTTTCAGCACAAAATCTACTACATCACTCACGTTTTTCCAACTCCGTCCATGTCATCTCATACAACTGCTGGTCAGACAGCTGTACCTGCACGGTGCGCTTATTAGTATTTACAAATGAAATTGTACCGATTTCACCATTCACCTTGATCTGTTGCCCGACTTGAGGCGCTGCCTGTCGCTCTTTTTTGTGTGGGCACGCACAATCTTTGCACAAATCGCCGCCCTTTTTATACTGATCGTTTTCGTACCGTAAACAACACATAAGTCGACCGCATAATCCAGACACCTTCGCGGGGTTCAGCGATAGGCCCTGCGTCTTGGCCATCCGAATGGAAACAGAGTCAAATTCCGCCATCCAATTTGCACAACACAACGGCCTGCCGCAAGGGCCGATCCCATTTAGCTCCTTCGCCTCATCCCGCACCCCGACTTGTCGCAATTCAATTCGAGTACGGAAAGTGGACGCCAAATCGCGAACCAACTCGCGAAAGTCGATTCTTCCGTCTGCAGTAAAGAAAAAAACCACTTTTTTTAAGTCAAATGTATATTCCGCCGTAATCAGCTTCATCGGCAACCGATGTGCACGAATCTTTTCTCTGCAAATCGCTGCCGCTGATATTTCTCGTTCTCTATTTTTCTCCCATTGCAACGTATCGTTATCCGTTGCGATTCTGATTATCGGTTTGAGTGGCTGTGTCACCTCTTTCGACCGCACCCGCCGAGGACCCACTACTATTCGTCCATACTCCAACCCCCGTGCAGTTTCGACGATAACATCATCGTCCGTCCGCGCTTGCAATTCTCTGGGATCAAAATAATATATTTTCCCCGCCCGCTTAAAACGGACGCCTACCACCGTTCGCATTCACTTCCCCCTTTGCCAATGCCTTCAATCGCAACAATATCATATCCGTAATCAGTTTTACGGACAGATTTAAGCGATGTGCATACATGGCCTCAGCTAAAACATCTTCCGCCTGAAGCAAAGTATCTTCCGTCCATAATGCTGCTAACCGTTCTATGTCTTCTGCTAAAAACGGACACCGACTTCTCCGCGGATCACCACCCACACGATACCATAAAATATCACGTGCAATTACCGTCAACCAACGCAACAGCAAAACAGCATGCTCCCGATCCCACGCCGAAGCCGCCTGCACTCCGTCAGTATAGCAGGTGGAGCTGTCAGTCAGACGTAGCCAAAAATTACGTGCCTCCTGTATCAACTCCGCCCCTTGATCCACTATGGCTAAAGCAACGCCCAAGTTCCCGTCGCTGACATGAAATAATGTTTCCTCATCCGCAAAGGTTGATGAAAAAAGTCCTTTTTGTGCATATTCAGCAAATTCCTGTCTCTTATACACATCTCC
>CAMYCX010000067.1 GCA_947254705.1 uncultured Veillonellaceae bacterium
AGCCTTGATTTTGGAGTCCAATCTGATCAAGGAGTATCATCCGAAATATAATATTCTGCTTCGTGACGACAAGACCTATCCGTACTTGAAAATCACTTTACAGGAAGCATATCCGCGGATTTTTATGACACGTCAGTTACGACGCGACGGAGCCAAGTATCTGGGACCTTTTTCGCAAGTGGGAGATCTCTCGCTGGTGGTCAAAGAACTGCACCGGATGATGCCGTTGCGGACATGTCGCAGCATGCGGGTATCACGCCCCTGCCTGCAATATCATCTGCGACGTTGCGAAGCGCCGTGCATGGGGATTGTCGAGCAGGCGGAATATCGACGCAGAGTGGAAGACATTGTGGCGGTATTGGAGGGAAAAGACGGCCCGATTGTTGCCGCATGGACCGCGCGGATGGAGGCGGCCTCCGAAGCACTTGAATTTGAACAGGCGGTACGTTGGCGTGATCGGTTGCGTGCACTCAAAAATATCACACAGCGGCAGAGTATTGTCGCTCCCGACGGTTATTTGGACGTCATCGGTTTGGCACGGCGTGAACGGCAGGTCGCGGCGGTCGTGCTGCTCGTGCGGGAAGGTAAGATGGTCGGGAAGGAAAATTTCATGCTCAGCGGCTCAATGGGAGAAAACGACGCGGATGTGTTGGCGGGATTTATTAAGCAGTATTACGGGGTAGACGGTGTGCGCGCCGCCAAGGAGATGGTATTGCCGCAAATGCCGACGGACGGCGCGTTGCTTGCGGACTGGCTGAGTGCTCGCAACGGTTCGCAAGTGCGGATTACGGTGCCGGAGCGGGGATATCGGCGCGCGCTCAAAGAGATGGCGCAGGAAAATGCGGCGAAATTTCTCTCGGATAAATGGCTGCAATGGGAACACCGGCGGGAAAAAGAAGAAGGAGGCCTGCAGGAATTGGCACAACTGCTGGAGCTTCCGGATATACCGGCGCGCATCGAATGCTTCGACATCAGTCATATTCAAGGCGCGGAAACGGTGGCGGCCATGACGGTGCTGACGGACGGCAAGCCGACCCCGAAAGAGTATCGTAAGTTCAAACTGCGAACGGTACAGGGAAAACCTGACGACTTTGCCTCCATGCGCGAAATTATGGAGCGTCGCTACGGTCATCACGCGGAATGGGGATGTCCGGACTTAATTGTCATTGACGGCGGCAAAGGGCAGTTGCATGCGGCATTACCCGTGATTCGGGAATACGGCGTGCAAGTACCTGTCATTGCTCTGGCGGAACGGTTGGAGGAAGTCTTTGTTGAAGACAGCTCCGAGCCGATATTGCTCGATCGCCGTTCGCCGGCATTGCAGTTGTTGCAGATCGTGCGTGATGAAGCCCATCGCTTCGGTATTACCTATCATCGAAAGTTGCGGAGCAAACGTAACTTTCATTCGGTACTGGATCATATTGACGGCATCGGCCCCAAACGACGAAACGCTCTGTGGGAAGCGTTCCCGAATATGGACGCGATGCGCAATGCCACACAGGAGGAGTTGGCCGCGGTGCCGGGAATGACGAAACGAGCCGCCGAGGCGGTATATGCGTTTTTACATGCATCGGCGGAAGAAAAACAACAAATGACACATTCGTGATAGCGGATGTGTCATTTTTTACACAAAATTGACACAAAAGGGGTTGGGATTTGACTGTTGACAAGTAGAGTGGAGACAGATCAATCAGTTTCCCATCAAGAACGGGTAAAAGGAGGACTTATTATGAAACAGGCAGTACGGTACGGTGGTCTTACATTAGCATTGGCAGGGGTATTGGCATTGACGGGATGCGGCGGTGACAGCAATACCGGCACGCAAGCGGCATTCGATACGGCGAAAGAGGTACATGTTATCTCTCGTGAGGACGGGTCGGGGACGCGCGGTGCATTCGTTGAATTGCTCGGAATTGAGGTCAAGGAAAACGGCAAAAAGGTCGATCGGACGACCGCCAAGGCACAAATTACCAACAGTACGAATGTCATGATGACGCAGGTTGCCAATGACGAATATGCGTTGGGGTACATTTCGTTGGGTTCTCTTAACGATACGGTCAAGGCACTCGATATTGACGGTGTACAAGCAACGGCGGGAAATATCGCCAACGGAACATATAAATTGGCACGTCCGTTCCATGTCGTGGTAAGCAAGACACAGGCTTTGTCGGCGGAAAGCGAAGATTTTCTGGCGTTCATTCACAGCAAGGAAGGGCAGAAGATCGTGTCTGACAACGGATATATTCCCGTGGACAGCAATGCCAAGGAGTACAGCCCGATTAATGCAAGCGGCAAGCTGGTCGTGGCGGGCTCTTCTTCTGTGACACCGGTGATGGAGAAATTGGCGGAAGCGTACAACAAGTACAATCCCGACTTGAAGATTGAGGTCCAACAAAGCGACTCGACGACAGGGATTCAAGCGGCAATGAACGGTACGGCGGATCTTGGTATGGCGTCGCGCGATTTGAAAGACAGCGAACGTGACAAAGTGACGGCAGATGTCATTGCGCGTGACGGTTTGGCAGTTATCGTCAACTTGAAGAATTCTCTGGCGGGCATGAAAGCGGACACGGTGCGTGACTTTTACATCGGGACGTTGACCAAATGGAACGAAGCGAAATAATGACGACGTCGTCATGGGGAGCGCCGCCCGACAGGGCGGCGAAATCCTCCTGTCGCGGTGAACAGTGGATGGCGTGGTGGGTGCGTGCGATGGCGGCAGTTGCGATTATGAGCGTCGGCTTGATTGCACTCTTTATTTTTGCCAAAGGCATACCGCCGATTACGACGATCGGTTGGAGTGACTTTTTGTTTGGCGAAACATGGAAACCGGGAGATACACCGCCGCAATATGGGATTTTTCCAATGATTATCGGTAGCGTGTTGGTGACGGCGGGAGCGATGATAGTAGGGGTTCCGGTAGCACTTGCCGCGGCGATTTATCTGACGGGATTTTGCCCGCAACGTCTGCGGCGCACATTGAATTCGCTGGTTTTGCTGTTAGCGGGGATTCCGTCGATTGTATACGGCTTTTTCGGAATGGTGGTGCTGGTGCCGTGGGTGCGGGGAACGTTCAGCGGTACGGGGAGCAGTCTGTTTACCGCAGCGTTACTGTTGGCGATTATGATTTTGCCGACAGTAATTTCCGTCAGTGAGACGGCGTTTTCCGCGGTACCCGAGCGGTACTACGAGGCCGGTCGGGCGTTGGGACTGACGCACGAAAAGACGATGGTCGGCATCATTGTACCGGCGGCGTCGAGCGGGGTACTGGCGGCAATTGTATTGGGTATCGGACGGGCAATCGGTGAAACGATGGCAGTCGTGATGGTGGCGGGAAATCAGGCCGTAATTCCGTCTTCTCTGTGGGAGGGAACACGAACATTGACTGCCAATATTGTATTGGAAATGGGATATGCAGCCGATTTGCACCGTGACGCTCTGATTGCATCGGGGGCCATTTTATTTTTGATGATTCTGTGCTTGAATACGGTCTTTCTGTACTTGCGCGGGAAATGGGTAAAGGCATGAGACATAAAACGGAGCCGAAAGGTTGGTTTGAGTGGGTGGTACAGGCGGTTGTCCATGCGGGAATTGTATTGACAATGGGCGTGCTTTTGTACTTGATTGTGCATGTGTTGTGGAACGGCATCCCCTATGTGACGGCAGATTTGTTCGCATTTCGCTATAATACGCTCAATATGTCGCTCTTTCCGTCATTGGTGACAACGGTATACTTAGTGTTGGGAACGTTGGCACTGGCGGTACCGCTCGGTATCGGTACGGCATTGTACATGACGGAGTATGCACGACGGTCATCGGCGGGAGTCAAGTTGGTACGGATCGCCAATGAAACGTTGGCCGCGATACCTTCGATTGTGTACGGATTGTTCGGATTTTTGTTTTTCGTGACGTTTTGCCGATTGGGATATTCATTGGCATCCGGAATTCTGACGATGACGATATTGGTATTACCGCTGGTGGTTAAAACAACGGAAGAGGCGCTTTTGACCGTACCGCAAAATTTACGTGAGGGCAGTTACGGACTGGGGGTCGGCAAGAAGGATACGATTTTGAAGATTATCTTGCCGGTAGCCATGCGCGGTGTTATTGCCGGTATTATTTTGGCAATCGGACGAATCGTCGGTGAGACGGTCGCTTTGATGTACACGATCGGTACGGTGGCGGAAGTTCCCGATCACTTGTTGTCGTCTGGTCGGACGATGGCGGTACACATGTATGCGTTATCGGGAGAAGGTTTGCATACGGATAAAGCGTATGCGACCGGAGTGGTGTTAATCTTGACGGTGCTTATCATGAACGAAGCATCGGCATATATCGTCAGGAAATGGAGAAAATAGGATGGGAGAGACGACATTTCGGGTGCGAGGGCTGAATTTGTTTTACGGTGACAAGCAGGCACTGTTTGACGTGAATATGGATATCGCATCCCATGCCATTACTGCGTTGATCGGTCCCTCAGGTTGCGGAAAGTCAACATTTTTACGGACATTGAACCGAATGAATGATTTGATTGAGTCCTGTCACATCAACGGCGAGGTATTGTACCGCGGACAGGATATTTTCGCGGTCGAAGATGTGAATCGGTTGCGTCGTGAAGTCGGCATGGTGTTTCAAAAGCCGAATCCGTTTCCGATGAGTATTTATGACAATATAACGTTTGCGTTGAAGTCGATGGGGATCCGTGATAAACGGGTACTTGACGAGCGTGTCGAACGGAGCTTGAAACAGTCTTTTTTGTGGGAAGAGGTGCATGACCGGTTGCATGAAAATGCACTGTCCTTGTCGGGCGGGCAGCAGCAACGTGTCTGTATCGCGCGGGCAATTGCCGTGGAACCGAAGGTAATTTTGATGGACGAGCCGACCAGCGCATTGGATCCGATTTCCACTCGGAAGATTGAAGAGCTGGTAGAAACGCTCAAGTCGCAGTATACGATTGTGTTGGTCACGCATAATATGCAGCAGGCGGCACGATGTTCCGATTATACGGCGTTTTTTCTGATGGGAGAAGTGATTGAAAAAGATCGCACGGAGTTGATTTTCAATCAGCCCAAAGAACAACGAACACATGATTATGTTACGGGACGATTCGGGTGATGAAAGATGAAGCGGAATTCGTTATAATACAAGAAACGGCGCAAGATATACGGATGGTGCGGATGCGATGCGGCACACGGTCTTGCCGAATGAACGGAGAGTGCGGACATGACGTTGGTATATTGTGTAGAAGATGATGTCAATATTCGCGAATTGATGATTTATGCGTTGGAGAGTCAGCAGTTCGAGGTGATCGGCTTGTCAACGGGAGAGGAACTGACGGCAGCGTTGGAAAAGCGCGTGCCGGAGGTGATTTTACTCGATGTCATGTTGCCCGGTGAGGACGGATTGTCAATCTTGAAACGATTGCGCACGCGTCGGGAATACGATGAGGTGAGAATGATTTTGGTGACGGCCAAAAGCGCGGAATATGATGTCATTACGGGACTGGATCTCGGAGCGGATGATTATATTTGCAAACCGTTCGGTATTATGGAGATGATTGCTCGTGTGCGGGCGGCACTTCGCCGGGGCGGACGGCGTGAGAAAGGTGATGAGATGTATCGGTATGCGACCATTGAGTTGGATCGCAAGCGACATCGGGTGACGGTGGCGGGGCAAGCGGTGAAATTGACGGCCAAGGAATTTGATTTGCTGACATATTTGTTGCTCAATGCGGATATCGTCTTATCTCGTGAGCAAATGATGGAGCGGGTTTGGGATGTAGCATGTTTCGTGGAAAGCCGAACAGTGGACATGCATATTATGAGTCTGCGACAAAAGTTGGGTGAGGCGGGGAAATATATTCATACCGTACGCGGTGTCGGCTATAAATTGGGTGAAGAGATATGAAACGAAGTATCCGTGCGGCGTTGATCGGGATGAGTATTTTGGCGATGATACTGGCGGTCACGGTTGTGATGCGTTTTTATTACACGGGCATGCGGGACGATGCCGAACAGTACTTGCATCATGTGGTGAATACCGTCAGCATCGGTATGGAACAAACACCGGAACGGGAAAAGTATTTGCGCAGAGTCACATCCGAGTTGCAAAGCGGCGTGCGTCTGACATGGATTGCTGACGACGGCAAAGTGCTGTACGAATCCTCATATCAACCGGAACGGATGGATAATCATCGGACACGTGAAGAAGTGCAAACGGCGTTGCATCAAGGCGAAGGAATCGGTCAGCGCACCTCGGAAACATTGCAGCGCATGTCCTTTTATTATGCGCGCCAATTGGATGACGGGTCGGTGCTGCGCGGATCGATTGATCGAGCGGGGATTTTGCGGTTGATGGCGGATGCGATTCCGGGGCTGACCGTCGCATTGCTGCTGGTGGCAGGTGTGTGCGCTGTCTCTTATACACATCTGACGCTGCCGACGAAACCTTATGGGTGTA
>CAMYCX010000068.1 GCA_947254705.1 uncultured Veillonellaceae bacterium
TCTTTTTCAATCGACGTGGTGATATTCGTCTTGTCACCGGCGATCTTCAGTGTCGAGTTAGTCGAATCGACTTTAAAGTTGGAGGTCGTTTTCGTGTCGTCCGACGTCACTGTAAAGTCCGTACCGCCGACACCGCCCGTACCGTCTTCGCCCTTGTCGCCTTTAGGTCCTTGCGGTCCTTGTGGTCCTTGTGGTCCTTGTTCGCCTTTATCGCCTTTGACTCCCGGATCACCTTTGTCGCCCTTGGCTCCAGGCTCACCTTTGTCGCCCTTGGCTCCCGGATCGCCTTTGAAAGCTGGATCTTTTTTCAGGCTTTCTTTATCGAGCGTGACGCGCGTGTATTTCTTGCCGTCTTTGTCGGTGACTTGTTCGGCTTTCAGACCGTCGCCGAAATCCATGCGGAATTCACTGAGCGGCATCGTCCAGTGGTCCGTGCTCGGCGTGTAGACATTGCCTTCCACCTTACCGCCGAAGTAGAAGTTCATCGGCGCATTCGCGAGCGTTTTCAGCTGCGCCACGTTCACCGCGTCGGTATCTTTCGTACCGGCGGCTACCCCTGTCAGCTGACGGGTAATGTGATAACGCACGTCACCAATGCTGACGCCGCCATCCGAAGCCTGCCAAGTGCTGCGTATCTCTTTCAGCTTACCAAGCGAGCTTTCAAAGTCCGGATTGGCCGTATTGAATTGTTGCAGTTCCTGTTCCGCCGCGGCTTTCTGAGCCGCATCATTATCCTGAACGGCTTTTTCATATTTTTTCTGAATTGCTTCGTATTTCGACAACAACGGTTCAACAATTCCTTGCAGACGGTCAAACTCTTTCTTCTGACCGGCCGCCTCAAGCGCGTCCGTCGCGCCGTCGCCCTTTGCTCCCGGCGCGTATCCGACAAAGCCGCGTTGACGGTTCGCGAAGGACTTCGCACCGATCGCCACACCGCTATCGACCGCTACCTGCGCTTCGGTCCCGACGGCGAGGCCGTTCGACGCTTCAGCTTCAGCGGCTTTACCGATCGCGATCGATCCCGCCCCCGTCGCTCCTTGGCCATTATAGTTCTTGTCATTTTCATTCGAACCTTGGACCCCGAAATAGTGTACGCCCGAACCTTTTTGCAGGTTCGTGATGTTTTGGTTAATCTTCGTGATATTTTCCGCGTTCTCGGTAGCTTTACTGTTCACGACTTTGAGCTGCGCGACGTTCACCGCGTCGGTGTCCTGCGTGCCCGCGGCTACATTGGTAATCTGTCTTGTCGCACCTGCACTTCCTACGGATACCGCTCCACTACCTGATTGCCAAGCGCCAATCATCTGTTTCTTTTCTTTTACAGCAGGGAGAAAATCCGGGTGTTCGGCTATCCATGTATCCAATTTTTGTTTTGCCGTTGTTTCTTCTGCTGACTTGGACGGTGCGTCTTGATAGGCCTTTACCAATCCGTTATATTCATCTTTCAAAGGATCAATCTTGCCCGTAAGCTCGTCATATTTTGCTTTTTGTCCGATAGATTCCAACACTTTTTCCACTGTGCTGTTGTCGCCACCTAAGGCATAACCGATTTTTCCTTTTTCACGGTCTGCTACAGAGTATGCACCGAGAGCCACTCCGTTTTCTACATTCCCCTTTGCCTTATAACCGATACTTGCAGCACCCTTTTTATCCACACTTGCGGATGCCCCTAATGCCACTCCGTTTTCCGATTGAGCTTTAGCACTCAGCCCGAGTGCCGTTCCCCACTTTCCACTTGCTTCTGCAAAAGATCCGATCGCCGTACTCCATTCACCGGATGCGTTTGCTTTCATACCGATTGCTATTGTGCCTGTCTTTTGCGCACTGGCTCTATCGCCGGCCGCAAAGCTGTAGCTTCCGGACGCATTTGCCTGTGTGCCGATAGCGGTAGACTGTATCCCTGTCGCTTCAGCCAAGTTACCGACAGCTACCGTTGCCGCGCCAAGAGCTTTCGATAAATGACCGATCGCGATAGCGCGAGGTGTGGGTGTCCATACTTTTTTACCGCTATGGTATCCATACCCTTTATTTGTCTGCAAATCTTTTCTTTCTTGTTCGGTTAAAGCATTAAATTCATCGTTTGTATACTCTTTAAACGTTGTGCGATAGTATAGAGATTTATCCACTCCGCCAATGCTCAGTTCACGCAGGGTATAGTTTTTCTTTTCCGCATCGGACAATGCATCATAAGCCGCTTTTTCTATACCTTCTTCTGCTCCTGCCAGTGCGTAATAGCCCCAAGCTTGAGAATAATTACCTATACTCCATGCATTTGCACCCGTTGCATTGCTATCCAGTCCGTATGCTCTTGCATTGCGACCGATAGCAATCGCGTTTTCACCGGTCGCGCCATCGTTATTCCAGTTCGTGCCGGCAGGATTTGCGCTGTTGTCCGAATTGACGGAGAAATAATGAATCGCGCCGTTGTCTACTTTGGCATTCAATGCTTTCAGCTGCGCGACATTCACCGCGTCGGTGTCTTCCGTACCTGCCGCGAGTCCTGTCAACTGACGGGTATATTTCTTGTCCGAATTGCCGATAGAAATCGCGCCTCGCGTCGCTTTCCATGCTTCAGAGGTGGTGTTGGCGTCAGCTAAGTAGCCAATCGCGCCTTTTTCTCTATTCGCCAAGCTGGAAGATCCGAGCGCGACGCCGCTTCTCGCTGTCGCCGTCGCGAATGAACCGAACGCTACGGAGTAGTTGTTTTGCGCCTTAGCCGAATTGCCAAAGGCGATGGAGCTTTCTTTTTCCGCGATCGCTTCCTGTCCGACCGCGACCGCATAGTCCGCTTTCGCTTGTGAGTCCGAACCAATCGCGACCGCCTGTTCACCGTCTACCGTCAAGCTGTTACCCAACGCAAGGCCACCATCACCGTTGCCGATGACCTTGTTGTTACTTCCGACAGATGTCCCGTGCGATGACGCTTCTGAACCTTCACCGATGACAATACTGCCGCGCGTGGCGGTATTATTCATGCCGACCACTACATTCCCGCTATCCAAACCGTTTTCCACCTTGCTGTAAATCCATTTGAATCGATTTTGCGGGTCTTTTTCAGCGGTATAACCGGCCAGGTTACCTACACCGATAACCGTATTGTGCTTGCCCGCCACCATCGTTTTTCTATTTTCTCGATTGTTCTGATAGTCCGTGCCAAACACCGCGTTGTGCGCGCCTTCGACTTCCATATTCTGTCCGGCGACGATGTTATTGCGGCTCGAAGATCCGGTTCTATCCTTATGGTAACGTTTCAGCGTGTTGTTATTGCCGAGCACGGTGCTGTTTGGCGCTTCCGAGCTCGAGCCGATGCCGATGACCATGCTGTCGGCGGCTTTCGCTCCGTCGTTGTCAAAGTTGGATCCCGCCACTTTTTTGTCGCTGGTTACGGAGTAGTAATGAACCGCACCTTGCGCTATTTTTTTGTCGACGGCTTTCAGCTGCGCCACGTTCACCGCGTCGGTGTCTTTCGTACCGGCGGCAAGATTGGTAATCTGACGAGTGATACCCAAGGTGTCATGGCCGACAGAAACGGCTCCCTTGGCGCCGATCCACTGATGAAAGAGCTTGTTTCGTTCCCCTAATGCTTTTTCATACGTATTGCGCAAACCTTGATCGGTCGGATTGGCCTTCCAACGTGTTTCCGCGGCCTTCAGTTTTTCATTGGCCTGATCATAGGCATCCTTTTGGCCTGTCTTTGTCAAGAAATCTTGGAGGCCGGTCCATTGCTCCCCTGCCGGATTGTATCCCGGCGTGAAAGAGTCGCGGTTCGACACCGATTCCGCCCCCAACGCCAGACCGCCCGTCACGATGGCCTGAGCATTCGATCCTATAGCCACACCGGATATTCCCGTAACGCCCGCCTTCGCACCGATCGCCACACTGTCTGTATTTAGTGCTTTTGCTCCTGCACCGACAGCAGTCGCACTCGTGCCGTTCGCTTCGGCCTCCGTACCTATCGCCACGTCGAGCTTCTTATCTGCCTTCGCCTTAGGGCCGACGGCAATCGCATCGACGCCCACGGCGCCGTCATTTTCCCGATTCGTTCCGTCGGACGCGTTTTTGTCCTTCGGGTTGACCGAGAAATAATGCACGCCCGCATTTTGCGTCAGATTCGTGATATTTTGTTCCAGTCCGGTAATCTTGGTTGTATTGTCGTCCACTTTCTTATTTACGACTTTGAGCTGCGCCACGTTCACCGCGTCGGTGTCTTTCGTACCGGCGGCTACGCCGATAATCTGACGGGTATTGAGATATCTGGAGTCGCCGATGCTAACAGCGCTTTCAGACGCCTGCCAAGTATTGCTCATGTAGTTCAATGTTCGAAGCGCATTTGCAAATTCCGGATTATCCGCCATGTATTGTTTCATTTCCTGCATCGCGGCCTCTTGCTTAACCTTATCATCATTTCGGCTGGCTTCATTAAATTTTTCGCCAATTTCCAAATACTTTGGCATAAATGGATTAGCAATCGCTCTCAGACGTTGAAGTTCTTCTTTTTGTCCGGCCGCCTCTAACACGGCATCCAAATCATTGCTCTTAGCGCCCGACGCGTATCCGAGCATGCCGCCTTCACGATCCGCATACGAACGTGTACCGATCGCCACGCCTTTATAAGCAACCACATCGGCATAAGAACCGATCGCGACGCCTTCCGGCGCGCTGACTTTTGTGCCTTGGCCGATCGCCACGCCAAAGTTGCCATTGGTTTGCGCTCCCCAACCAAGGGCTACCGTGTTATGGCCTACCGCAGCTGCTTCATTACCGACGGCAACAGAGAAGTCTCCGGATGACTTTGTCTTTTTGCCGATCGCAATTGATCCAGTCCCCGTTGCTCCATCGTTATTATAGTTGTCGATCTCCGAGTCAACGTCATTTACCGAGAAGTAATGTACAACACCGCGCTCAGCATTCAGCTTTTCCATGACAGCGTCGTACACGGCCTGTTGTTCCGCCGTCAAAGCTGCGCCCGCATGGATCATGCCCGCCGTCATAAAGCCGCCCAGCAGTGCCATGACGACTCCGGACCGCAACAGTTTTTTGTTTCTTCCGGACGAGGAATCTTTCCCGTGTCCTTTGGCAATTTCAGAAGTCACTACCCAAGCGCTTCTTACTTTGCTCCAGACAAGTTTGTAAATCTTGTTCATACATACTCTCCTTTTCTTTTTAACACCGAAATACCACATCAAAATAAAATAACTTTATTGTTTCTACTAACTTTCCTTTATGTCATTTTAACACAATCTGTAATTAAATAAAGTTTTGTCACCGGCAATCCTTTCGCCAAGTCACATGGATCTGTTTGTCGCTTAGTCGTTCTATTTCTTTGTTTGCATGTAAATTACTTTATTCACGGGTCTCTTTACTTGACACACGTTCGTTCTTGACCATTCCTCCCGTTTCCATGGTTTTCATCCGTTTTGCGATATATTTCCATTTCACATGATCGATTGATTTTATTGTTTTGCGCTTACTTACTCATATTTTGTTAATTATTTCATAAAATTCTTGCTTTTCTCACGCTGCTGCTTTTATTCGCTTTGCTGCCATTTTAAGCGTCAAGCGACTTTTTAGCGTGGATTATTTCTTTCATCCGAGAGACATCAGCAAGATGAGTTGCGCTTTATTTCCCGATATGCAGCATGAAAAAAGCCGAGGCGTATCGCCTCGGCTTTTTCCTTTGTGTAACAGTCATGCCGTTTTTATGCGTTTGCAGTTTCCGCTACATCCTTTTTGTCATTGACTCTTACGCGTTCAATGACCGGATTTCCGTCTTTGTCTTTGGAAATGACATCGATACGGAAACGTTCCAGTTCCGGTTCAAATTCCTGAATCAATTTTTCGTTTACCTTAAGGCCTTTTTGCATGGCTCGGTAAACGACTTCCGCGAATTCATAGCGAGTCATCATGCGATCACCGCTGAAGGTGCCGTCCGGATAACCTTCGAGCAAGCCCTGTTTCGCGAGTTCTTCGACCGCTTCATAGGCCCAGTGGTTTTTCTCGATGTCCGGGAAGAGTTTCATCTTCATCGGATCAAGTTCCTGTCCCTGACCGACGCCGACAATCGCCTGTCGCAATACTTCGACTTCGGCGCGGAGATCTTTGATCTCTTTCGCCATAGCGATCTTGGAGGTCGTGACATTGTTGCCCTGGCCGAGTTTCACGGAAACGCCCGCGTTCACCATATTTTCACCGCCGCCGAACGAGCCGCCGACGCTGAACATGGTGTCTTCATTCGGACGATAGTACGCGCCGATAGCGACGGCGTTCGCACCGCTGTAGTTGCCGTAGCCGGCCGCGAAGTCCCATTTGTCATCCGGATCAAAGTCCAGC
>CAMYCX010000069.1 GCA_947254705.1 uncultured Veillonellaceae bacterium
ATCTCATCATTCGGCAATGTCACAACGGAAATTGTCGTTTCCGCTACCTGCTCCGCCGCATTGCGTTGAATTGCCAGAGAAATAATCTCCCGCGCTTGTTTATCCGCATCTTCCTTGCACTGGCTTTCCAGCTCGCGAATCAGCACCGCTTTTTCATGCTTGATATCCTTTTCTACATTGGCCAGCAAAATCGCTTTGGCCTGTTCAAATGTCATTCCCGAGATTTCCTCGAGTCTGCTCATCTGTTGACCGTACAGTTCATCCGCCGCTTGTTGCCGTTCTCTGATTTTCGTTTCCTTCCGTTGCAACGCTGTTTCTTTTTGCTCCAACGTATCGGCTCGTTTGTCCAGATTTGTTTCTTTTTGTTCCAATCGCCGTTCGTAACGATTTAATTCGGTTCGACGAGTTTTTTCGTCTTGCTCGATCTCCGCACGCAAGCGATGCATTTCTTCTTTCGTCTGCAACACTTGCTCTTTGCGTATCGTTGCTGCCGTGCGCTGTGCTTCCTCACGAATTCGCTCCGCTTCTCTTTCGGCACTGCCGATTTTCGATTCCGCAGCAGCACGACGCAAAAAATATCCGCCGGCGACTCCGATAATCACCAAGAGAAGTCCATAAATCACTAATTCGGAAATGATTTCCACCTCCCTTGCGTGTAAAGAGTCTGCCACTCCTTACATCCGTATTCTGTTTTGTATCACATTATTATCTACGATTGCCTTCATTTATTGTAAATTTTTTTAGTCGTCCTGTCAAGCTGAACAGCCTCTCCCAACGCCTCACAAACCGCATACAGCGTGCTCGGAGTATAGCCTCTGTTTGCCAAAAATGAGGCGATTTTTCGTTTTTTCACACATCCCGAAGCATCCATCAGTCGTGTTTGCACTAAATGCAATGCACGTTGATTTTCTTCCTCTGCCCTCATACGATCCGGCATCTCCAGTCCTTTTTTCTGCAGTCGATATGCAATATAAGCATTCCCGTAGATGCCTTCCTCCACATAGCGTTCATATAATCGCTGTGCCAGTGCGATATCATTCACCAGTTCCGCGGCACACAAACGAGCGAGAACATCTCTGATCTCGCCCATTTCATAACCTTTATGCTGCAATTTTTGTGCTAATTCCGCCTGACTATAATTACGACGGGATAAATAAGTCAATGCCTGGTCATACGCTTGTTCATTCATGGCTGTTCGTTTCTGTAATTTCGCCTTCTTCAAAACGCTCCGGCTCAGCAACCAATGTATCGCGAATAATTTTTTCAATTTCCGCCGCGATGTCAGGGTTCTCTTTCAGATACGCCTTGGCATTTTCTTTCCCTTGGCCCATTCGTTCATTTCGATAGGAATACCATGCACCGCTTTTTTGAATAATATCCATATTCACACCGATATCGATTAATGTTCCTTCGTGAGAAACCCCTTCCCCGTACATCATATCGAACTCGGCCAGTTTGAACGGCGGTGCCACTTTATTTTTGACAACCTTGGCGCGAGTTCTGTTTCCCAAAAATTCATCACGCATTTTTATGGCTTCCCCTTTACGAATGTCGACACGTACGGACGCGTAGAACTTCAACGCTCGACCGCCGGTTGTGGTTTCCGGATTGCCAAACATAATTCCGACTTTTTCTCGTAACTGGTTGATAAAAATTACTGTTGTTTTGGATTTGCTGATAATTCCGGTCAGCTTTCTCAATGCCTGACTCATCAAACGCGCCTGCAAACCGACATGAGAATCTCCCATATCGCCTTCAATTTCTGCTTTCGGCACTAATGCCGCGACTGAGTCGATAACAACAATGTCTATTCCGCCACTACGTACCAGCATTTCACAAATTTCCAACGCCTGCTCACCGGTATCCGGTTGTGAAACCAGCAAATTTGCCGTATCCACCCCCAGATGACGTGCATAAATCGGATCGAGTGCATGTTCCGCATCAATAAACGCGGCAATACCGCCGTTTTTCTGCGCCTGAGCAATCGTGTGCAATGCCACCGTCGTTTTCCCTGATGATTCCGGTCCGTAAATTTCCACCACGCGACCGCGCGGGAATCCGCCGACCCCAAGTGCTAAGTCCAGCGCCAAAATGCCTGTAGAAATAACTTCTACATTCATGTTCGGTCCGGCTTCTCCCAGACGCATTACGGCACCGGCACCGAAATCACGTTCGATCTGCTTAATCGCCATATCCACGGCTTTCATTTTTTCTTCACGTACTTGTTCTCCGCTCATATTAGTCCTCCTTGGTTGTCCATTGTCGCTCCAACTGTAACACTGCCGCCGACGCCGCCTGTTGACGAACATAATCTCGACTGCCTGCCCAAACATATCGACACACCTTAATTTTATCTGCCTGTCCCGTCGCAATGTATACCGTGCCGACCGGATTTTCCGGTGTTCCGCCCCCGGGACCCGCAAATCCTGTCGTCGCGATCCCCCATGTTGCCTGATATAGTCTCAGTACACCTTGTAACATCGCCCGTGCAACCGATTCACTGACCGCACCGTATTGTTCCAGCATCGCTAGCGGAACCCCCAACACCCGTGCTTTGACCGCTTCGGTATAAGTTACCGCTCCGCCGGCAAAATACAAGGATGCCCCCGCACCGTCTGTTAATCGTGCCGCCACCCAACCGCCGGTACAAGACTCGGCAACTGCAATTTTATCACCGCAAGTTGCCAGATTTTTCAACCATACTTCCATTTTGTCACTCTTCTTCCGCAAACCGTACCTTGCGCAACCATTTTGCCCGCAAGGCTTGTTGGCCGGCTTCCGTATACCGTTTTCCTGTCCGCCAAAGAGTCGGTTCGCTGTAATGGGCATCTACCACCTGCACGCCCGGATAGCCCGTATAATAAAAATAGTAGCGTTGATGCTGAATTGCCGCAAATAAATCTCCTGCCAATATACGGTCAATACACATTTGTGCCTCTTCTACGTGCAACGCTTCACGCGGAATCCCCATCCCGTATAAATAATATGCCGTACCATCTCGCGGATACACCATGCAAATCGGCAAATTGTCTGCTATTGCCGTACGCACGCTTTCCCCATCGGCAATCGCAATATCCGCCTTTTGCAGTGCCAGCATTCGTACCGGTGTCGTCAGATATTTAGCATACTGCGTCATGTGTCTATGCCAATCCCGCAAACGATGAAATGCCTGTTTCTCGCCGTACATCTCCACCATCGAATACAACAGCTCTGCCGTCATGTCCGCCGCCATAAAATCCGTTATCGCCAATCGTACGCCGGGGTCTTTAAGTATATCATCCCATGTAAAAAGCTCATCCCCATGCTCACGATAATAGTCTTCGCGGACCGCCAGCACCAGAGGTATATACCATGTACCGACCCAAAATCCGTCTTCATTCTTAAATTGTGCATCTACAATATCCGTCTGTTCCGATGTATATGAACGCAAAAGATGTTGCTCTTCCAATCGGCGCAACAAACTCTCACTTCCCCATACCAAATCAACCGCTTCCGTATGCTCTGCATTCACCCGTGAAGCCTCACTGTCACTCAGCTGCGCGACAATTCGATCAATCGGCATCGGGTGCATCTCCAACCATATTCCCGTTTTTTCTAAGTACGCATGACTGATTGTTTTTGCCATGTCGGCTGACATATCTGTATATACCACCAGTGTCTGCGTCGGCGTAATCATCGGCTGTACTTCCGCAGGTTGTTTTGTTTCACTGTTCCACGATGCCAATATCAAGGCCGCTAACGTCATCAGTAATATCGGAATCCATCTGTGCATCCACTCACCTCAAATGTATTATATCACACCCGTATAAGTGCACTGCACAACACATAAAAACGGTGCAGACAAAGAGTTATCTCTTGTCAGCACCGTCATTATTTATTCTTCCGAATCAAACATTTCATTATACAGCTTTTCGACCGCAGTAAATTCATCTTCTTCCGGTGACACATACACGATCTCCCCTTCATCATCCTGATCCATACGAGCTACGATGACTTCCGGTTCTTCCTCTGTCTCCTCATCATTGACCGCAACCAATACGGCAAATTCTTTGCCATTATAAGGGATAACGACATCTTGTGCGTAATATTCTTCCTCGCCGTTCGGCCCTTCTACCAATACAACGATCACTTCCTCATCCACCGTTGCATTTATATTTTCTGCCATAATCCTTCCTCCTTTACACCTGTTTTGTGTCCAAATAGCTCTGCAAGATAACAACCGCGGCCATCTTGTCAATCACCATGCGACGTTTGGCACGACGCATTCCCCCAGCAATCAGATTGCGTTCCGCTTGCACCGTCGACAAGCGCTCATCCTGCAGAACCACTTCCGTATCAGGCAAATGTTCACGCAATTCCTCAGCAAATGTTGTCATCCATTGCGCCCGCGGCCCTTCGCTTCCGTCCATATTCAACGGCCAGCCGACGACAATTGTCCCCGCATTATACTCCTTTGCCCAATGAACGATACGATCCATGTCGGCCTCCCGTGATACGCTTTTCCAAACTTCAACCCCCTGTGCCGTCCAGCCCAAAGGGTCACTGACCGCTATTCCCGTTCTCCGTTCACCGACATCCAGTCCCAGTATACGTTTCATCGTTGATGCGAATCGACATAATTGGCAATCAAGCTCTCCAAAATGCGATCTTTTTCAAATCCGCGGATGAGATTGCGTGCGTCTCGATGTGCCGTGATATAGGTAGGATCTCCCGACAACAAATATCCGGCCAATTGGACAACGGGATCATGCCCTTTTTCCCGCATCGCCGCAATAACTTCCCGCAACATCACAGATACCTCGGAATCTGTACGTTGAATCGGCTTGAAAAACTTTGTTTCATCATTCAACGACATGTACTCTCCTCCTCTCAGAACAAGGTCGCCCGAACAGTTTCTATTCCGGCAACAAGTGCGTCTTTTAATCGTTCAGGTTGCTTACCGCCGGCCTGTGCCATGTCCGGTCGTCCGCCACCGCCGCCACCGCAGGTCTGGGCCGCTGCTTTGACAACCTGTCCGGCATGTACACCTGCGGTGATCGCCTTCTTTGATGCCGCCGCCAGTAGAAACACCTTTCCCTCGTGCACCGCGCCGAGCAACACCACATCCACTTCGGGACGTGTTTTCAGCAAATCTCCGATTTGCCGCAATTCATTCATGTCCGTCGCCTCAACCTGCCCGCTGACAACCGTTAAATCTCCTATTTGCAAGGCAGATTCAGCCAATTTACTGATCTGCTGCTTACTTTGATCACGATGTAAGGTGTCAAGCTCTTTTTCCAATGCCTTTTTATCGGTGAGAACATGTCCCAACCGATCGAGAAGTGTTGCGGGCGTCGCTTTCAAAAGCACGGACGCTCTTTCCAGTTTGGCTGCTTCTTTTTTTACCAATTCATACGCACCGCGTCCCGTAACCGCCTCGATACGACGAATACCTGAGCCGATACCGCTTTCGGATATAATTCGAAACAGCCCGATCTCCCCTGTGTTGGCAACATGACTGCCACCGCACAGTTCAATACTGACACGGGGTACTTGTACCACTCTTACGACATCTCCGTACTTTTCACCGAAGAGTGCCATCGCGCCCATTTCTTTTGCACGGGCAATCGGCATTTCTTCAATCAAGGTCGGGATCCCCTGCCAGATGGTTTCATTAACATATCTCTCCACTTGAGAAATTTGATCATCCGTCAACGGTTGTGCGTGCGTAAAATCAAACCGCAATCGATCCGGCATTACAACCGATCCCGCCTGCGTTACATGTGCACCGAGCACATGCTGCAACGCGGCTTGCAACAGATGCGTCCCCGTATGATTTCTGGCCATATCATGACGACGTTCCGTATCCGGTTGCGCCAATACTGTATCTCCTTTTTTGATAAGTCCTTCTTCTACTTCTCCTGTCAAGTAGATCGTACCGTCCGGATTGCACTTTGTGTCCGTCACCCGGACCTTGCCTCCCGGCGCCGTCAATATACCGACATCACCCAGTTGGCCGCCCCCTTCCGCATGGAACGGATTGACGCGTAAAATAACAACTACATCGGTTCCATCCTCTGCCGCATCGACTTCTTTCCCGTCACGGCCAAGCATAATGACCTCTGTTTCACTTACCGTTTCATCGTAGACCCGCCC
>CAMYCX010000070.1 GCA_947254705.1 uncultured Veillonellaceae bacterium
ATTAGAATAACGGTCTCGTGGGCTCGGAGATGTGTATAAGAGACAGGTACATTAGGGGAATGGTCTGTAATGGAGACGCCGTTCAGTCAGACAAATATCACGCAAAAGGCAATGGCGACGTTTAATGATCCGAGTCAGCCGAGTGTAGGGCCGTTGGTACAGGCTCCTTCAATACGGACGAGCAGCTCGACGATGTATAACGACTTTTCGATTCGCGGGCAGTCTGCTAACTCATATCAGTTCCGTGTGAACGGTGTGCCGGGAATATTTACACAGATGAATCTGGGAACTTCATTTGTTGATCGGACAGAAATTATTTCCGGACCGACGATGGCGATTAACGGCACCGCTGCACATGAATCACCCGGTGGCAGCATCAACTTGATTTCCAAGCGTGCCGGAGATGACGATAAAACGTCTATTTCGCTGCGTTCCGCGGGACGCGGCACAATCGGTGTCAATTTGGATGCCGCGGCACGTTTGGGTGAACAGCGTGATTGGGGTGTGCGCTTGAATGCCGAGTATACAAACGGTACGACCGGTATCAAGGAGGAACGTCGCAAGAATCAGGATATTTATGTCAATGTCGACCATCGGAGTGAATTCGGACAGACGAATTTGCTGTTGGGGTATCGTGATGTAACGGCGGAAAAACCGCAGCGTTATTTCAGCTTTGACGGAGCGGACATTGATCATATGTTGAAAGCACCTGACAGCCATGAAAACTACAGTTTTGACGGACAATATTTGTCGCTCAAGACAACGGCTGCAGTATTCAACCATCAGCAACGTTTGGATGATCATACGGTGGCATTTGTGAATGCCGGCGCATCGACGAATGACGGTTACGGGTATGTCATGACGCAGTCATCCCGAATTGATGTACTGAACGAAGCGGGTGATTTCCAACGTAATTTGTGGAATCAGCCGTTCAAAATGAAGAACAGATATTTACAAATCGGTCTTCGTGGTGAGTTCCGGACGGGTGAGTTAAAACATAACTGGAATATTGCTTGGGACCGTGCTACATCGGATGCCAACTGGGGAACAACTAAAAACACACGGGAGATCGTGGGTGAAGACGGTCAACCGAAGTTGGTAGCGGAAATCATCAAAGGGAACATATATACCCGGAATCATGTCATTTCCGCAATGCCGACGGTAGGTGTTGCGTATGCACCGACCAGTCGTTCCGCGTTTACCAGTGTAACGGCCAGTGATACTGTCAGCTGGGGTGATTTCCAGGTATTACTGGGTGTGCAGCGGGCAACGGCGAGCGTAGATTCATTGAATATGGACGGCAGTGTGAAGGCCAATGTGAAGACATCGGGAACGGCACCGATGTACGGTGTACTGTATAAGGCCAGTGACAATGTATCGTTGTATGCATCTCATGCGGAAAGCTTCAGCCGAGGATCTGCAGTTGGTGCTGCATACCTGAATAAGGGTGAGGTATTGCCACCGGAAAAAATGAAAGCGAATGAATTCGGTGTTAAATATTTGAAAGACGGTGTGTTGGCATCGTTGGCATTGTTCAGCATGGAACGCGCGGCGAACATTGAAGTGCCCGGGAAACCCGGAGAGCAAGGCAGCTATTTGCGGCAAAACGGACGCTCCGATTTCCGCGGTGTAGAAGCATCCGTGTCAGGGATTCGTTTTGGCAAGCTTTCGTTGACGGGCGGTTTGATGTATCTGGATGCGAAGTATGACAAGATGAAAAACGGTTCACTCGACGGCAAGGCGATGAGCGGCGTTGCGAAATGGAGCAGTATTGTGAATGCGGAATATGCGGCGAACGATCGTCTCGATATTATCGGGCGTATGGTGTATACCGGCAGTGCCAGCATTTATGCGAAGAACAATAAAGAGTTAACGATTCCGGGAAGTGCAGTCTTTGATTTAGGTGCGCGGTATCATTTCGGAGACGAAAAGGCACCGGTATTGAATCTCATGGTGTACAATGTAGCGGATAAAAGCTACTGGTTGTCGCGCCCGGGGTATAACTACGGTATTTTGAGTAACCCGAGAACCTATTCGATGAGCTTGACATGGACGTTTTAATGGAGAGAAATACGAATAAGGAGAAAAGCATGAAGCAATGGTGGAAGCAGCTCGGCATGTTGGCATTATTGCTGGTGATGCTGGTGGTTGCCGGTTGTCATTCGGCAACGGAGCAATCCGCACCGGCTGCAGATACACAAGTCATCACGGATTCGATCGGACGTCAGGTCACGGTACCGAAAGATGTACAACGTGTGGCGGTGTCGAATGCATACAATGCGGAAATTATCAATGCGCTCGGTGTAATTGATCGTGTCATCGGAGTGGATGGCTATATTTATCAAGACCAGGGCGGATATGGCAATCGATTCGGACCGGATACGGTCATCGGTAAGAGTCAGCGGGAGCTTAATTACGAAAAGATTATTGAGTTAAATCCGCAGGTGCTGATTTTAACGGGGAACGGAGCCGTGCAGGAAGCCGTAGAAAAGCTGGAACCGTTCGGTATCGCGGTGCTGGTAGTGGATGCGTACTATACGGATCAGTTCGGTCAGACGTGTGATATTATGGGTAAATTGTTCAATAAGGAAAAAGAGGCAAATGAGTTAAAACACTTTTTCCTTGACAAATTGGACTATATCCAAACGCAGCTCAAAGATGTACCGAAGCGATCTTTGTATTTCGAGTATCGTCGTATCGGCAATACGACGGTTCCGGGAGACTATTTCTATTGGATGGTCGAGTATTCGGGAGCACACAATATTTTCCGGGATGCCAAAGCAGTGTCGATTGACCCCGAGCAGGTCGTCGTAAGCAACCCCGACTATATTGTAAAAGTGTCCGATCCGATTTCTCAATCGAGTTACATCCCGCCGACGCGGGAAAAGACCGATGAGATCAAAACGGAATTGATCGGTCGACCGGGATGGGATGAGATTAATGCGGTGAAAAACAATCGAATTTTACTGTTGTCGCATTATGTACATGGCGGTGCATCCAAGCTCGTCGGAACGATGTATATTGCCAAGTTCCTGTATCCCGAGTATTTGCCGGATTTGCATCCGGAAGAGGTATTCAAGGTATGGTTGGAAAAGTATCAGCATTTGGAATACATTTCGGGACATACCGTGCCGGCATTTACGCTGGATGAGTAAGATAAATGCGGTAAGCGTGAGCTTGCCGCATTTATTGTGTGAATGGCGGCAACATACAGATGGGGGTTAACTGATGGAAACGGAACTGTTTACTGCCTATCGTCAGTATTATCGGAAAATAAAGATAATACTGGTGGTGTCGGCGATAGGGATTGTATTGACGGCAATCGGAATGCTTGGGCAAGGTGCTGCAGATATTTCCGTACAGACCGTGTTGCATGCATTTGTGAAGGGACTCAGCGGTGATCCGATCACATGGTCGGCACAGGATAAAATCGTACTGCTGATTCGTTTGCCGCGATTAGTAATGGCAATGGTAACAGGCGCGATGCTGGCCTTGGCGGGGACGGTGATGCAGTCGATTACCCGCAATCCTCTGGTCAGTCCGTTCACAATCGGAATTTCGGCGGCGGCGACATTCGGAGCGAGTTTGTACTTGCTTTTCGGTTACTTGCTGGGAAGTGCCAGTGAGATCGGCGTTATGGGCAGTGCATTTGTAATGTCGGCGGTATGTGCGGCCGGTGTATATGCGTTGTCCAAAAAGGTTGGCACAGGTGCAACGGCACTGGTGTTGATCGGTATCGGTGCGAATTATATTTTTACGGCAGGAACATCGATTTTGCAGTTTTTTGCCGAAGAACATAGATTAGCGATGATCGTAAATTGGACCTTTGGCAGTTTTACCAATGCAAATTGGGGTCAAATTGCGGTGATGGTGCCTGCCGCCCTTTTCGGTGCAATTGTGTTGCAGATGCATGCACAGCGCTTGAACGCAATGATTGCCGGTGATGATGATGTTTTGCTGACATTGGGGACGAATCCGGAACGATTGCGCAAGCGGGTGGGAGTCATCGCGGTATTTGTTACATCGGTAACGATTTGTTTTACAGGAATTATTGGGTTTGTGGGATTGATTGCACCGCACATTGCTCGGATGTTGGTTGGTAATCAACATCACTATTTATTGCCGTTCTCGGCACTGATGGGCGCATGGCTAGTGTTACTGGCAGAGGCGTTGGGGCATTGGATATTGGCACCTGTGGTGTTGCCGGTCGGTGTTGTCATTGCATTTGTGGGAGTCCCCCTGTTTATGCACTTGATTTTACGCCAGCGCGGACATCAGTGGGAGTGAGGTGGAAATAATGAATATGACGGAAGCGGCGGCATCTGCCGATACGGCCAATTTGGTTGCGCAGAATATTCATTTTGCCTATCACTCTTCGCGTCCCGTGTTGAGCGGAGTGGATATTTCTGTGACACAAGGGGAATGGCTGACACTGCTCGGTCCGAACGGAACAGGGAAAACGACATTGCTCAAGTGTCTGTTGCACCAGTTGGTGCCGCAGCAAGGAGAGGTAAGACTGAATGGCAAATCGTTGGCAGAAATGACGGATCGTGAACGTGCTAAGTGGATTGCGTATGTGCCGCAAATTACCAGAATTCCATTTGCCATGCCGGTGATTGATGCCGTACTGACCGGACGGCTCGCGTATTCACCGTATCGGTATACGGCGAAAGATCGTGAGGTGGTGTCTCGCGTGATGGACCGATTGCATTTGCATGAGTTGGCATTTCGACCACTGACGGAATTGTCGGGAGGGGAGCGTCAACGAGTATGGATTGCACGGGCGTTGGCACAAGAAGCGAAACTCATTTGTTTGGATGAACCGACGACGGGGCTTGACCCGGAAAATCAAATGATTTTGTTGGATACGATACGGGGCTTGGTTGATCGTGGAGGCGTCGGCGTATTGACGGTGTTGCATGATTTGAACTTGGCAGCGATGTATTCGGATCGGGTGGCATTGCTTTCGGGGGCTTATATGTATGCACAGGGAATACCGACGGAAGTGATTACGGAAGAGATGATTCGGCGGGTATACCATGTAGAAAATGAGGTGTTGTTATTTCCCGAAGGGCCGCACGTGCGGTTGCTGCGGCATGTAAAATAAAGCGGCAGCAAGTTTTGTATCCGCATGATGAAATGTGGCGGTAAGGCGAATGAAAAAGACTGCTCGGAAGCTCGAGCAGTCTTTTTGTATGCACCGAGGTGCAGTGAAATGATGCGTCAGTCGCGGAAGTAGGGCTCAAAGCCGCGTTTTTTCTGCCGGGTCGGTGCGGTGCGTTTGCCTTGGCGGCGGGCACGCGGGCGTTCGTCTTGGCGCGGTGCGCCGTCACGGTTGCCGCGTCGCCGGTAGGGGCGTTTGCCGCCGTTGCCGCCTTTTTTCTTGCCGGTGGCGGGGGCGCCTTTTTTGCGGGCGAGGGGACGTTCCGCCGTGATTTGTACGGGGGTGGTGTCCGGCTCTTTGGTGAGCAGTTTGATTGCGGCCGCCACGAGTCGTACGGAATCGATGGCACCGAGCATTTCTTCGGCGGAGGCGTAGAATCCTTCCAAGTCGCCCTTTTCCGCCGTTTTTACCAGCGCACTCAGTGCGGATTGGCGGTTGCCTTCCATGACTTCCGACAGACTGGGGGCGTGACGACGGGTGATGCGACGGCGAATGAGGTGTTCGATCGCCCGCAGATGTTCCATTTCCCGCGGCACGACGAAGGTGGTGGCAAGACCTGTTTGTCCTGCCCGTCCGGTCCGGCCGACACGGTGTACATAGCTTTCCGGGTCTTGGGGCATGTCGTAGTTGTAGACGTGGGTAACGCCGCTGATGTCCAGTCCGCGTGCCGCGACATCGGTGGCGACGAGCAGATCAATCGTATTTTCACGGAATTGCCGCATGACGGTGTCGCGTTTGGCTTGCGAGAGATCGCCGTGCAATCCTTCTGCCGAGTAGCCGCGTTTTTTGAGGGCTTCGGTGACTTCATCCACACGGCGTTTGGTGCGACCGAAGATGATCGCAAGGTCCGGGTTTTGCATATCGAGCAAGCGACACAGGACGTCAAATTTTTCCCGTTCGGGAATTTCTATGTATTCC
>CAMYCX010000071.1 GCA_947254705.1 uncultured Veillonellaceae bacterium
GTCGTAAATTGGTGGTGCAGTTGTTAGATACTGTCAGTGAAAAAGGATATCCGGGATTTGTTGATGAGTTGGATGCTATACAACTTTGGAAAAAGGCAAACTTGGAGGTACCGCCGATTATGATTTACGGTGATGATTTAACGCATATTATTACGGAAGTAGGAGTAGCTTACCTGCATAAATGTGCAAGTCTTAACGAACGTATGGCAGCCATTCGTGCCGTAGCGGGAGATTCGCCGGTAGGACAGAAAGAAAATCCTGAAGAAACGGCAATGTTGCGAGCCAAAGGTATTTTCCGTACACCGGAAGATATGGGAATAGATCCCGCTCGTGCAAAACGATCGCTTTTAGCGGCACAATCCATTGCGGATTTGGTAGCGGCTTCCGGCGGATTGTATCAGCCGCCTGACAAGTTTTTGAAGTAATGGCAAGGAGGGAGCGAGATGGGATTAGTATCGCTGGTTGTATTGGTGACCGTTATCCTGGCGGCGTATAAATGCAAAGTAAATACCGGGTTGTTGGGGGTAGCGGCAGCGTTTTTGCTTGGGTTCGCATTGACGGTGCAAACATCCGGTGGTGAGTGGGTACCGATTTCTTCGGCAGCCGGTAAATCGGCATTGCTCATCAAAGGGTGGAGTTCTGGGATGTTTTTGACTTTACTCGGTGTGACATTTTTGTTCGGTATTGCACGAGCGAATAATACGCTGCTGATTTTAACACAGCGGCTGGTGGCGTTGGTCGGTGGACGTAAATGGTTACTTCCAATCGCTATTTTTGGTATTTCTTTCCTCATTTCGGTCATTGGCCCCGGACCGATTAACGGAATGGCCATTATTGCCCCGTTGGCAGGACAGATTGCATATCAGGAACGGATTAATCCGTTGTTGATGATGTTGTCGGTATACACCGGGAATTTGGCGGGCGGATTGACGCCGATATCTCCTTCGGGATATGTGGCTCTTACTTATGCGGCACAAGGCGGTGTGGATATCGGTTATAATCTGCTGTTGAATATGGCTGTTGCATTTACTATACTCTTTGTCATTTCTTATGTTGTGTTCCAAGGGTGGAAAGATAACGGATCTTTGCATGCAGACGGTGTAAATGAGATGCTTCCCTTAGAACGTGCCAATTATATTACCCTTGCTGTGATTATTGCCGTTATTTTGGCGGTAGTTGGAGCAAACTTGCATGTTGGTTTGACGGCGATGTGCGGGGCAGTAGTGTTGTTGATTTTACAAGTGTCAACGGAAAAGGAAGCATTGGCGAATGTGCCATGGGGAACAATCCTTATGGTGTGCGGGATGGGAGTCATGGTGTCAATGGTGAACCATGCCGGAGGCATTACCTACTTGACGGATGCACTTATTCCGTATATTAATGATTCCACAGCAGCCCCGATTATGATTGCCAGTGGCGCGCTGATGTCGTCGGTAGCATCCGCGATGGGGGTAGTTATGCCTACGTTGATTCCGGTTTCAATCGGGATTGCACATAATCTGGGGCTCGATCCCAAGATGATGGTATACAGTGTTGTACTTGGTGCACATATTTCCGCGATTTCTCCGTTCAGCAGTTTGGGTGCGTTGTCACTCAGTTCTGTACATGAAAGTGTGGATAAGCAACAATTCTTTGTGAAGTTGATTATGACTGCGATTGCATTCGTGATCATCGGTACGATACTGACGTTCTTGGGATTGTTGTTACAATATTGAGAGATGACTCAAAACTGAAACACTATTCAAAAAGCAGGTGCCTTATCGGCGCCTGCTTTTTTGTGATGAATAGTATCGGGGATCAAAGATAGAGTGACGAGTGTTCAGGCATCGTTGGTCGCGGCGCGGGAGCGGGTGAAGCCGCGGCCGAGGTCGCTGACCATACGACGGTCTTCGGCGGGGGCACGGCCGCCGGTGGTGAGGTAGTTGCCGACCATGACGCCGTTGAGTCCGCCGGAGAGGGCAAGGACTTGCAGGTCGCGCAAGTTGACTTCGCGTCCGCCGGCGGTACGAATGAGTGCACGCGGCAGAACGAAACGAAAGACGGCAAAGGTACGGAGAATTTCAAGCGGGGTGAGGGGGGCATTGTGTGCAAACGGAGTGCCTTGGATCGGGTTGAGAATATTGAGCGGAATGGAGTCGATTCCCAATCGTTTGAGTTCGAAGGCCATTTCTACACGTTGTTCGGGGGTTTCACCCAGTCCCAGAATGCCGCCGGAGCAGACACGGATGCCGGCTTCTTTGGCGTTTTCGATGGTGGACATTTTGTCTTCGTAGGAGTGGGTTTGGCAGATGTCGGGGAAATGGCTCGGTGCGGTTTCGATGTTGGAGTGGTAGCGGGTAACGCCGATGGCTTTCAATCGTTGTGCGTTGCGTTTGGTCAGTAGACCGAGCGAGCAGCAGATTTCCAATCCGGTTTCACGGCGGATACGGGTCAGGGCGCGCAGGATTTGTTCAAATTCGTTCGGGTTGCCCTGATTGCGTCCGCTGGTGACGACGGAGAATCGTACCGCACCGGCTTCTTTGGCTCGCTTGGCGGCATCGACCAGGGCGTCTTCGTCGAGCAGAGGGTATTCTTTTACGCCGGTTTGGTAGTGGGCGGATTGGGCGCAAAATTTGCAGTTTTCAGGGCATTTACCGCTGCGTGCGTTGATGATGGCACAGAAATCGACGCGGTCGCCGTTGTAGCGTTGTCGAATTTTGTCGGCCATGGCAAGCAGCAGCATGGTGTCGCTGTCTTTGGTGTGAATGAGTTGCTCGCCTTCGGCACGGGTGATTTCACCGCCGTCAAGTACGCGTTGGGCGAGGGTGATGATGTGTGTACAGTTCGTATCCATAATAACCTCCCTTTTGTCAGTATGATTATAACGAAAGAAGGTTAATATAGTCAACATGTATTGTATCTATAGTTTACAATTATGGTAAAAGGGGGATCTATTTGCGTCAATTGCAAGGGATGGCGTACAATAGAGACAATGGAGGTAGGAGCATGGCGGAACAAAAAAAGGTCCCGCTTTATTTGCATATGTACCGCTGTATGCGGGAGCGGATGGAGACCGGTGTGTGGCCGGCGGGAATGCGTTTGGAGTCGGTGCGCGAACAGGCGCGCCGTTGGGGCGTGAGCAAGTTTACCGTGGAGCGGGTGTATAATTTGTTGGCGGCGGAAGGGTATCTCAAAGCGCATAATCGGTCACGGTATGAGGTGCGGGCGTTGCCACTGTCGGTGAAGGAGATGCCGAAAGAAGCGGTGCCGCATCTTGCGCGCAGGTCGTTTCGCTATGATTTTCGCACGGCGGCGATGGATGCACGCGGGTTTCGATTTGCGGATTGGCGGCCGTATATGTATCGTGTTTGGCGCAATGAGGAGCGATTGCTGGACTACGGGGACGAGCGCGGAGAATGGGAGTTGCGTGATGCGTTGGCACGGTACGGAGCGGATGCGCGGGATACACATGCCGGTGCCGATGATATTGTCATCGGGTCGGGGGTACAGCAGTTATTGCGTTTGTTGGCGCGATTGATTCCCGCTTCGGCACGGACGATCCATTTTGCCGAGGAGGCATTCGAGATCGGTGCCGCGACGTTTGCCGATGAAGGGTATCGGGTGCAGTCGCTGGCGGCGCCGATCGGTAGCGGTGCAGAGTGGTGGCATGAGTTGGAGCGGCATCGTACGCAGTTGTTGTATGTGGTGCCTTCGTACACGTATCGGGCCGAGGGCGTATTGCCGGCGCAAGCGCGCACGGAGTTGCTCGCGTGGGCGGCGCGGACGGGCGGTTTGATTATTGAGGATGATTTTGCGTGCGAGTTGAGTTATGACGGCAGACCGTTGCCTTCGCTGCAAGGAATGGGAGACGGTCGGCAGGTAGTATATATCGGTTCTTTATCGAGGGTGTTGCCGCCGTCGTTTCGGGTGGCGTATATGATTTTGCCGCCGGCATTGTCGGCGGTGTATGAGTCGCGTCGCAGTTTGTATCGGCAGACCGCGTCAGTGGCGGAGCAGTTGGCGCTGGCGGAGTATATCCGGCGCGGAGAGTTGCGCAAGCAGATGCGGCGGTTGCGGAAGTTGTATCGGATGAAGGGGTCCGCATTGACAGCGGCGCTTGTGGCGGCATTCGGCGAAGATATTCGTGTAGATGCGCCGGTGGCGGGTATCTATTGTACGGTGCATATTCGTACGACCCGTTCACGAGAGTCCTGTTTGGCACGGGCGCAGGCGGCGGGGATCGGTTTGCGCGAGGAGCCGGTGCATGACGGTGCGCGCACGGGCGAGGTATCATTTCGATTGGTGTTCGGACATATGCATGAAGACCTGTTTGCAGAGGCGGCCCACGCATTGGCGGCGGCAACGACAGGTGAGGAGGTAGAGCATGGGTAAGCGGTTTCGGTTCATCCATTGTGCGGATTTGCATTTAGGTATGCCGATTGCACAAGCAGGCGGCGGTGCGCATTGGGATCAGGCGTTGCGGGAAGCGACGATACGCGCCTTTGAGAATATTGTCGATGCGGCGATTGAAAAAAAGGTCGATGCACTCTTGATCGCCGGTGATGTGTATCAGGCGGCCGATCACAGTTTGGCGGCGCAACTGGCGTTTGCACGGGAGTTGTTCCGGGCGTCGGAAGCGGGGATTCGGGCATTTATCGTACACGGTAATCATGATCCGGTCGATGCGTGGCGCGCCAAGGTGCCGTTGCCGCCGACGGCGGTGGTGTTCGGCAGTGAAGAAGTAGAGGCCAAACCCTTGGTCGTGGACGGGGAAACGGCGGCCATGGTATACGGGCGCAGTTACGCAGCGACGCATGTCCGTGAGGACTGGGCCTCCTTATACGAACGAACGGATGACGCGCCGTATGCGATTGCGTTGTTGCATACGGAAGGGCCGACCGGCGACGGTGGCAATTATGCGCCGACGTCGATGGAGGTATTGGCGCGCAGTCGTATGAACTATTGGGCGTTGGGTCATGTACATACCCGCACGGTACTCGGCGAAGAGCCGTATATCGTCTATCCGGGCAATACCCAAAGTCTGCATCGACATGAGACCGGTCCACGCGGCTGCTATTTGGTCGAAGTGGGCAGTCACGGTACGACGATGATGGAATTTATCGAAACGGATGCAGTGCGGCGTGAGTTGTGGGAGATCGCCATCGATGGGATCGCCGATACGGAGGCATTGGTGGCGTTGCTGACCGAACGGCGTAAGGAGCGGCGTGACGCGGTGCGCAAGCCGATATTGGTGACGGTGCGGTTTACCGGGCGCGGTGCGCTGCACGAGGTATTGCGCGATGAGGACGCACGCACGGCATTGATGGAACGTCTGAATGAACAGGAGTATTACAAACATATTTTCGTCTGCTGGGACCGTACGGAGGACAAGACACAACCGCTGACGGACTGGACACGGCGGGCGGAGTTGCCGGATGCGACGGGTGCGTATTTGCGGGCGCATGCGGCGTTGACGGACGAGTTGGGCGCGATACCGGCGGAAACATTGCGGGCATGGTTACAGGATATTCCCGAGTGGACCAAATACGCCCGCTACTTGACCGATGTGGATGATACACGGTTGCAGGCGGCATGGGAAGCGGCACGCAGTCACGGTGCGGAACGGTTACTGGGGGACGACGATTATGAAGCTGAATGATTTGCAATTGGAACGTTACGGTATCTATGAAGGCATTTCCTGGCAACCTCCCGAGCGGGGACTGTGCGTGGTCATCGGTGAGAATGAAAGCGGGAAAACGACATTAATGCGGTTTATCCGTGATATGCTTTTCGGCTATCGACGCGGGCGTCGCAAAGGGCGGTTCGGCAATCTAGAAATCACGCGTGACAACGGTCGCAGTTATCGGATTTACCGCCACGAAGGCGAAACGAAGTTACTCAACGACCGTGCTGAAACGGTTACGGGCGAACCGGCGGATTTGTGGTGGTACGGACTGGATCGCAAAACGTATGAACAGGTATTTGCGGTCGGTCTGGAAGCTGTCTCTTATACACATCTCCGAGCCCACGAGACCGTTATTCTAATC
>CAMYCX010000072.1 GCA_947254705.1 uncultured Veillonellaceae bacterium
GCGAAGACGGTGCAGTAGGACCGGCAGGACCGACAGGACCTAAAGGCGACAAGGGCGAAGACGGCAAGTCGGCTTACGAAGTTTGGGAAAATCACACCAAAGATGACGGCAGTCAACCGAACAAGGGCAAATCGGAAGAAGAGTTCCTTAAATCCTTGAAGGGTAAAGACGGCGCAGGCGCCGGCGGCGGCACGGACTTTACGGTGACGTCGGACGACACGAAAACGACCTCCAACTTTAAAGTCGATTCGGATAACCCGACACTGAAGATCGCCGGTGACAAGACGAATATCACCACGTCGATTGAAAAAGACAATACCGTGAAAGTGGCGTTGAAGCAAGATATCAAGGTCAACTCGGTGGAAGTCGGCGCCAAAGACGGCAAGCCGGGCGTGAAGATTGACGGCGACGGCATCAACATGAACGGCAAGAAAATTGAAAACCTGGCACCGGGTACGGCGCCCAATGACGCGGCGACAGTCGGTCAGGTTAATGAGGTGCGGAACGAAAGCCGGGAAGGCAATGCGATGAACGCGGCTCTTGCAGCACTCAAACCGCTCGATTTTGACCCGTACAACCGCAGTCAGATCATGGCGGGCGTATCGACCTACCGCGGCAAACAGGCGGTCGCACTCGGCTTGGCACATTACTCGAACGAAGACACGCTTGTACATGCGGGTATTTCGTACGGCGGCAGTTCGGAAGTCATGGCGAATGCGGGGATCAGCTGGCGTTTCGGCGATAAGTCCGATCGCGATGCGCGGGCGGCTCGTGATGCACGGTTGCCGCAGTATGCGGCGGGCCCGATCAGCTCCGTTTATGTGATGCAAGACGAAATGGAAGCATTGCGGGCGGAAAATCAATCGCTGAAGAAGGAAAATCAGGAAATCAAGCGACAGGTGGAAATGCTCATGAAGCATGCCGGTCTGAAAGCGTAAGCGATCAGCGGCACAAGGATATGATGCGGCCGCAGGCGGCGTCTGTCCGCACCGGTTGCGAGAGCGAAACAATCCCGATCCGAGGATCGGGATTGTTTTTTGTTGCCGCGATGAAAATGACGAAAAACGGCCAAACGGGGCATGTCCATACGGCGGCGGTAAAGTGGTGTCGCATGGTGGCGAGCACGGGAAAATGCGGACAAAAAATCCCTTTTCGCGCGGTGGCGAAAAGGGATGTCGTTCGATGTTGTCGTCAGCCGGTCTTAGGTACGCGGCAGGGTGACGATTTTCCGATAGAGAATCCACAGGACGATCAGGTTGATGGCGATATCCGGTGTCATGACGCCGGCGTTGTAGCTGATCGAGTAGAGCCATGGATTCATGCCTTGCGGTGCGTATTCGGCAAAGACAACGGCGCCGGAGATGATGGTGCATCCCATGCGGCAAAGCATGGCAAACAGCGACATCAACAGGCCTTTTGTCCGTGCGGGTACGGTACCGGCCAGTCCGGCCAGTCCGAGTGCGGCATAGGCCAGCACGTAGTCAAGCAGAATGGACAGCGGATGAAGCGAGTATTTGGCGCCGATCAAAAAATGCAAAATGCCGTAGGCGACGCCCGCCATCACGCCCGCCCAAGTACCTCTGCGCAAGGCAAAAAACAAAAGCGGTACCATGTGTGCGGCGTGGATCGATCCGCCTTGGGGCATGTGCCAAAATGTAATCCAGCCCAAGACGAAGGTCAGCGCGACACAAAGTCCCCCCTCGACGAGTGTTCGTGTATTCATGTGTATCCCTCCTTTCGCGCGAGTCACCCCGCACGAAAACGGGGGTGCTCCCTACGCAGGTATTAACCTACAGGTTCAAAGGGTCGGGCTTGTGCCCTCTCAACGTCATGTTCCCCTGCACCATGGCATCAGTATAGTCGTCTGCCGCTGCGTTGTCAACGCGGGCAAGTAAAAACGCCTGCAGGAGGCAGGCGTGTGAGACGATTTGATTCGTTGTCGTTTCGGTCGATATGGCGGAGAGGGTGGGATTCGAACCCACGGCCCCTTGCGGGATCACCGGTTTTCAAGACCGGCTCCTTAAACCACTCGGACACCTCTCCAACGGATTTATTATATCATCGGTCGGCGTTTTTTCCAACTGTCAAAACAGATCTCGTCGCCAGAGGAAGTAGGCGGCGGTGAGCATAATGGCCATGGATACGCCGAATACGGCAACGAATCCGTAGGGGGCTTCTTGCCACGGTACGGGTACGTTGATCCCCCACAGGCTGAATACGACGGTGGGCATGGAGAGCAAGATGGTCATGGCGGTCATGAATTTCATGACGCGGTTGAGGTTATTGGAGATGATGGAGGCAAAGGCGTCCATCATGCTGATCAGAATGTTGGAGTACATGGATACGGTTTCGATCGCCTGGTTGTTTTCGACGATGACGTCTTCGAGAAGGTCTTCGTCTTCTTCGTACATTTTCAGAATGGGGCGTTGCTGGATACTGTTGCGCAGGCGAAGCAGTTTTTCCATGACGATGCCGTTGGCTTTGAGGGCGCTGGTGAAGTAGGTGAGTGATTTCTGCAGTTCGAGCAGTTGGAAAAATTCTTTGTTTTTCATCGACTCACGGACTTGTGCCTCGATCGTTTCCGTGCGGTGGTTGATTTCTTGCAGGGCACGCAGAAAGAGTGTCGCCGTTCGGCTCATGAGTTGGAAGAGAAAGCGGGTCTTTTTGTAGGTTCTGAAGGTGTTGAAACGGTTGTCCAGAAAGACGCTGATGACGTCGCTCGTTTCCAAAGTCACGGTAATGAAGAGCCGCGGCGTGATGAAGATGCCGAGCGGCAATGTGTCGTAGTTGTTGTCGTCGGTCCGCAGCACCGGGGTATTGATCACGACGTAGATGAATTCGTCTTCCCATTCGACGTGGGAGCGTTCTTCCGGGTCAAGTGCGGAACGAAGGTCGCCCGCGGGAATGTCGCTGACGGCGGCCAGTGTCTCCAGTTCCGCTTCGGTCGGGTTGGTCGCGTGGATCCACGACCCTTTGTCGAGGGTGTCGAGCGGAACGGGTTGCAGGATATGTTGTTCGTCGTGCTTGTATGCCACCAGCATGGGAGTCCTCCTTTGTGTCGTGTGTATGTATTTATTATACACAAGCGCGGGGAAAAAGAAAACAGGGCGTGGAGAAATCGGTTGCACCGCGTCGGCAAATCGGTTATAATATATAAGCTATGTATCCGCAGGAGACGGATACGGCTCCTAGCCCTTTGCAAGAAAGGGCCATATGTCCAATGGAGGAGGTGTACAAATGAACAAAAACTATGAAGTCATGTTCATCGTACAGGTCGGCGACGAAGATGTTGTGGAAACAATGGTGAAGCGTGTCGAAGATCTGATCACGAAAAACGGCGGTACGGTGAATCGCATTGACCGGATGGGCAAGCGTCGTTTGGCGTACGAAGTCAAGAAGCAGGCGGAAGGCGATTATACGCTGATCGAGTTTGCGATTGACCCGAGCCAAATCAAAGAAATTGACCGTGTCATCAAGATCAATGAAAGCATTATCCGTCATTTGATTGTCAAGCAGGACAAATAAGCGGAGGTAGAAGATGAATTCGGTACAGGTATTGGGAAATCTGACGAAGGATCCCGAGGTTCGTTATACGAAGACGGGACGAGCGGTCGCATCGTTTACGGTGGCGGTCAATCGGACGTGGTTTACCCCGCAGGGTGAGAAGCGTGAGACGGCGGATTATATTCCGGTTGTTGCCTGGGGCAATTTAGCGGAGATGGTCGGTCAGCAGCTGGCGAAGGGGTCGCGTACGTTTGTAGAGGGTCGTTTCCAGACGCGGTCGTATGAAGCGCAGGACGGCACGAAACGGTATGTCACGGAAGTGGTGGCCAACTTGGTTGCACCGAATGTATCGTATGACAGTAAAGATGACAATACGGGCTTGCGTCCGGAGCCGAAGGCGGATTATCAGCAGTTCGGCATGTCGGCCGGAGTTCCGGATGAGGAAATCCCGTTTTAACAGACGGTGAAGGAGGATTGTATGAAAAGAGAACGTGGCAGACGTCCGAGAAGAAAGGTCTGCAAGATCGATGCGGATAAAATCGCAAAGATCGATTATAAAGATATTGCGTTGTTGCGTCAGTTCACTTCGGAACGCGGAAAAATTTTGCCGCGCCGTGTGACGGGGGCATGCGCAAAGCATCAACGGAAAATCACGCTGGCGATCAAACAGGCACGTGCGATTGCATTGTTGCCGTTTTCGGCAGACTGAGAAAAAAGACGCTGCGGCGTCTTTTTTTGTGCGCGCGTATCGGTACGGCGGGGCGACATGGTACAATAAAGACAGGAATCAACGTGGTATGTACGGGTATCAGTAAAGGAGTGACGCAGATGGAATATCGGATTGAGCATGACACGATCGGCGAGATCAAGGTGCCGGCGGATCGTAAGTGGGGCGCACAGACGGAGCGTTCGTTTGAGAATTTCAAAATCGGTACGAAGAAGATGCCGATCGAGATTATTCGTGCCTTTGCGGTATTGAAGAAGTGTGCCGCCAAGACGAATGCGGCATTGGGCAAGGTGTCGGCGGAGAAGGCGGCGATCATTGCCGAGGTGTGCGACGAGATTTTGGCGGGGCAGTGGCCGGACGAGTTTCCGTTGGTGATTTATCAGACGGGGTCGGGCACGCAGTCGAATATGAATGTCAATGAGGTGATCGCCCATATCGCCAATGAGAAGTTGGAAGCGCGCGGCAGTGCGGTACGGATTCATCCGAATGACGATGTGAACAGTTCGCAGTCGTCGAACGATACGTTCCCGACAGCGATGCATATTGCGGCGGTGCAGGCTTTGCACGGGTATCTGTATGAGCCGATGACGGCGCTGCGCGATACGTTGGCGGCCAAAAGTGAAACGTATGCGTCACTGGTGAAGATCGGTCGTACGCATTTACAGGACGCGACGCCGCTCACGCTCGGACAGGAGATGTCGGGGTGGGTGTCGATGCTCGATCATACGCTCGCGATGATTCGGGAAAGTGAAGCGCGTTTTTACGAGTTGGCGCTCGGCGGCACGGCGGTCGGTACGGGGCTGAACGCACCGATCGGATTTGCCGAAGGCGTGGCCAAGGAGATCGCGGCGGAAACGGGGTTCCCGTTTGTGACGGCGGCCAATAAGTTCCATTCGTTGACGGCTAAGGACGCGTTTGTGTACAATCACGGCGCCGTGGAGGCGGCGGCGATGAATGCGATGAAGATCGCCAATGACGTGCGGCTGTTGGCATGCGGTCCGCGGGCGGGGTTTGCGGAGATCGAGATTCCCGCTAATGAGCCGGGGTCGTCCATCATGCCGGGCAAGGTCAATCCGACGCAGTGTGAAGCGTTGACGATGGTGGCGTGCCGGGTACACGGTAATGCGGCGACGATAAGTATGGCGGCTTCGCAGGGTCATTTCGAGTTGAATGTGTACATGCCGGTATTGATGGACGCGTACTTGGAGTCGGTGCGTCTGCTCGGTGATGCGTTCCGTTCGTTTGATATTCATTGTGCGGTCGGCATTACGGCCAATGAGGACCGGATTCGTGAAGGGGTGGAACGGTCGCTGATGCTGGTGACGGCGCTCGCGCCGCATATCGGGTATGAAAAGGCGGCGACGATCGCCAAAACCGCGCATCGTGAGCATACCAGTCTGCGGGAAGCGGCGTTGGCGCTCGGGTATGTGACGGAAGAAGAATATGATCGGTATGTCGTTCCGGCGGATATGGTGCATCCGAAGTAAGTGACGATGAAACGATGAAAACGGCAGCTGCGGCTGCCGTTTTTTGTATGCCCGCACGCGGCGTGATCGTGCGAAGGTCGCAAGACGGTTCATCTGTCCTGGCAAAGTAAGTGAAAACTGGGTATTGGATAAGGAGCAGTTTTTTGGTACGATAGCGGCAAGGAGGTATGGATATGAGTGTGAAACGATTGACGTTGGCGGGTATGATGGCGGCGGCCGCGTGGGTGGCCTTTGTTTATTTGCGGGTGGAGATCCCGTTGTTGTTCGGGTTGACGGGCAAGGTATATGT
>CAMYCX010000073.1 GCA_947254705.1 uncultured Veillonellaceae bacterium
ACTATGAAATCATGAATCCCTTTGTATCTTCGACAAATGATGCATTGAACCGTTTAAAACCGGGATTTGAAGCACCGGTTGCGATTGTGACATCACTGGGGAAATCACCGCAAGAATTGTCACGAAACAGAAGTGTATTAATCGGTTTAATTCGGGACATGCAGAATCCTTTGGCCACACGTTTTGAGCTGCGCTCGCCCAATCCTTACACGAATACATACACATGTATTGCACTTTGCTATTTGGCAGCATTAGATGGGATTCGATATGCAGTTGAATCACAAAAAGAACCATCGGAATTATTACAGGAACTGTCAAAAGAGCCGGGAGACGATGCGGATTATCTGGACGTGGATCGAGCATATCGTACGGAAAATGATCTTTTTACTTATTATACAGAAGAAGAGAGAAGCAAACGCTTTTCTTGCCCTCCGACAACGGTTTGGGAAAATATTCGATTGATGGAGCAATATCCTGAAAAAAAGAAACGTCTGGCTTCAGGTAATGCTTTTTCTGAACGCTTGATGGATTCTTTTCTGGCAGGTACGATACATCGTTGGAAGTTAGAACTATATAATCGGATCATCACCGAGAATAATGAGCAAGTGAAAGCATGCAAGCAGATGAAACATGAAAATGAGCTGGATGAGATGCGATGGAAGAAAATACAATCTTGTCGTGAATATTTGTCGAAAGATCAGTGCGGACAGCTTTCGTTGTTATCACGTATTCGGAAGGCGTTGGCAGAGGGGGACTATGATGCAGCCTCTGAGATGCAAGTCGAAATGAGTCAGAAGATGATTGAGCTTGATTCCCTGTATTATGAATATTGTGAAAATTTAATTGATTGATAACAAATGTCCATCTCGCGGAGATGGACATTTGTTTGTTACCGACATTGTGTTACAATGAATTAGAGGTATAGGTATGAATTATCGACAATTCTATCGACAATTTTTTCATCCACACATATGGCTGTATCTTTTAGGTGTAATATTATTGATTGCCGTTGACGTGTTGCAGTTGTGGGTGCCGCGCTTGATAGGCATAGCCATTGATGATTTAATTGCCGGGAAAGAACATTTGACACTGTATATCATCTATATTCTCGGTCTCGGTATTGCAATTTTATTTTGTAAATACGGATACCGATATTTTTTGTTGGGAGAAATGCGCAAAGCGGAATACGCTTTGCGCAAAGTATTGGTTGAGCGTGCGGTTCGCCTCCCGATTTACTTTTATGAAAAAAATGGACCTGGTAAAATTATGGCACTGCTGATTAATGATGTAACATCTATTCGCGTAGCCATGGGGCTCGGCATGATGCTGTTCATTGATGCTGTTTTTCTAAATGCGGTGGCTTTGATTATTATGACAAAGCAGATCTCCTTAGAAATGTCATTGTGGATTTTATTGCCGATGCCGATTATTCTTTGTGCATCTATCGGATTGGGACGCATTTTGCGTGTACGATTTCGATATGCCCAGGAATTGTTTAGCAACATGACAGAGTTTACGCAGGAGCTCTTCATGGGATTGAGTGTTATCAAAGGACTTGGCGAAGAGACGAATACAGCTCATAAATTTGCTGAAATTAATCAAATTAATCGTGAAAGCAATCTTCGATTGGCGCGTGCACAGGCTCTTTATTTACCATTAACTCGTACGCTGTCGATGGTTTGTTTTGCACTTTCGATGTATCTTTGCGGCCGATTGGTATACCAAAATGAAATTACTGTAGGCGATTTTGTTGCGGTTAACGGGTATATTGGCATATTGATCGGTGCTACCATGGGAATAGGCGGGATGATCGGATTAATGAATCGTGCATTGGGTTCATATGATCGTATTCGGGATTTTTTAAATGAACCGCTGGAAGATATGCAATTAAAAGAGGTCACTAAAAGACCTTGCTCCGAAGTATCTGTAGATATTAGTAATTTAACCTTTACTTATCCACAGGCCAATCAACCGACTTTGAAAAATGTATCAATACAGATTCCTCAGGGAAAATGTATTGGTATTGCAGGTCCTCCGGGAGCAGGCAAAAGCACACTGGTTAAGTTGCTGATGAGACTATATCCCGTTTCTTGCGGGATGATTACGATAAATCATGTTGATGTATGTGATTGGGATATTCATTCACTGCGCGAAATTAGTGCTTATGTACCGCAAGAATCTGTCCTTTTTTCTCGAACGGTGGCAGAAAATATTGCTTTCCCGGAGTCGGAAAAGCAATATAAGAAAAAGCGCGTAGAATATGCCAGTGATGCTGCGGATATTTCCTTGTCCTTACAGCAGAGGTTGAAAGGAAGTGCAGGAAAGCTAAAAGAAGCCGGGGTCAACTTATCCGGAGGTCAACGTCAACGTATTGGTATTGCACGTGCATTATATAAAAATGCACCATTGGTGTTAATGGATGACGTTTTTTCTGCATTGGACTATCAAACTGCAGCCGCAATTGAACATCATTTTATTGATGCGCTTGCAGGAAAGACGGTTGTGTTGATCTCTCAACGCATGGCTGCGTTACGAAAAGCTGACTATATTTATGTATTGCTTGGCGGAAAGATTGTGGAAGAAGGTACTCATATTGATTTGTGGCAGAAAAAGGGTGTTTATTTCGATTTGTATCATAAACAAGAGGAGCATATAAATTAATGCGAAAAATTATCAGCTATCGTGAAGATTGGAACAATCTTCTGCGAATTTTGCGTTACGCGATACCGTACCGATGGATGCTGTTTTTGGCTGGCATGCTGATATTGACAGGTATAGGTTTGGACTTGGTACGCCCCTATTTAATAAAATATACGATCGATACTGTATTTCCGTCTTATGACATAGTGCAACTACAGAAAATGACTTTGCTGTATTTGGCAACGATTTCTGTCAGCGTGGTCGTTCTTTATCTGCAAAGCTATCTTTTGCAATATGTCGGGCAACATGTTATCTATTTTATTCGACAGGATATTTTTTCACGGCTATTAACGCAGACACAATCTGAAATACAAAAGACCAGGGTTGGTAGCATGGTGACGAAAGTCACCAATGACACTGATGCGATTCGATCTTTATTCATTGAAGTTTTGGTGCCAATGGCGGGCGATTTTTTAATGATGATCGGAATCTTGGCAGTGATGTTTTTTTTGCACGCAGGATTAGCTACGATATCTCTTATTGCACTGGGTATTGTCGGCATATCGATTCATATTTTTAAGCAATTTAGTCGTCGCATTTATCGCCAAGTGCGAAGTTGCATATCCGCGTCCAATAGCTATGTACAGGAAGCGCTAAACGGGGTGTCTGTGATAAAGTCATACGGAGCAGAGGAGGATGTTCTGCGTGAGTATGAACAGATTAATCGTGCTTTTCTTAAGACAAGTTTGAGCGAAGTAAGGACTTTCGGTATTTTTCGACCGTTGGTTGATTTCATTTATTTTATTGCTGTTGTCATGGTTTTATTGGCAGTTGATTTTTCTGCTGATATTTATAATGCGGCGTTGGTATTTGTGTTTATTCAGTATACGGAAAAATTTTTTGGGCCGGTCCGTGGGCTTGCTGAGCGGTACAATACTTTGCAGTCAGCATTGGCGGGGATTGATCGCACTAACACATTATGGGAAAAAGGTTTCGGTACAGAGAGCAATGATACCAGGGAGGACTTTGAAGGGACTTTTTATTCCTTGGAGTTACGAAATGTTTGGTTTCGTTATGCAGAGGCGGAAGAGTGGGTGTTGCGTGATGTCAATTTGTATATAGAATCCGGTGAAATGGTTGGTATTGTAGGAGAATCCGGAGCCGGGAAAACGACGATTATGGCATTATTGATGCGTTTTTATGTCCCGCAGAAAGGTATCATTTATCTCAATGGTCACCCTATTGAGGATTATTCGTTATCATCAACGAGACGATTATTGGGCTATGTGTTTCAAGATCAGCATTTGTTTAAGGGGAGCGTTGAGGATAACGTTCGATTATATAATAATGAAATTACGGAAAACGATATTATTACTGCACTGCACGAGGTCGATTTATGGGACAGCGTAAATTCGAGCGACGCCCATTTGTCTACAGAAGCCGGATATATGGGAAGCTTTTTGTCAACGGGTGAGCGTCAGTTGCTTTCTCTTGCTAGAGTGCTTGTCAGAAGATACCCTGTTCTTATCTTAGATGAAGCCACTGCCAATATGGACAGTGGCACGGAAATGAAGATTCAGAAATCTTTGGGAAAAATTCGCGGTAAGCATACCTTATTGTTAATTGCCCATCGTCTTTCGACTATTCGTGATGCTAATCGAATTTATGTTTTACGAGACGGTCGTGTTTTGCAAATCGGTACATACGATGCGTTGGCACAACAAGATGGATATTTTCGTGAATTATTGGGGGCACAGCAATGAAGTTGATTACCAGTAAAGATAATGCAGACTACAAAAGGGCTATCTCGTTGCGACAAAAAAAATACCGACAACATCATGATCTTTTTTTAGTAGAAGGTGTGCGCGCAATTATGACCGGACTGCAAAAAAACATTATGCCTGTCGAGGTTTGGATAGATGAACGAATGGAAAATCGATATAAGGAAACTTTATCGCTAGTTGATATCGGCTCAATTCGTCTTGTCCGATCTGAAATGTTTGACCGACTGACGCAAACACAGGAAGCACAAGGAGTGCTTGCAGTTTTTTCTACTGCTTCATTACCGCGATCGGTATCGGAATTTATGCAAGACACTATTGTTGTGCTCGATCGTGTACAGGATCCGGGGAATGCAGGAACAATTGTTCGTAGTGCTGCTGCAGCGGGATGTAGGGCTGTATGGACTACATTTGGAAGTGTAGATATATGGAATGAAAAAGCAGTACGAAGTACCATGGGAAGTTTATTTCAAATCCCGGTACGAACCAATGTGTCTATTGATGATATCGCGATAACTGCCGCGCAAGAAAACCGGAGCATTTATGTCGCAACAATAAAAAATAGTATGCCATATACGGAAACTAAACCGATGACA
Source organism: uncultured Veillonellaceae bacterium (assembly GCA_947254705.1). GTDB lineage: Bacteria > Bacillota > Negativicutes > Veillonellales > Negativicoccaceae > CAMCNU01. The sequence goes on from CAMYCX010000073.1 coordinate 5,018, forward strand.
AGAACTTTTTGGGTTTTCGGTAACGAAGGAAATGGTGTTTCTGAGAGTATGTTGGGTGTGGCAAATGCTTGTTATCATATTCCCCTAAATAATAACGTAGAATCTCTGAATGTAGCGACAGCGGCGTCGGTTATATTGTTCCATTATCGAAATCTAATTTGCTAGTAAGTGAGGGAAAGTATGACAACTTCCGAACAGAGGACCGATTTTGCGGCAAGAATCAGACAGTATGATATAATAATCAATAATGAAAAAAATATTTCTTATGGGGTTCAATGGAAAGTTTCATGGCATGATGAAACAGCGACGGTAAATACATATCACGGTAAAAAAGGGTTTCGATTGGTTGTTCAAGGCGCGACTCCAATGTTGAAAGAGCTTTTGGAAAAGGCGTTTGCTGAAAGCGGAAATGTGACGGCGTCTTTATTGTCTGCTGGCCGAGGAAATAATGAGCATAATCTGCAAAACCAAAGAATTATCGGTTGTGATGAGTCAGGGAAAGGTGACATTTTAGGTCCTCTGGCAGTAGCAGCAGTAAATCTTGGCCCAATAGAGACCCAAGAGATTGCTTCTTGGGGAGTGCGTGACAGCAAACAGTTAACGGATGTAAGGATTACAGCATTGGCAAAGAGGTTTTTAGAAAAATTTTCAGACTTTTATACCTGTCTCTTATACACATCTGACGCTGCCGACGAAACCTTATGGGT
>CAMYCX010000074.1 GCA_947254705.1 uncultured Veillonellaceae bacterium
GTCGGTGACACAATAATATTTTCTTGTTTCCATTCTTGAATAATCGTTTCTTTGTTTTTTCGTAAAGTATTAATACGAATATAGTTTGGAGAAGGGACCAACCAAGTTCGTCCTAAATCAAGTGTTTTTTCCATCCCCCACTGTTTTTTATATAGCACAACCATCCATGCCGGTATTCCGTATGTCAAAGCAACATGCATAATGGGGTCTTCATCTATTGTAGGTACTCCGAACTCTTTTACTCGACGCAAAAAACTCCGTAAAACGGCATTGGTAAATTTTGCACTGCCGATATGAGAAAACTTTTTTACTAAATCAACGGATTCATTTACTGCCGCAGGTGCCGGAATACGATCCAAATAAATTATTTGATAGAGTGCTAAATAGGTGGCCAGCAAAACCACCGAATCCATTTTCTCCAATGGTCGCTTGCTCAATTTTTTCAAAATATATTCCAGTCGATTTAGATGTCGTAATACACCATATACCAACTCCGTACACAATCCTCTTTCTTGCATGCTCATAGGAGAACGTTGCAATTGCATTCGCAAAGCAACGTTAGCATATGCCCCTTCATGCAGAATGCGTTGAAGTATCCGAAATGCTGATTCGCGAGCGTTCATATTGATCCTTTCCGGTACCAAGCAAATGTTGTAGTACGCGTTCTATTTTTGACAAATCCACTTGTGTATTAAAACACGGACCGTAAGGGCGTGCGTTCAGTATTCCGAACACCAAAATCGGGAATACATCTCTCATCCCCAAAACCAAATCCCTTTCGCAGGCAATTGCAATAATCACTTTGGGGCGATGTTGTTTTACCAGGAGGCGCGCAAATGTTCCTCCCGTCGCAATATATAATGATGTTCCCCAACGCTTAGAAATTTCGACCAGGCCTCCAACACAGCAACGTCCGCATTGTTTGCACATAAATGCATCTCTTGTAACCTTAATTGGGCAGGTGTCCAGCTGTAGGCAATGTGGCGTTAACAACATAATGTCTTCCGGCGTTACTTTCGTAATATAGTGAGCAGATATTGTATTTATTAAATCAACTAAGGATTGACCTATCTTTTCTTTTGGAATATGCAAAATTTGCCCCCATTGCAAACAGTAAGGCAGCATACTGTATACGGTTTTGCTTGCTGTTTTAAGGACCCACAAAGGCAACTTTGTCGGCGTATGGGCGGCAAGTGCGACAATCGCTACAAAAATTCCCGCAAGAATTATGATTATTCTCGCTACCCATGTAATGATTATGACTAGCCAAGGATGCAGCAACATCAGTCCGGGACGTAACAAAAAAACAATGCCGCCACATACACATGAAAGTGTAAGCCATGCCAGTGCAGTCAATACTATATATAGTTTCAATGATGCTAATGTTTGATCAATTTTGGGGTTCGCCAAGTTGTTCTCCTGCCTGTACTTGATAGCCGTTAACAAAATCTAATGCAGTCATTTGCTTTTTGCTCTCTGGTTGCAACAATTCCAGAACTAAAACACCTTTTCCGGTTGCAACATATATTCCTTGCTCACTTATTTGTAAAATCCTGCCCGGTATTGCAGTTGTAGACTTATCAACCACGGTCACGCGGTGAAGCTTCAGCCGTCGCCCTCGAAACGAAGTATATACTCCCGGGTTACTATGTAATGCATTAACCAATTGTCGTAATTTCACTGCCGGACGATTCCAATCTACATAGCCATCTTTTTTCTGTATTTTTTGCGTATATGTTGCAATATTATGATCTTGAACTTGTATCGTTGACAGATACCGAGGAAAATCATGCAAAACCTCCGATAAAATGCGTGCTCCAAGCACAGACAACTTATCCGTTAACGCGAGCACGTCATCATTCACATCAAGGGGAATTGCCTCTTGTGTCAATATATCTCCCGTATCCATTCCCTCATCCATGCGCATAATAGTAACTCCTGTCAAAGGATCACCATTCCAAATACTGTATTGTATAGGAGATGCGCCTCGATACTTAGGTAATAAAGAAGCATGCACATTTAAGCATCCGTACTTCGGAATACGCAATACTTCTTTTGATAATATTTTTCCGTACGCAACTACAACGAAAATGTCCGGATTCCAAAGTCGTAATTGGTGCAGAGATTCATTATCATGCAAATTCAATGGTTGAAAAACCGATCTCCCTTGATGTAACGCCCATTCTTTTACTGGAGAAAAAGCAATTTTCCTTCCTCGACGATTAACTCTGTCAGGTTGTGTAACAATCCCCACTACTTCGTGACGAAAATCCTCCATTAAAGTCTGTAATGATGGGACAGCAAATGACGGCGTTCCCATAAAAACAATTCTCATGACTCATCATCATCCTTCGATTCATACAATGTCTTGGCGCGCTCAATAAATAAAATCCCGTTGATATGATCATTTTCATGCTGAATCGCTTGTGCTAAAAGCCCTTCCGCTTTTTTCGTTTTGCGTTTCCCCCATCGATTTATGTATTCAACGGTAACACTTTGATGACGCTCAACAACGCCTATGATCCCGGGAATGCTCAAACATCCTTCCGACAAATCGACCGTTGCTTTTGATTTTTCCGTAATCACCGGATTGATATAGGCTTCAAACCCGGTGCCATCATCGATGACAAACAGCCTTAAGGACTGTCCGATTTGTGGTGCGGCTAAACCGACCCCGTTGTCGACGTACATGGTTTCTTTCATATCATCAATCAATGTTCGTATTGCTTTAGTTACTTTAGGAATCGGTGCAGCGACTTGCTTCAATACCGGCGCTCCGATTAGCTCAATTTTTAACTTTGCCATGTTTCACCTCACTAAATGACTTCTGCATCTATAATTATACCATTCTCCGCCCATTCAGGCTGATTGCGCATATTTTCTTTAAACTTCGACAAATCATCTCCCTTGACCAAGACAGAAATATAAAATTGATTTCTGATTTTTCGAATATATTCGTCATAAGGGCCAATAATTTCAACGTCTTTTGCAATATTGCCTGCAATTTTTTCCAACTTTTCTACATGACGCAGTGCTTGTGCTAATGCATGCTCATAGCTATTATTAAAAAAGGTTATTCTCATTAACTCGGTAAACGGCGGATAGCGAAGTGCCCTACGATATTGGATTTCTTCATTATAAAAGCCTTGATAATCATGCGTACGTGAATGGCGAACAGCATAATGATTCGGGTGATATGTTTGTAACACGACCTCGCCTTGCAAATTTTTACGCCCAGCTCGTCCTGCCGCTTGCGTGATCAATATAAATGCCCGTTCAGCCGCTGTATAATCGGGGAGATTTAACACATGGTCAACAGATAAAATGCCCACCGCCTGCACACCCGGCAAATCATGACCTTTCGCTACGATTTGTGTCCCCAGCAATATATCTCCCACTCCGTCATGAAATGCTTGCAGAGTATTCGTAAGCATTTGTGAACGGCCCATCGTATCTCGGTCCAGACGAATAATGCGCGCTTGTGGAAATATCTGAGTCAGCAGTTGCTGTGCTTTTTGAGTACCTAATCCCATAAATTTAATATATTTGCTATGACATTCCGGGCATTGTCGTGGCACCGGGTAGTTGCGTTCACAATGATGGCAACGCAATTGATTTCCGTTCAGATGATATGTCAGAGGACGTTCACAAGACGGGCAAAGAGAAACATATCCACATTTTCTACAAAAAATATATGTTGCATAACCACGTCGGTTTAATAGCAGAATTGCTTGTTTTTTTTCTCTCAAGACGGACCCCAGCGCGGTATACAAAGGGCGGGAAAGAATGCTATAATTCCCCGTTTCCAGCTCTGCACGCATATCCACGATTTGGATTTCCGGTAGAGGGATATTTCCTATGCGATGTGACAGTGTCAACTTACACACTTTACCTTGCGTAGTGCGATAATATGTGGTGATCGCCGGAGTCGCTCCTCCTAAAACAACCGGTGCATCATGCAATGCCCCCAGCTTTTCTGCCACTCGTCGCGCATGATAACGAGGACTGTCTTCTTGTTTATATGAAGAGTCGTACTCCTCATCAACTACAATCAATCCCAAGTCCTGGTATGGTAAAAACAGTGCGGAACGCGCACCAACAACAATTTGTGCTTTCTGATGTCGAACTCTCCACCAGTTCGCATGGCGTTCGCTACTAGAAAGGCCACTATGTGTATAGATTACACGATTTCCGAAACGTGCTGAAAAACGTGCTGTCATTTGTGGCGTCAGTGCAATTTCAGGAACTAAAATCAATACAGATTTTCCTTTTTGAAAGGCATTTTCAGCGGCTCGAATATATACTTCCGTTTTACCACTACCGGTAACTCCATGAAGCAAAAAAAGTTCGTTTTTAGAGCTGTCTTGTGCTTCGCTTATGCTACACAAAGCCTCCCTTTGTTCATTCGTCAGCTGCACCGATAAAAAATTTTTGACAGCGACCTCTTGCGTCAACGGCATTACATCTTGGGAGAAAATTAAACCATTTTTGCATGCTTCTTTACGCAACGCCGCCGAAAATCCAGCTCTTGTCAATGTATCAGCATTTTGTGACCCATTTTTTTTGAGAAACAAGAATAACTCTCTCTGTCGATGCCGTCGATCCAACATCGCATCTGTTACTTGGTCGGAGGCTGTAAATTCAGTTTGAAACGGAAACGGTAAAGAAATGGATGGTACATCGGCCTCCTCCAAATATTGTTCACGATTTTCATCAGATATATGTTGTTTCCAGTATATATTCATTTGAGGAAATGGAGATAATCGGGGGTATACCGACTTCCCGGCAGCAGTCAGCTGAAATCCCGATTTAAGCTTGAGCTGCATAGAACCCGGTATAAACAACCGCAATGCAGTCAATCGGGTGCAAACATAGTAAGAAGAAATCATACCTGCTAATTCCAGCATTTGGGGGGTAAACCATGCCTCCGTCCCAACCCCGGAATGAATTTCTTTCACCTCATACGCCGGCAAATCAAGAGTTACTGATAAAACAACGCCCTCTTCCCAGCCTCCGGCGAAGGGTACAATCACCCGCCACCCTACTGTTATATTGTCCAACGCATCAGGTATTTTATAGGTGAATGTACGATCTAGTTTTTTACTGGGTCGATTAATGATAACTTCCGCAAATCTCATAAGTTCCCCTTATTAAAAAAGGCGGAAAACCGCCCTTTAAATTCCTGCATCACGTTTTAACGCTTCCGCTTTATCTACATGCTCCCACGGCAAAGCCAAATCCGTTCTGCCGAAATGTCCATATGCCGCTGTTTGGCGGTAAATCGGTCGACGCAACTTTAAATCACGAATAATACCCGCCGGTCGCAAATCAAAGTGCTTACGGATTAAAGCTACAATTTCTTCATCTGGTATTCTACCTGTTCCAAACGTATCAACCAATATAGACACCGGATGAGCAACGCCTATCGCATATGCCAGCTGAATCTCACATTTATCTGCCAATTCTGCAGCTACAATATTTTTAGCTACATACCGTGCCTGTCTCTTATACACATCTCCGAGCCCACGAGACCGTTATTCTAATCT
>CAMYCX010000075.1 GCA_947254705.1 uncultured Veillonellaceae bacterium
ACCCATAAGGTTTCGTCGGCAGCGTCAGATGTGTATAAGAGACAGATACATGCCTGGTCGATTACAACTGTGCGGCGGAATTGATGTTTGATTTGGCGGCGGATGATCGCGGTAAGCCGATGGTAGAACTGTTGTCCGATGTTCGTTGGCGAACGGGGATATTGACGAGTACGCCGGCGGAAGATACGACGCGTCTGCTGGAGTGTGACGGGCGGGTATATCGGCTGATTGTGCGACCGATCCGTGATGCGCAGGGGCAACCGAATCGCTTGATCGTCTTGCGGGATACGACGACAGCGTATACGGCAGAGCAACAGCGACGTGAATTTACGGCCAACGTGTCGCATGAGTTGAATACCCCGCTGACAGCGATACACGGTTTTGCCGAGTTGCTCTATAACGGAATGTACAAGAGCAATGCCGAGGTCAAAAACTTTGCGCAACGTATGTTGACAGAATCCGAACGCTTGCTGGAGCTGATTCGAACAGTGATGCGTTTATCGCGGATCGAAGAAGATCCGGACCGTGAGCATCGCAAGCGAGTTTCACTGCGGGTTCTGGCGGAGCAGGCGCGGGATTTGCTGGAACGGAGTATCGAAGAAAAACGAATTACTTTCCGTCTTTTCGGCGGAGAAGGATATTTGTGGGGGGATCCCCTGCTATTGTACGAGATGGTATTGAATTTACTCGACAATGCAGTCAAGTACAACCGACAGGGCGGTTGTGTTGAAGTGCGGATTGAAAGCACGGCGGAGGCGGTACATTTTACGGTGCGCGACAGCGGTATCGGCATCAGCAAGGAACAGCAGGAACAAGTGTTTCAACGCTTTTACCGAGCGGATGCGGCCCGTTCGAAAGAGGTGGAAGGATCAGGGCTGGGGTTGGCAATTGTCAAACATATCGTTCGTCGACACGACGGTACGATTACGTTGACGAGTACGGCGAATACGGGTACAACGATGCACGTTACGCTGCCGGTCCGGTCGCCGATCATGTTAATGGAATAAAAAAGAGACGGTCGGCTCTTTTACATGGTTGGCACATGTTCTTTCGGCCGCAGTGCCGGGAATGACGAAACGAGCCGCCGAGGCGGTATATGCGTTTTTACATGCATCGGCGGAAGAAAAACAACAAATGACACATTCGTGATAGCGGATGTGTCATTTTTGATGCCTAATCGTTGCCGTTACCAAGCGATCCGATCGAGGTATGATGTATACATGCATCATGTGCCGAAATCGCATGCATAGTATGCTATAATGATAGAAACTATCGGAAAAGGGGCGAGCAATATGATGAGTATGGCAGCACCGCAGGCATTCGGCAAAAAATCCAATGATGTGATTTTCGGTGCCAGCGCCGCCGCACAAGCGGCCGTTGCAAAATACGGCGCCGCCGCGGTCACCAATGCGACCATCGGGGCGATTTTGGATGAAGAGGAAACGTTGGTCTGTTTGCCGACGGTCGAACGGGCGTATCGGGCATTGTCCGTACAGGATATTATTGCGTATGCGCCGATTTCCGGTCTGCCGGCGTTTTTGGAACGGGTATGCGACCGCTGCTTCGGCGATTCACGGCCGGATGCGGAAGTGGCCGCAGTAGCGACGGCCGGCGGCACGGGGGTCATTCACCATGTCGTACACAATTATACGGAGCCGGGCGACACCGTCTTGACGGGCGACTGGTTTTGGGGTGCATATCGTACATTGTGTGAGGACAATCAGCGTCGCTTGGCGACATTTACGTTGTTTACGGACGAGTTGACCTTTCATCATGAGGACTTTGCTCGTGCCGTTCGTGAAATAGCCGCGACACAGCGACAGGTACCGGTGATTTTGAATACGCCGGCACATAACCCGACAGGGTATAGTCTGACAAATGATGACTGGGATCGGGTGCTGGCGTTGCTGACCGAAGTGGCACAGGAACCGGACAAGCGGGTGATACTCGTTGTCGATGCAGCCTATCTCGATTTTGCGGGCGAAGGTGATGATGCACGGCAATTTTTCCGAAAATTCGGCGGCTTGCCGGAAAATATATTGGTGATTGTGGCATACAGTATGTCCAAGGGATTTACGATGTACGGGCAACGTGTCGGTGCGATGATCGGCATCAGTTCTTCGGCTGATGTGATCCGGGAATTTCGTGAAATCAACCAGGTAACCGGTCGGGCAACATGGTCCAATATTAGCCGCGCACCGATGCAGGTGTTGGTCAACATCAGCGAAGATCCTGCTATGCTGGCTTCTTTCCGTCAGGAACAGGCAGAGTATTTTGCGATGATTCGCGAACGGGCGGAGATCTTTATGACGGAAGCGGCGGCAGTCGGATTGCGGGTCTTGCCGTATCGGGCGGGATTTTTTATCAGCGTTCCGACACCTCATGCCAAAGCGGTGTGTGAACGGTTGCATGAAGACCGTATTTTCCTTGTTCCCTTGCAGGCGGGAGTACGCATCGCCGTGTGTGCCGTGCCGAAGAAAAAGATTCGCGGAATTGCCGCCAAACTGGCAGCGGCATTGAAAGAAACGGAAAACAGTTGACAGACGAATAAAAATATGATATACTGGCTGAGTAATTGAATCAAGCAGAAGTCATCCGCTTCTCACCTTACACAACACTACGGTCGTTACTAAGGTTACAGCATCGGAAGTAACGGGTGGCGCATGTCATCCGTTTTTTATTTGACTTGATTCACACGATGTATATCGGGAGGTGAATAATATTAGTAAAGAAGCCCGCATTAATGAGCAAATCCGCGTTCGCGAAATTCGACTGGTCGGTGCCAACGGTGAACAGTTGGGCGTGATCAGTACGCAGGAAGCGATGGAGATGGCGGCGGAGCAGCAACTTGATCTGGTTGAAGTCGCTCCGACGGCACGTCCGCCGGTTTGCAAATTGATGAATTATGGCAAGTACCGCTATGAACAACAAAAGCGGGAAAAAGAAGCGAAGAAAAAGCAAAAAGTCGTCATGCTCAAAGAAGTCAAGTTGCGCCCGAATATCGAGGATCACGACTTCTATGTAAAAATGAAAAATGCCCGCCGCTTTATTGCGGACGACAGTAAAGTCAAAGTGACGATTATGTTCCGCGGTCGTGAACTCAGCCATCCGGAGTTGGGAGAAAAACTGCTGGTGCGGTTTGCGCACGAGATGGAAGATGTCGCGATGCAGGAAAAAGGTCCGAAATTGGAAGGTCGCAACATGACAATGATGTTGGTACCGAAAGTGGAAAAATAAGGAGGCTTATCATGCCGAAGATTAAAACTCGTCGCGCGGCAGCCAAACGTTTCAAGAAAACGGGCTCCGGCGAATTTAAACGCAGTAAAGCGTTCAAAAGCCATATTTTGGAAAAGAAGACACATAAACGGAAACGTAATTTACGGAAAGCAGCACTGGTCAGCAAATCTGATCATAAACGCATTTCGCGGTTGTTGCCGCACGCATAATGAGGAGGAAGTAACATGGCCAGAGTCAAAGTCGGCGTAACCGCACGGAAACGTCATAAAAAAATCTTAAAACTTGCCAAAGGATATCGCGGTGCACGTCATCGCCAGTTTAAAAAAGCCAATGAATCGGTGATGCATTCGCTGGCGTATGCACATCGTGACCGTCGTCAGAAAAAACGCGATTTCCGCAAACTGTGGATTGCCCGTATTAACGCGGCAGCTCGCTTGAACGGAACGACATACAGCCGTCTGATCGCGGGATTGAACAAGGCCGGTGTGGAAATTAACCGGAAGATGCTCTCGGACTTGGCGATTCAAGATCCGGCCGCATTCACCAAGCTAGTGGATGTCGCGAAAAACGCGTAACACCTGCAGATCCCACAGAGTGGATAACCTCGGCGGAAGAATTGACAGTACGGCGGGGGATATGGTAAAGTTAATTGGTATAAGTACGGGGCAAATCCCCGATTTTATAGTGAGCGAGGTGTGAATTATGCGCAACGCGGTAACACTTGCGTGCACGGAATGCAAGCAGCGCAACTACCAGACGAACAAGAATAAAAAGAACAACGCAGAGCGTCTGGAAATGAACAAGTATTGCAAATTCTGTAAACAACACACATTGCATCGAGAAACGAAATAAGTTTTTCATGTAAGTTGACGGAATGAAGTAAACGGAGGATACGATGGCGAGTCAAAACACAGCAGCAGTGCAAAAAGGCGGCATCACTTCTTTCTTTCGCGGCGTCAAGCAGGAAATGAAAAAGGTCCAATGGCCGACTAAACAGGAATTGGTACGCTATACGATTGTCGTATTTATTACAGTCATCTTCATTTCCTTTATTATCATGGCGGTAGATTTCGTATTTATGGAAATCTTCAAACTGTTTTCCAAGTTAGTCTGACGGGAGGACAGTATGACAGCCGACAACAGTAAGATTAAGTGGTACGTCATTCATACCTATTCCGGGTATGAGAACAAAGTAAAAACCAATCTGGAGCTGAAGGTACAATCCCTCGGAATGACGGATACGATTCGTCAGATCATGGTGCCCATGCACGATGAAGTCGACATCAAAGACGGCAACAAGCGCGTGGTGCAACGGAAGGTATTTCCGGGATATGTACTGGTCGAGATGGAAGTGAATGACCGCAGCTGGTATGTCGTGCGCAATACGCCCGGCGTAACCGGATTTGTCGGGACCACAACCAAACCGATCCCGCTCAGTAATGAAGAAGTCGACCGCATCCTGCATGTGCAGGAACGTGCGGGCACACCGGTTCCGAAAATTACCGTACAGGTGGGCGATCGGATTCGCATCACCCAAGGCGCATTTACCGATCAATTTGCGAATGTATCGGAAATCTTTCCGGAAAAAGGCACAATTCGCGTGCTTTTGGACGTATTCGGAACGGCCACACCGACAGAGTTGGATGCCTCTCAATTTGAGGCGGCACCTGAAATACACTCTAAATGACGTGCTCCGTTACGGAGTGCGGGTGGGAGGACAGCAATGTCCGCAGGCACCACATCTTACCACGTAAGGAGGTGTAAGACATGGCAAAAAAAGTAGCAAAAATGGTAAAGCTGCAAGTTGAAGCAGGGAAAGCCACACCGGCACCGCCGGTCGGACCGGCACTCGGTCAGGCGGGGATTAACATCATGGCATTTGTTCAAGATTTTAACGCCCGTACCGCACAACAGGCAGGTTTGATTATTCCGGTAGAAATTACCGTATATGAAGACCGTTCCTTTACCTTTATTACCAAAACGCCGCCGGCAGCAGTATTGCTGAAAAAAGCGGCCGGATTGGCGAAAGCGTCCGGTGAGCCGAATAAGAATAAAGTCGGCAGCGTTACGGAACAGCAAGTACGCGAAATTGCGGAAATGAAGATGCCCGACCTGAATGCCAACACGGTGGAAGCCGCGATGGAAATGGTCAAAGGCACCGCTCGCAGCATGGGGATTACGAT
>CAMYCX010000076.1 GCA_947254705.1 uncultured Veillonellaceae bacterium
TTTTGATACGCAGAAGCATATGCCAATAATGACTGACTCAACATTGGTGAAGAGGTATCCAATAGCGTTAATTGATAAGCCGGAGATGCTAGTTTCTGATGATCATTTTGACCATGGATATCCACTAACCGCTCTCCTAGTCGGGCCAAGATGCGCAATGGGGCAATCATGCCGTTTATAAGGATGCGACCTTTGCCCGATTGATCTAGACGGCGAGAGATTACTAGTTCATGATCTTCATCGGAGTTTAAAAGTAAGTTTTGTTCTTTGAGAAATGCTTTTACTTTCGGCAAATTACCTACATCAAATGCGGCTGTCAACATGAGTGAATCCGTTCCTGAACGAATATATTCCGTAGAGGCACGTGCGCCCAAAACCATTGCCAACGCATCCATTAAAATGGACTTGCCGGCACCAGTTTCTCCGGTAAACACCGTGATTCCATTATGAAATTCTAAATCGAGCGATTCGATAATGGCAAAGTTACGAATTCCAAGTTGTGTCAGCACGACTTAATCCTCATGAAAAACTTTATAAATTTCCGACTTAATTTCTATTGCCGGATGACCTTCCTCGACAACCAATAAAATTGTGTCGTCACCGGCGAGAGAGCCAATAACATGTGGCAAGCCTAAATTATCAAGGGCAAATGCGACAGCATTGGCTGATCCGGGGGTGGTGTGAACAACTACCACATTTCCGCTACATTCAATTTTTACAATAGTATGCGCAAAAATATCAATTAATCGATTTTTAGCCAACAACATTGGCTCCTCTGAAGATAACGCATAACGATAATGTCCACTGCGATAAGGAACTTTCACCAGCATCATTTCTTTGATATCTCGTGAAATTGTTGCTTGAGTCACTTCAATTCCTTCTCGCTCCAAAGCATGAGCCAGGTCTTCCTGGGTTTCAATGACTTGTTCTTGTACAATTTCGCGAATTTTTGCATACCGATATTTTTTCACAATTTACCTCTTTTCGATCAAAAATAAACACGGCGGATTATGAATTTGATTCGGCATTTCTATATAAGCGACATGCCATTGTTGTTGAGAAAGAGTCGTTGACCAATGTCGTAACGCTTGATACTCTTCTGCTCCAGCTTCAGTCCCGGGATAACTGACAAGAGACATAATGCCACCTTTACGCAAATATTTCAATACTGTTGTGCATGCTAGTATGGTATCTTTGGGACGAGTATGTATGGTATGATCACCGCCCGGTAAATATCCTAAATTAAAGAACACAATATCTATTAACAATGGAAAATTTCGAAACAGCATTGCATGATTTATTTCATACCAAAAAATGGTTGCCGAAGATTGCCTGCATGCTAATCTTTGTTGTGATGCATGTATCGCAGACGGTTGTATATCACAGCAGAACAAGTATTGCAGCAAAGGTGCATTTTGCAAAACTTTTTCGCTATCATACCCATTGCCGAGCGTTGCATCTACAACACAACGTGCTGTCTGCAGGTATGAGTGCAACAGCAAATGATTAATCTCAAGGACATTAGAAATGGGCATGATAAATTGATTTGCTAAGTTTAGGAAATAGCGATTGGAAAAAATTTTGATCATCAAATTGTACAAACGGAATCGTTTCTTTATGTGCCTTGATAATAAGCTGACGACCGTAGTTAAAGTGAAATGATTCATTACCGTCGATAGAAGCGTATAATTGTTTTTCTCTCTCCGGCATCGTAATCATTACTTCATCTTTACGACTTATCAATAGCGGAGCACTTTGCAATAAATGCGGACATACAGGGATTACCAACAAACTATCCAAACCGGGATACAAAATCGGTCCGCCACAAGATAATGCATATCCGGTAGATCCGGTCGCTGTTGCTATAATAATTCCGTCAGCAGGATATTCTTCAACATATGCACCGTTAATGTACAAACGTAGACGTGCCATTTTACCTGGCTTGCTTCGGCCGACTACGACTTCGTTTACCGCTAAAGGCAGATTAAAATCTTCATCCGGCTCACCGTTTTCCGTAATAATCACAGAGTTTAATACAGTTCGTTTAACTAAATGATACGCCCCTGCTTCGATTTTTTGCAAACGTTCATCTAAATTATTTCGCTCAATTGTGTTTAAGAATCCTAAATCACCCAAATTGACGCCGACAATCGGGATTTGCGATGGGAAAATCTGTTTTGCAACAGAAATTAACGTGCCGTCACCACCGAGAGAAATTGCCATGTCCATTTTTCCGATTAGAGAGGCCCAATCTGCCCATCGTTCATCTGCAAAATGATAATCTCGCTCATCCATCTCAACACGATATTGTTCCCAAATTCGATAATCAATACCGGACACCGCCAGATGATGACAAAGTTCGTCAACATGATGTACAATATTTTCTTTTGATAAATTGGGGAAAATTCCGACCAACATAATTATCACCCTTCTTTCGAGTGGATTTGCAACACTTGATCAATTGCCTGCCGATAATCTAACACAGGAGCTCCACACTCTTTTGGCTTAAGCCACGCTAAAAACTCAATATTACCGTCACTTCCCTTAATGGGAGAGGTCGTCAACCCCCACATGCATAGACCAAGACCGGAAAGTGATAAATAAAAGTCTGTCAGCACTTGGCGATGAATGATCTGATTGCGAATAACTCCGCCTTTCCCTACATTACCAGGACCGGCTTCGAACTGCGGCTTAATCAGAACTAAAAAATCACCAGCAGGAGAAAGCAATGGAATCGCCGGAGGCAATACCTTCGTCAGTGATATAAAAGAAACATCAATTACGATGACTTGTGCGAGTTCACCGATATCGTTAGGTGTTACATGGCGGATATTTGTTCGCTCCATATTAACAACTCGAGGAGAGTTTCGTAACTTCCATGCCAATTGACCGTACCCCACATCAATCGCATATACTTTTTTGGCTCCATTATGTAAAGCACAATCGGTGAATCCGCCTGTAGATGCACCGATGTCTATGACTACTTTATCTGCTACCGACACAGGAAATATTCGCAACGCTTTTTCCATCTTTAAGCCGCCTCTACCGACATATTCCAGCGGTTTGCGGCGAAGTCTAATTGACGAAGAAATAGAAACTTTAGTGCCCGCTTTATCAACAGGAATATCATCAACAAGAACATCGCCCGTCATAATATAGCGACGGGCTTTTTCACGGCTGGGAAAGAAGCCCTTTTCTACTAAAATCAAGTCCAGACGCTCTTTTTTCATATCTTTCACCAATAGTAAAATCCATAGGCTACAAGTCCGCCTAAAATCCCTCCCAAAAGGACCTCCAAGGGAGTATGTCCTAAAAGCTCTTTAAATTTAGTATCGTTAAATGCATGTCCGGATAAAAACTCCCGCACTAACTCGTTCAAAAACTTCGCTTGCTTTCCGGCTGCCCGTCGAACGCCCGCCGCGTCATACATTACAATACAAGCAAAAATAATTGCTAATGCGACCAATGGGGAATTTAGGCCTTCTTCAATTGATAAACTGACACATAGCGCTACTACTAATGCACTATGTGAGCTTGGCATCCCACCCGCGCCAACCAGACGCTCGATATCGAATTTGTGATTTTTCATCATGAAGAAAAATACTTTCAATACTTGTGCAATAAGCCATGCTAAGAACGACACCATTAAAACCGTATTGGCGAATAAACTATCAATTACAGTACGAATCAAGCTGGACGCCTCCTATTGAATCCGTGTTAATAAATAATTTGAAAATTCTTTCAGCATACCACTTTCCCACCCTGTCGACAGAAGTATTTGCTGTGCGCGATGTGTCTCTTTTATTGCACGTTGATAAGCCTCTTCCCTGCCTAATATGGTTGCATAAGTTGATTTACCCATTTTTTGATCCTGCCCTTGCTGCTTTCCCATTTCTTCAAAAGTGCTTTGTTCATCCAGAATATCATCAACAATTTGGAACAAAAGTCCGACGGCATTTCCGTATTCTGATAAAACCTGCATTTGGATTTTACTTGCGTTTGCGATCACACCGGCCATCACAAGGGGGGCACGTAATAAACGCCCTGTTTTCTGGAGATCCATGTACTGCAATTCATCTATTGCGGCATGACCATTCACTGCACAAATATCGATATACTGTCCCCCAACCATACCGTTAGGGCCGGCCGCTTTGGCAAGAATATTAATTAGTTCCAGTTTTACTTCTGCCGACAATCCTGTCGATGTTGCAATAAGTTCAAAGGCCACAGTCAATAATCCGTCTCCCGCCAAGGTAGCAATACCGGGAGTAAATTTTTTGTGACAAGTAAGTTTGCCTCGGCGATAATCGTCATTATCCATGCATGGTAAATCATCGTGTATTAAAGAATATGTATGTACACACTCAATCGCACAAGCAATCTGCAAATAATCAATTGATGCCACACCCAAATCATCCAAAGCGGTCAAAAGGAGTATCGGACGAACCCTTTTACCGCCCGCTAATAAACTATAATTCATGGCATCAAACAGTCCGTTCATGCGTTTATGATCAGGCCTCAAAAGCACCTGCAATGCGGAATCGATCCGTTCTCTTTGTAACTGCATATACATTTTAAAATTTTCGTTCATTGTCGATTCGCCTCTTGAATAATCTCTTCAGTTTGAATCATCATTTTTTGCGCTTGGGCCTGATATTCTTGCAACAGTTTAGCACAATCAATCATTAACTCATTACCTTGCCGGTATAAGTCTAACGCTTCCTGCAATGAAATATCTCCAGTTTCCAAACGTTCGATCACTTCGTCTAAAGCGGTTACTTTTTTTTCATAGCTATTCATATGAATTATCCTTTCGGGGCTGTATGGCCGTTATCATTGCCTCTGCAATGTGTTCACCATCTTCCAATTGAATTACGTCTCCGGGGGCTAAATAAGACAGTTTTCTTACTTGTTGTCCTCGCGCAATCCACATATAGCCATTGCGAAACATTGTTTCCGGTGAAACAAGTAACAGTGCCTTCTGCCGTTCGGACAAATAATCTGTAGTAGCTTGAAAAGACTGATTCCATGCGACTGATGTTTGCATTGCAAATGCTTGTAAACGGGATGCTTCACGAGATAATATTTGTTGTATCGATCGATACATATTTCGAGCTAAAAAAAACTGCAACTGATGAAAAGCAGACTTTTGACGATTGATAACAGCTTGAGTCAAGCAATTTTTATATCGCACAAAATCTTTTTGTAGATCCATTGTGGAAGCTGTCACAATTTCTGCTGCATGTGTAGGGGTTGCCGCGCGAATATCCGCTGCTAAATCCAGGAGCGGAGAATCACTTTCATGCCCAATCGCAGAAATAATTGGAATAGCTGATTGCACGGCCGCCTCAATAATCAGCGGAGAGTCAAACGTTGCCAACTCCTCACGAG
>CAMYCX010000077.1 GCA_947254705.1 uncultured Veillonellaceae bacterium
CACCCATAAGGTTTCGTCGGCAGCGTCAGATGTGTATAAGAGACAGGTACAATAACATACCGATGACCGTTAGCCCCAACCAGTGAGTTGCCGTATATTCCCGACGCCACACCATCGCACCGAGTGCTGCTGTTCCCATAGCAAATGAACGGACCACCGGAGGTACCCATCCTGCCAAGGCCGCATAAAAGCCAACGATTGCGACCGCAAAGAAAAATATTCGTTTTTGGCTCAGTCCGATCCAACCGCCCAATCCCATCAAAACGCCAAATAAAAGCGAAATATGAGACCCCGAAACTGACAATATATGAATCATTCCTGTCGTCGCAAAATCCGATACAACTTGCGGTGAAAGCTGATTATAGTTGCCACCGAAAAGCAGTGAATCTGCCAAATTGGCCACCTCTTTGGATGCCATCTTGGCATGTAAAAACGAGCTGACCTTTTCATGAGCAGATGAAATATATCGATCCCAATGATATGTTTCATCCGTTCCGCGGTAAATTGCCTTTTGCGATGAATCCGTATACAAATTACCGAGATAGCCCTGTGCTCGACGACGATATTCCAACAAAATATTGCCCGGATTTCGATAGTAGCGGAATGCAACAATTCGTCCCGTTAATGTTAATTGATCACCGATAGCATACATCGGCTCCGAATTCTTAGCATACCAATAAGCATTCCCTCGTGCCGGCATGCTTGTTCCGTCTTCATACATTACTTGCTGTAATCGAACACCATAACGTATTGCCAAATTATCTTCAGATCCGATTTTTTCGCCCTTTGTAATAACCGTAACAGCATACTGCCCACTTCCCCCCACAAGGTAGCCGGATAATGTACTTTCATGATCCTGCATCCATATACATCTCACCCCGCCGACCCACAAAAAAAAGAGTGCTGTACCGACGGCACACCATCCCCAATTTCGACCTCGTAAGCCATACCCTAAACACGCTAAAGCAGCCGCTACGACTCCGCCCAACATTCCAACGGATAAAACCTCGGCTGACTGCAATACAATTCCGACCGCCACCAGGCCGGCACCTATCAGTGTGCCATACTCGGCTATACCGTAATATGAGTTCGAATCTTTTGAAATTTTCCCTCACCGATTCCTTTCACCTTTTTCAAATCCTCAGTAGCGCCAAATAATCCGCTTTCCCTTCGATAGTCAATAATTTTTTGTGCTGTCGCAGGGCCAATCCCCGGCAACGTCTCCAGTTCTTTCTCAGTAGCATAATTGATGTTGACAAGCATTATCCCCAACTTCGATTCAGGCGGACTAAAATTATATCCTATGGACACATGATCTCCTTCCGCTACCTTTTGTGCCAGATTTACACTCTCCGTATCTGCATAGGGCAACCAATTGCCTGCCGCCTTAACGGCATCGGCTACTCGACTTCCCTGTGGCAAAAAGTACATCCCCGGACGCTCCACCGCCCCCGAAACATACACAGCCACCCCTGCAATATCGGTTACTTCTTGACCGTTTTGTACGATTGGCTGCATTTCTTCTGCGGGGGAAAACACGCTATAATAGATAAATGAGAGACCAATTATACCGACCATCAATCCTATCCAATAGCGTCGCTCCATGCTACACCTCCCAATTAATTACTATCATGTTAATTTTATTATATATCAATTTTCATAAAAAGGAGAACTAAAATGGATACTATATTAGCTAAAAATTATGCCCTGATCTTACTTCGTTATGGTGTCAATTTGCAACCAGGACAAAAAGTTGTCATCAATGCTCCTGTTGAAAGCGCAAAATTTACAGAAATTTTATGCCAAGAAGCTTTTCAATACGGTGCTGCCGATGTTCGCATCGAATGGCATTCCGCAGTGCACGCCGTCGCTCGTCTCATCCATGCGCAAGAACAATATCTATGCCACTTTCCGAACTCCATGATTACCAAATACCATGAATTAATTGACGAAAATTATGCGATTATATCCTTGGTATCCTGCCAATCCCCACACTTTACCGGGGTCTCTCCTGAACGAATTTCAACCTTGCAGCAAGCTAAAAATCGTGTATTCAGTTTTTACTCCGATGCAATCATGAACTCTCAAGTTCAGTGGCTCGTTGCAGCAGTTGCCACACCGACTTGGGCACAAATGCTGTTTCCCGACGATGAAAATCCATTGGAAAAATTATGGAATGCTATTTTTTCCATTGCGCGCGTACACAAGGACAACCCCCTAGCGCATTGGCAACACCATTTAGATGCTTTACACCGGATGCGACGAGTACTCAATGATCTCCAACTAAATTCATTGGAATATCACTCTGCCAACGGCACTGATTTGCATATTGGATTGCCTGCCACTCACATTTGGCAAGGTGGCAATGAAAAAAGCGGTCGAGTTGTTCCTTTTGCCGCGAACATCCCCACAGAAGAAATTTTTACCGCTCCTCACGCAACTGATGTTCACGGCACTGTCTACAGTACCCGCCCGCTCGTTGTCTATAACCAAGTTGTCAATGGCATTCGTTTAACCTTCAAAGACGGCCGCGTCACCGATGCATTCGCCTCACAGGGAGACGAAGCTTTGCAACGCCTACTGAAATCGGATAGAGGCGCCTCTCATTTGGGAGAGGTCGCATTAGTTCCTTGCGATTCACCAATCTCACGTATTCCATACTCGTTTTATGAAACACTAATTGATGAAAATGCGTCATGTCACCTGGCACTCGGCGCAGCCTATCCGACGTGCATTGACAACGGTAAGCATATGAGTGAAGATGAACTCATCGCCGCCGACATCAACCGTTCGCAAATACATGTCGACTTCATGATCGGCAATGATGATATGGAAATTCTTGGACACACTCGTTCCGGCAAAACTGTATTCATTTTCCAAAACGGAAAATGGTCCGAAACGATGCTTCAACGTGCCTCGACTATCGACGTAAAGCCAGCAAAATAATCGCTCCAACAACCGACACGGCTCCCAACATTTCCCCCACACCGAATGTCATATGTAACACCAAACTTGAAAAAATAATTGCTGCAAACGGCTCCGTACAAGCAAAAACACTTACTGCGGTCGGCGACAAAGAACGCAAAGCATAGAGATACAAATAAAAAGGGATCACAGTCCCCAACACGACAATAGCCAAAAAAGGCCACAATACATCCGGGCGAAGAAACAGATGAGGATGCCTTAAACCTATCGTTGCGCATCCGAACAATCCGCCCCACAACATTCCGACACCAAGCAATTGGTATGCTGGAATGTTTTTTAACAAATCAATCGGATACAATGTATAGAATGCTAAACTAACAGCAGAAATCAATCCCCAAACAATTCCGAGCCAAGGAACCGTCAAACGCTCTGTACTTCCTCCCGACACCATCAGAAGAACACCAATTACCGCCAACAACGTACCTATGCCTTCTATGATATCAGGGCAGCGTCGACGCCGTGCCGCTAAATATAACACAATTAGTACCGGCGCCAAATATTGAAGCACAGTTGCTGCCGCTGCATTGCCATGAAAAATAGAAGCGAAGTAAGTAAACTGTACGCTCAAAATTCCGACAATTCCAAAAACCGGTATCCGCCAAAACCAGTCTTTTTTCGTCCCTGCGACCGATCTCATTTCCCCCGACAACATAGCGGGGAATAAAAACAAAAAGCCTGACAGCAATAGTCTCGCTACTGTCAAATCATTCGCCGTCATTGGAGTCACCATAAACAAGTGCTGCGCAATAACACCACACATCCCCCAACAAACCGCTGCCAAGATTACTGCTCCGATATCAAGCATAACACTTCTCCTAATCTCATATCGCGTCTCATCATGACGATCATTTTTAATTGATATAATAAAAAGCCTATCACCGTACTTCTGACATATCATAAATATTCGTACTCTAATTAATTTAATAGTAAATCAATCGTCCCTCCGGTGCAACTTTCTTCTACCTGGAACAGATGTCTTTATCATACTTTCGCCACTATCTTGGCAAGGCAAAACACCATGCTCAACCATACAACAACTGTAAAAGCCAAACATTAAAATACTTCCTAAAAATCGTATCCAAAAGGAGTAAATTGTCCCCAAGGCCCAAATGACATGCTTCAGATCCTGGGGCTTCTTATTATGCCCAAACAACACAATAGCTTCACATTAAATGTTTTCGGCATCTCATCAAGACCATGAAGTTGCAAAACTGAAAGAAGATATTTTCACGTACGACAAAAAATAGCTACTGCAAAAACAGTAGCTACAAGGAATAAATACGAGAGATTGGCAGCCTTTTCTCGCTAGCTTCTTAGACCAAAAGCGAAAGAAGCACAACTTCTCTATGACAAAGGAATGCGATCCCCCATCATTTCCAACTCGATGCGAAAGAAATACGAAAAGGTGCATAAAACCGAAATCGTATTCTGTGGTAACGGTTATGACCGCGCCGAAACATTCGTAAAAATATTCAACTAGTCGGAAGGTCATTTGCCCTTCCACTCTATTTTTTGTTTGTTTATTTAGGAGGTTGGTCGTACGAAAAGGCAAAGAAAACCGAGATTCAGCAATTTCACCCGATTGAAGCAAAGGATTATTGTCTCACATCTCATGATTTTATTTTATTCGTAGAAAGAAGTGAAATACTACTACAAGAGCTGTGAAGATATTGTCCTTGTATAAGCGACTATCTTCATGTTTCTCCGGAAGTTTGCATAGAGTAACGACCCGAATCCGATGCTCCTTTTGCTCACCATGTTTCAAGCGCTTGTGTTGTTCGCAAAAAGGATCTTAACCCTTATCAACCAAATCAGCTACAAAGTAGATGACGAGACCAAAATGCACCACCTGCTCGAAAAATGTCTTATGCTCCACCTTGAAAAAACATCTACAACTTATGTAGCGGGTTCAATAAACAGGTGGAACTTCGATACTCGAATCCCTACAAAATAAATGTGACGATGAATACCCCGAATGGATTCGATCCTACGGTTACTAGCGGAAATGGAAATTTTATGCCACAGACGAAGAAATTCCCCTTCGATTCCTTGGCATAGAGTGGGAAATCTCGGGGGAAAATCCT
>CAMYCX010000078.1 GCA_947254705.1 uncultured Veillonellaceae bacterium
CAGTGGGGAAATTTCTGCCGCAGATCAAAAGTTATACGTAAGAAGTGAAGAATCCAGCGGGAATTTTGTTTATCGCAAGCTTGACACAACCGGAACAGACATAACTAAACACCATTTCAACGGGATCGCGATCGGTTCATTGGCGCAGTCGAATGCAGTAGACAGTATCGCCCTTGGCTCCGGCGCGGAAACCTATGGAGACAGTTCTATGGCTACCGGATATAATGCAAAAGCAGAGGGTGACTATTCGATGGCCCTCGGTATCCAAGCGAACTCTACAAAACGGCTTTCGGTTGCGATTGGCGGATTAGCAAATGCGAGTGAAGCAAATGCCGTTGCGCTAGGCGCCGGAACGCAAGCGAAAACCTCAGGCGGCGTCGCGCTCGGGGCGGCATCCGTGGCGGATCGGGCAGCGGGCGCCATCGGATATGCGTTAGGCGGAGATAACAGTACGATCGAAAAAGCATTTGAATCCGCAGGATTGAAAGATAAATATGATCAGTTAAAAGGAATTACAGATCCGCTGCAAAGTGAATACGACGGACTGGTACGAGACTATCAGACAGCAGCTCGCGGATCTTCGGAAGAGGCGCAAGCAGTAAAGAAGTTGAAGAAATTTGCGCAACAGCATGCGGATTTCATGTCGGCGGTAGAAGAAAAAGCGAAAATGGTTGCCGCATGGAAATCAGCAGCCGGCGCAGTGTCGATCGGTGACCAGGAAAACGGAAAAACCCGTCAGCTGACCGGACTTGCCGCCGGTACGAAAGACACCGACGCGGTGAACGTGGCGCAGCTCAAAGTGCTCGATGCGAAGACAGCGGACAAGAATCTGAACAATATCACGGAGGAAGGCCAGACCGTTATCAAGAACCTTGCCAAAGGTGCAGTTGTTGTTGCCGCGGGTACGAATACCACTGTGCAAGCGACAGAGGATGCGGAAACAGGTGTAAAAACATACACTGTCAATGTTGCCGCGGACGGGCAGGTCACTGACGGAAATGCCGGTATTGTGACGGGCGGCACGGTCTACAACGCCATCAAGGACAAAGCGGACAAGAGTGAACTGACGGACATTAAAGTGAAATATTTCTCCGTCAATCCGGAGGGTACCGACTTGGCAAAACCGGCGGATGATATTGACAACTCCAATAATGACGGTGCGTGGGCGATAAGATCGATGGCAATCGGGCCGAAAGCTCGTGCCAATCAAGACGCCAGCATGGCCATCGGCTACGGTGCGGAAACGGTGGAATCGGGCAGCTACGGCATGGCCATCGGCTATGAAGCCAAGAGCCTCGGACAGGATGCGCTCGCCGGCGGCTATCACGCCATGTCGGGAAATACCGGTGTCGCCATCGGCTCGAATGCCAAAGCGGCGATGCGTGTTCTTCAGAAAGGTGGAAAAGAGGTCTATGAGGCCTATGAAGATGCGGCAGTGGCTGTCGGCAATAATGCCTATGCACGCAGAAGCGGATCGATCGCCGTCGGTGCCAATTCCGTGGCAAACCGCTGGTCGATAGCTGTTGGTCAGTATAGCCGTTCCATCGGTGAAGAATCAACGGCAATCGGTAATATGTCGCATGCCTATGGTGACAGCTCCTTTGCGGGCGGTAAACGTTCGGGCGCCTATGGCGGCGGATCGGTCGCTATCGGTGTGCAGGCGAAAGTCGGCGAAGCCCCGATTACGGAAGAAGCATTTAAGAAATTGCAAAACGCCGGTACGGCGATGTTGGCGGATGAGTTTGACAAGAAACGCCTCGCCGATGAGTTGACACAGGAAGATATCACCAAATACCAGGGTCATCTCTATGTTGAACAAAAAGAAGGCGGTACGACGGTTTACCGCAGGATTGAAGACCCGAGCGGCAACATGATTTCGTACATGAAAGGCGTCGCGATCGGTGCACAGACGACGGTCGAAGGAAAGCAGTCGGTTGCGATCGGTGCCGGCGCGAATGCAAAAGGCGAAAATTCCGTTACGCTCGGTACAGGTTCGGCAGTTGACGGAACGTATTCCGCCGCAATGGGATATGTAGCGAAGGCGGCCGGTGATATGTCCGTTGCGATGGGGGTACAGTCGAATACATCCGCTAAAGGTGCGGTGGCCATCGGCGTGAAAGCAAATAGCGGCGGTAAATACGGTGCGGCATTGGGTGCATTTGCCGAGGCAAGTGCACTGGACAGCACGGCACTCGGTTCTTCGGCTACGGCGACCACGAACGGCGGCGTCGCACTGGGGGCGAATACCGTTGCCAACGTTGAGGCGGGCAAGGTAGGCTATGCCTTTGCCGCAGACGGTGCGACATTGGAACAGACCATCGAAGCCGCGGGCCAAAAAGAGAAATACGATCAACTCAAAGCAGTCATCAACCCGTTGAAAGATGAGTACAACGGATTGGTACAGGCCTATCAGAACGCACCGAGCAAATCGACGGAAGAAACACAGGCGAAACAGGCACTGAATACATGGATTCAAGGTCACGGCGACTTCATGAAGGCTGTGGCAGAAAAAACGAAGCTCGAAAGCACATGGCAATCGGGCGCGGGTGCTGTAGCGGTAGGTAATGCGACGAACGGCAAAACCCGCCAGATTACAGGCGTCGCAGCGGGCTCGGAAGATACCGATGCGGTGAACGTGGCGCAGCTAAAAGCGGTAAATACGAAAGTGGATAAAAACACGCAGTCGATTACCGATCTGACGACAAAAGTTGAAGGTAACACGACCGATATCAAAACCTTGAAAGGCGTAAGCGGAAAAGTCATCGACGGTACGAACACCACCGTCAAAGTAGGCGATGATAACGGAACGAAAACATATCAAGTGAACGTCGCCGCGAACGGAGCGATTGCGGACGGCAATACAGGCATCGTCACCGGCGACACCGTGTACAAATACGTCAACCCGATCAAGACGCAAGTGACGAATATTGAATCGACCGTTAATAATCTTAAAGGCGGATTTACCATCAAAGGTGCTACAAGCGGTACGGCGGACGTTACCTTGGGAGATACTAAAAAACCGGCCATTACCTTCAAAGCAGAAACCAAAGATGATGACACGACAGGCGTATTCACCGCAACAGTAGACGACCAGAAGAACGTCACCTACACGCTCAACACCAAAAAACTCAAAGAAGAAATGGGCTTGCCGCAAGGTGTGGGCAGCATGTCTTCCTGGAAATTGAAAGCAGGCACTACGGACGCCGAAAGTATTACCGACGGAAATGAAGTTGAATTTGCAGTCGCAGAAGCAAACAAAGGACTGACGGTAAAACGTGAAGGCAAGAAAATTCAGTACGGTATCAACGCTGATAAACTTGTCGAGAATATCAACTCCGCAACTACTAAAATTACCAATGTAGACGGTGATAATATCGACCTTTCCAAAAACAGCAGTATTACGGAGATTAATAACAAGATCAATAATCTGAGCGGGTCTTCTTCGAGTTGGACGCTTGCCGTTGCACGCGGCGATGATTCTACTACTGCTTCCGAAGCCACTGCAGAAGGAAACAGCACAAAAGTAAGCGGCGGCACAGTCACGTTTAAAGCCGGAAGAGGTATCAAGCTGAAACAAGACGGCACCAATGTCCAGATCGGTTTGAAATTCATCGACATGTCTCCGGCGGGTTCTCCCTTCAATGACGCGAAGGCTATCGGCGGCGGATCCTTGGCGGTTGGCCAGAATAGTGTGGCCAAAGCACATCAGGCGACAGCTGTCGGACTTGATACAGAGGCGGATGAATACGGTGTTGCTCTCGGTACCACGTCTAAAGCGGGCAAGAGTGCGGTAGCCATCGGCAATAGGTCGGTTGCCAATGGAGACGGATCCATTGCGATTGGCGATGGAGCGAGGAAAGTGGAAAGTGATCCAAGACAGGGGTACCGCAAAGTTGACAGCGCGGACGCGATTGCTATCGGTACGGAAGCGGTCATTGACGGATCGTCTGACAATTCGACGGCTGTCGGTCCTTATGCGAGCATATCTAAGTCCGACTTCGCGAACGCATTGGGCAATAACTCGCGAGTGGAGAATGCACAATTTGGAACCGCATTGGGCAGTAATGCTGCGGTAATCAACGCGCGAGCAGGCGTAGCCGTAGGCTCTTTCTCGGTAGCGGACCGCGGCGGCTTAATGCCAGGGTATAATCCGGTAGGGGACCAGTGGAGCAACCTCCAGGATTACTTGGCAAAGACAGGCCAAACGGGCGCCTATAACCAGGCATATGCAGAATTGTTGGCCGCGCAAAAGGCATTGCAAGCGGATTATGGAAACCCCGAATTGCAGGCCAAATTTACAGCGGCACAGGCGAAATGGAATAAAATCTATAATACCTGGGCAGGTACACTCGGGGCTATTTCTATCGGCGATGAAAAAATGGGATTTACCCGTCAACTGACCGGACTTGCCGCAGGCACGAAAGACACCGACGCGGTGAACGTGGCGCAGCTGAAAGCACTCGCGAATGCGCCGATGAATTTCTACGTCGGCGGTAAGAAAGAGGGTAATGTCTACACGCCGAGCGCGGATCACTGGACGATGTCGCTCAGTGAATTCCGCATGGATTTCGGCGACGGTTTGAAAGCCGAACAAGTCACTGACAAAGACGGCAAGAAATACACGCGCGTCACGCTCGATAAAGACAGCTTGAAAAATGATCCGGCTTTCAAAGGACCTAAAGGCGACAAGGGTGAAGACGGTGCAGTAGGACCGGCAGGACCGACAGGACCTAAAGGCGACAAGGGCGAAGACGGTGCAGTAGGACCGGCAGGACCGACAGGACCTAAAGGCGACAAGGGTGAAGACGGTGCAGTAGGACCGGCAGGACCGACA
>CAMYCX010000079.1 GCA_947254705.1 uncultured Veillonellaceae bacterium
GGGCCCAGGCACGGTTGCCGATGGCGACGCCACCGTCACCGCCGTAATCATTCGTCCCCCGCTTGGATCCCCCCGCCAAAGCGGAACGACCGATGGCGACGCCGTGCTTGGCTTCCGAGAAGGCACGATAGCCGAGCGCCATGGAGTGCGCACCGAATGCTCCGTCGTTATCGACGTTGGTCCAGTCTGATTTAGCATAGCGTTCCAGATAGTCACGGGACGGCTCCTGATAATCGGGACGTACGCCAAAATACCGAAGCGTCAGTCCGTCCTTTTTCAGTTTCTCGCCGATTTTATTCGAAATATCGGAATAGTAGAAAATACGATTCGCAATCGCATCAGGAAAATTCGTGGGACCGTACTGCGCGTCCACACCGGGGATTTCTCCGCCGTGGGCAATCTTATCAAGCAGGTCTCTTGCGACCTCGGCTTTGATTTCCTCTTTTTCTTGCGGTGTCAGCGCCTGCACGTCCGCCATGCCCGCCGTCCACAGCGCACACAACGTCAGCAGTACACCGAAACGCAAATGTTGCTTGTTTATTTTTTTCATCTTGTCTCTCCCGAACGATCGTTTATACCAATCAAGAAAATAGTCCCTACGATGTCTTTCGTTTGTTTATTGATCTCCCTATGCAGCACATAGGTATGCATATTACACATAGTTACATATGAAGTATAGATGAAATGTATATAAGTTTTTCGCTTGTTTGCGTCTTTTCTCCGCACGGGGCTCTATTCCCATTCTCATTCTCAATACGGCGTAAAGTACGGAGCGTATACAGTATTCTTCACATCGGAGCAAGAGCGATCGGCCGGCCGACGCCGCGTCGTTTCGTCCCGCGGGAAATGCACGGCAACGCCCGCCGTACAGGGCGGTAGGGGGTGTCCGATGCAAGATGTCGCTCGTGCCGCCGCCCCCGCGGTCGGTGACTTGTGACGCGGGTTGTTGCACTCCTGTCAAGAAAAAGGCCATTATTGCGTATTTCGCATTTTACAAAATCGTTTTTCGCATGATAGAATGGTTTCAATTTCAACAGTGAGGTGATACGAATGGAGTCAACATCATGGCTGGCGGCTGTCGATCAGACCGTCAGCGCGATTAACGGAGTACTGTGGGGGTATGTGCTGATGTACGCATTGGTCGGGATCGGCATGTTTTTCACGGTGTATCTCGGGTTTCCGCAGTTTCGTCGGTTCGGGCCGGCGTTGCGGCAGTTGTTCGGTAAGCTCTACGCGGATCACCCCGCGAGTCGTGACGGGCGGTCGATTTCTTCGGTACAGGCGCTCGCGGTCGCGATTTCGGCGCAAATCGGTACGGGCAATGTCGCCGGTGTCGCGACGGCGATCATGGCAGGCGGCCCGGGGGCGATTTTTTGGATGTGGGTGTCGGCGGCGTTCGGTATGAGTACGATTTTCTCGGAAGCCGTGCTGGCGCAGAATTATCGGAAAGAGGTCGCGGGAAGTTTCTTCGGCGGGCCGGCGTTTTACATTTCGCGCGGGTTGCGTGATACGTTGGGACCGCGCGGCGCGAAGGCGCTGGCGTGTTGTTTTTCGGTGGCGATGATCGCGGCGGTCGGGTTTACGGGTACGACGATCCAGTCCAACGCGATTGCCACGTCATTGGAGAATGCGTTTTCTTTCACGCCGTGGATCACGGGTTTGGTAATCGCGGGGGTAGCCGGTTTGATTTTTATCGGCGGGATTCAGCGGATCGCCGGGGTGGCGCAGTTGATCGTGCCGGTGATGGCGTGCGTGTATATCTGCGCGGCGATTGTGATTTTGTTCATGTTCCGTGAGCATGTGGGAACGATGTTGCAGCAGGTGTTTGTCGGTGCGTTTTATCCGGAGGCAATCGGCGGCGGGGCGCTCGGGATCACGATGAAGGAAGCGATCCGGTTCGGCGTATCGCGCGGTCTGTTTTCTAACGAAGCCGGGATGGGGTCAACGCCGCACGCGCATGCGACGGCCTTGGTCGCGCACCCCGTGTTGCAAGGGTTTATCGCGTTTGTCGGGGTATTTATCGATACGATGCTCGTCTGCACGGCGACGGCGCTGATTATCCTGATCACGGGAGCGAACGAGTTGGGTCTGGCGGGCGCGCTTGTCACGCAGCAGGCGTTTTTCATGGCGTTCGGCGATGTCGGCCCGATGTTGATCGCGACGTGTCTGACGTTCTTCGCGTTCACGACGATTATCGGCTGGTACTATTTCGGTGAGTCGAATGTCCGTTTTCTGACGAACGGCAAGTGGGCGGTCGTGTTGTATCAGGGGGCATTCTTACTGCTCATCGTCGCGGGTACGCTCGGCGCAACGGATATGGTTTGGAATTTGGGCGATTTGTTCAACGGCTTGATGGTGTTGCCGAACTTGATCGCGTTGTTCCTGCTCCGCAAACAGGTCAAGCGTCTGCTGGCGGACTATGACGAACGACGCAAGAACGGCAACGTGCCCGTGTACGATTATCCGACGCATATCGACTGACGGTCGTGATATCCGTACATGTCGGTTAACGAGTCGATACATCGGCACACATCGGTTGGCAGGTGGTATCCGCGTACGTCGACGGATGAATATATCAATGTAGATTGCTCGACGGACGGATATGGTCGTTATACTATATGGAAATATAAAAAGAGGGCCGCGCCCTCTTTTTTGTTGCCCGGCATTTGCGCGAATAGTATAACCGCGACCGCAGCGAGTAAAAATGAAATGAACGATACTTCCGCAAACGCTTGTCACCGCGACCGCAGCGAGTGCAAGGTACGAGATACCCGCAAGCAAGATGATATAAAGATTAACAAAAAGGGTGGCGATCATTAGCCAACTATGCCGCGGCAACATATGAATCCCCTTTGATTGTCCATTCCGTATATACAAAACTCCGCAAGGAGTGTACTTTTTGTTGTTTCCACCTGTTTCGTATGGTAAAATGGGTACAATTCATTAGTTCAGGAGGAATCTATTTTTATGGACACATGGGTAGCAATGTTGGAGACCGTCGTCAATACGGTCAATGAGGTGCTGTGGGGATCGGTGCTGATGTATGCTTTGGTCGGCGTCGGCATCTTCTTCACGGTGTATCTCGGGTTCCCGCAGTTTCTTCGGTTCGGGCCGGCCGTGCGGCAGTTGTTCGGCAAGTTGTACAAGGATCACCCGACGGATCGCGACGGGCGGTCGATTTCGTCGTTACAGGCGCTGGCGGTGGCGATTTC
The DNA here is from genome assembly GCA_947254705.1 of uncultured Veillonellaceae bacterium. Lineage (GTDB taxonomy): Bacteria > Bacillota > Negativicutes > Veillonellales > Negativicoccaceae > CAMCNU01. The sequence continues at coordinate 3,213 of CAMYCX010000079.1, forward strand.
CGCACAGGTCGGCACGGGTAACGTGGCCGGTGTCGCGACGGCGATCATGGCAGGCGGCCCGGGAGCTATTTTTTGGATGTGGCTGTCGGCCGCATTCGGTATGAGTACGATTTTCTCGGAGGCCGTGCTGGCACAGCATTATCGCAAAGAGGTCAAAGGGAAGTTCATCGGGGGACCGGCGTTTTATATTTCCCGCGGCTTGAAGGCTCGTATTGGGGAAGGGGCGTCACGATTTTTGGCGGCGTTCTTCGCCATTGCCATTATTCTCGCGTTGGGGTTCATCGGCACGATGGTACAGTCGAACTCGATTGCGTCCGCGGTGTCCAATGCGTTTGCGCTTGAGCCGTTGTATGTCGGTGTCGGGATCGCGATCATGGCGGGGTTGATTTTCATCGGCGGGATTCATCGTATCGCCAATTTCGCGCAGTTGGTCGTACCGATCATGGCGGTCGTGTACATTTTATGTGCGATTGCGATTTTGTTCCTTTATCATGAGCATATTATCCCGACGTTGCAACATATCTGTGTCGGCGCATTTGACCCCGAGGCGATCGGCGGCGGTGCGCTCGGTATCACGATGAAGGAAGCGATCCGGTTCGGTGTCGCGCGCGGCCTGTTTTCCAATGAAGCCGGTATGGGGTCGACGCCGCACGCGCACGCGACGGCATTGGTCGCACACCCCGTATTGCAAGGGTTTACGGCGTTCATCGGTGTCTTTGTCGATACGATGATCGTATGTACGTCAACGGCGCTGATTATTTTGCTCACGGGCGCGGATCAGCTGGGATTGTCCGGTGCCATGGTAACGCAGGAAGCATTCCATCTGGCGTTCGGTGAGATCGGGCCGAAGTTGATTGCGATATGTCTGACGTTCTTTGCCTTCACGACGATTGTCGGCTGGTATTATTTCGGCGAGTCGAATATCCGCTATTTGTCAAGTTCGCCGCATCTGTTGAGTGCCTATCGTCTGGTCGTGCTGGCCTTTATCGTCGCCGGTACGCTCGGCAAGGTCGAATTGGTTTGGAACATGAGTGATATGTTCAACGGGATCATGGTGCTGCCGAACTTGATTGCGCTGATTTTACTCCGCAAGGAAGTCAAACAAATTCTCTCCGATTACGATCGGCGACGCAAGTACGGCACGCCGTTGTACGAATATCCGGAGCATTGATTCAATCGAGTATGCAAAAACGCATCGCAGATATCTGCGATGCGTTTTTTACTTGTTCGTAATCGGGGTCGATACACCCTGTCTCTTATACACATCTGACGCTGCCGACGAAACCTTATGGGTGTA
>CAMYCX010000080.1 GCA_947254705.1 uncultured Veillonellaceae bacterium
TGTATTGATCGCAGACTCCATAATTTTGCCAACAAAAAATCCGTACGGATTTCCGCACGGATTATTTTGTTTTGGATCTTATTTTCTACGAGCTTTTTTAGCCGCTTTCTTTACGTTAACGCGTTCTTTTAACTGTTTGCCAGCTTTGAATGCCGGGCTCTTGGAAGCCGGAATGTGAATCTTTTGTTTCGGATTCGAGGGATTATGTCCTTCGCGAGCTTTACGTTCACGAACTTCAAATGTACCGAAACCGATAATTTGTACTTTTCCACCATGTGCCAATTCTTCGCTGATGCTTTCAAAAATCGCTTTTACCGCTTTTTCTGCATCTTTTTTCGTCAAGCCGGATTGTTCCGCTACTTTGGCGATCAACTCAGTTTTGTTCATAAAAAGTCCTCCTTTGACTCTGTGCTCATCATGAGCAAGTTCGGAGCTAGCTCCGGATAGTCACCTGTCCATTGTCAGATGCTTGGCTTCCTTCCAGTACGTATCCAGTTCGTTCGGCGCCACTTGGTCCCAATCTCTACCGGATTCCTGCACTCGTGCTTCCACATGAGCAAATCGTTGGCAAAATTTCTCATTGGCTTGGCGTAATGCACTTTCCGGTTCGATTCCGAGATGTCGTAAGACATTCACCGTAGCAAAAAGCACATCTCCGCATTCCTCTTCTACCTGCGACGGATTTCCTTCGTTCAATGCTGCACGAACTTCCCGCCACTCTTCCTGTACTTTTTCCCACGCTGGCCCAACTGATTCCCAATCAAACCCAACACGTGCTGTTTTCTCTTGTATTCTACACGCAAATACAAGACTTGGCAAGCTTTTTATCATACCTTCTAGAATTTTTTTGCGTTTTTTCTCTTTTTGTTTACGTTTTTCCCAATCTGTAGCCACCGTTTCCGCCTCATTCGTACGGGTTGCGTCGAATACATGCGGATGCCGGCATATCATCTTTGTCGCCGCATCTGCAGCAACATCCGCCAGCGTAAATTGCCCTGTTTCCGAGGCCAATTGTGTATGAAATACAATTTGTAACAATAAATCTCCTAACTCTTCGCGCAAATTTTTCATATCTCGGCGATCAATCGCATCAAGGACTTCATATGTTTCTTCTATAAGATAGCGCCGCAGTGTCGCATGTGTCTGTTTGCGGTCCCACGGACATCCTCCCGGCGCACGTAATGACGCAACTGCCGCTGCCAACCGTTTTATCGCCGCCACATCATCATGTGTCGGCGGGATAATGACTGCGTCTATTTCATCTTTCGGCCATGCACCGACTCGCAGTTGCCGTACTTCATCATCGACAACAATCTGCCAACCACTAATATCCTTACGATATGCTATTGTTTCATACCAATCGTCATCAGGGTAAGGAACCAATATAGGTACCGGTGATTCCGCCACCCACTCTCCGGTGACACGATAGCCTTGTGCGGGATCATATCCCGCCTGCTGCAACCAACTCTCCCAATTCATGCACGTTTCTCCCATTTAGCCATCAATGACGCCGCTTTGGAACCAATTTTAGGAATCGAGGCCACATCATGCGACGACACTCCTTTTACCATCACCAATCCCAATATATACGCAACGATACCGACAATAATTGCCCCCAACGTAGCTGATGTATTGCTGTGCAATCCACTGTATATTCCTACATAAGTTGCATAGGTACAAATTCCCATCACCGTCGCCGCAACAAAAATACGCAATGTGTGACCGTAATCCATTCGATAACGCAAATACCGATGCAAAAAATACAAATTCAACACCGCGGCTACGCCGAAATCAGCATTTGTCGCCCATGCGGCACCTTCGATACCGAGCCAAGGAATCGCCGTCAACGTCCATCCGAGGATGATTTTTACACCGGCGCTCACCACCATATTGATGAGCGGGATCGCCGTCCGTCCCATCCCCTGTAAAATGCCGGTCGTAACCTGCTGAATTCCCAGTAGAAAAATCCCCAGACTCATTATACGAATCGACGGCCCAGCATTCGGTGTCGCATACAGCATCTGCGAAATCGGAGTTGCAATCACCGCCATGCCGACAAATGAGGGCAAAGTCAATAAATTCGCAATACGCATCGCCACATCCGTACGCTGATAAATCTGAGCCGTATCTCGTTTCATAAAAGCGGCCGACACCGCCGGCACCAAACTCGCAGCCAATGACGCCGTCAAAATGGTCGGCAAGTTAACCAAAGAGGTTGCCATTCCCGTTAAATATCCGAATAATTCTGTCGATTCTTCAACAGAATATCCTGCCACGGCCAATCGATGCGGTACGATGAATAAATCAATATTAGCTACAACAGGCAGCATAATATTCGCCAATGAAACCGGTAATGCCAATACAATTAACCGTTTTAAAATACTTGTCAAACGTTCCCGCGGCAACGACATATCTTGCTGCGTCAATGCCTTGCGTCGGGCGTGACGATCCGTATAATAGTATGCCAACAACACCAGCAGTCCCGCCAGTGCACCCGGCGCCGCGCCAAACGTCGCTCCCGCCGCTGCATATTCCAATCCATACGGCAAGAGCAGTACGGCAAAAGCAATCATGGTCACCACTCGCACCAGCTGCTCCATGATTTGACTGACCGCTGTCGGCGTCATCTGCTGTAACCCTTGAAAATAACCGCGCAATGCCGACACAATCGTCACTACAAAAATGGCCGGAGACAAAGCGATCAGCGCCCAATATGCACGCGGATCACGCACCAGTCCCGTATCGACGAGCCATCCCGCACTGACATACAATAACGCACTGAATGCCAGGCCCGTTATCGTCAACGCCAATCCCGATATACGAAATACACGTTGTGCACCAATATAATCACGAATCGCGTTTTTTTCTGCCACCATGATGGAAATTGCCACAGGCAACCCTGCTGACGAAATGCTTAACGCCAACAAATAAATCGGGTATGCCATCTGATACAGGCCAATCCCTTCACCGCCAAGCAAACGCGATAACAAAATTCGATTCGCAGCGCCGATAATTTTGACGATAATTCCTGCCATCGTCAAAATAAAAGCACCCCGCAAAAATGTATCTTTACTCACTCTAGTCCCTCCGGCTCATGCCGTACGTCGTTGTAAAAATGCCTCCAATACCTGTGGCAAAAAATCCATCGTGGGCATTTGCCACGGTATTTTATCTATTTTAGCACGCGGAACATCAGATGGCAAAAAATGCAGCCGTTTCATTATGACATCGGGAACCGCTCCAATGTCCCAATTTTCCATTGCCTGCGGGCGACTCCACGAAATCTCAATGCTGTCACTCAGTTCTCGAATCGAGCCGATCCCCGCCTGCGCCGCTGCAATCCGAAGCTTAGCCACTGCCAATAACATCTCAACAGGTACCGGCGGAGTACCGAATCGATCAATTAATTCGTCGGTCACGTCTTCCCACTCCGACATAGTCGTAATCTCTGCCAAACGCCGATACATCTCCAATTTTTGTGTTTCATCCGGCACATACGTATCAGGCAAGTATGCTTCCACATCCAATTCTAAAACCGGTGCCGGTACTGCTCGGCGACGCGGTTCTTTCCCTTGTCTCTTGGCGATGGCTTCATCCAACATCGCACAATATGTAGTAAATCCGACGCCGACCATATTACCATGCTGCTCAGCTCCCAGAAGATTGCCGGCGCCACGGATTTCCAAATCTCGTAAAGCAATTTTGAATCCCGCGCCCAATTCGGTAAATTCACGAATGGCATACAATCGTTTTTCGGCCGCCTCATTCATCAACTTTTCCGGACGATACAAGAAATAAGCATATCCCTCCCGCGTCGAACGTCCAACACGCCCGCGCATTTGGTAAAGCTGTGCCAATCCGAGCCGATCAGCATCATAAATAATGATCGTATTCGCATTCGGTTGATCTAGCCCGTTTTCAATCAAACTTGTGCAAACCAAAACATCAACGGCACCCTCATAAAAGTCCTGCATCACCGATTCCAACTGGTCCCCGCCGAGAGACCCGTGAGCAATACCAAACGCAATATCAGAGGGCAACAAGGATTGTAAATATTCCGTCATACGCCCGATAGAGGCAATCCGATTATACAGGAAATACACTTGTCCTCCACGCTCTACCTCCCGCAAAATCGCCTGCCGAATCGTACTATCTTTAGCTTCCGTGACGTATGTTTGTACCGGTTCTCTCTCCTCCGGCGGCGTATAGATGACCGACATCTCACGAACCCCCGCCAGTGACAT
>CAMYCX010000081.1 GCA_947254705.1 uncultured Veillonellaceae bacterium
GTATTGGACGGAATTATCAACATCAGCGTACCGGATGAAGAACTCATCCGGCGGACATCCGGGCGAGAAATCTGCCCGACTTGCGGCGCGACGTACCACAAAACGTTAAACCCGCCGAAAGTGAAAGATGTCTGCGACAAAGATGGCGATCATCTGTATCAGCGTGATGATGATAAGGAAGCCACCGTGCGCCAGCGCTTGAGTGTGTATGGCACACAGACGAAACCGTTGATTGATTACTACAAAAACAACGGACATTATGTAGAAATCAACGGATTGCAAGCAGTCGAAGATGTCTTTGCCGACGTCGTAGCTGCATTGGAGAGCGATTGTTCATGCTGATTTTACGCTCACCGAGAGAGATTGAACGGATTCGTGCGGCAGGTAAAATTGCCGCCGATACGTTGACGTTGCTTCATCGGAACGCACAACCGGGAGTCACTACCAAAGCACTCGATACCATGGCGGAAGAATATATCCGCAGTTGCGGCGCGATACCGGCATGCAAGGGATACTACGGGTTTCCGGCGTCGGTGTGCATATCGGTGAATGAAGCCGTCGTACACGGTATTCCTTCAGATGACATTGTCTTGCGTGAAGGAGATATTGTCAGTCTTGATCTCGTCGTTCAAAAAGACGGCTTTATGGGAGATACCGCGATGACCATCGGTATCGGAACGATTGACGAGGCATCCGCGCAACTGCTCCGTGTCACGGAAGAATCTTTGGCGGCGGGGATCGCTGCCGCCGTTGTCGGTAACCGTGTCGGAGATATCGGTCATGCCGTTGAAAGCTATGTTCGTCCGTACGGATATGGCGTAGTGGAAGACTATGTCGGACACGGCATCGGCACAGAGATGCATGCGGAACCCGAAGTACCTAACTATGGGATACCGGGAACCGGGGATCGTTTGGAAGCGGGCATGGTGCTGTGCATCGAACCGATGATTAACATGGGAACGAAAAAAGTTCGTACCCTGCGGGACGGTTGGACTGTGGTGACACGGGATAAAAAGCGTTCGGCACATTTTGAGCACACGCTGGCCATTACCGAAAACGGTCCGGTTATTTTAACGGAGCGATCATGCTGACACAAAATCGGCTCGGCCGAGTGGTTAAAATAACGGCTGGCAAAGAGCGAGGACAGTACGGCGTGATTGTCGGTGCAGAGTCGGAGCAATACGTGTATGTGGCTGATGGCCGCAAACGTACCGTGGCTCACCCGAAACGCAAAAACGTCCGTCACTTGCAAGCTGTATCGCCGGTAAACGAATTGCCTGCGTCGACGCAGGTGTGGCGCGATGAAGAAATCCGAGCGGCAATTGCCGACGCACAAGCAAAAGGAGGCTCCGATGAGCAAGGAAGACGTCATTGAAGTAGAGGGCAGGGTAGTGGATGCATTGCCGAATGCGATGTTCAAGGTAAAACTTGAAAACGGTCATATCGTCATGGCCCATATATCGGGCAAGATGCGCATGAACTTTATCCGGATTTTACCGGGAGATCGGGTGACAATGGAATTGACGCCATATGACTTGAACCGCGGCCGGATCACCTATCGCTTTAAGTAAGCCCTTTTAAAAGGAGGTTCAATATGAAAGTAAGACCGTCCGTAAAGAAAATTTGCGACAAATGCAAAGTGATTAAACGCAAAGGCCGTGTCATGGTGATTTGCGATAATCCGAAACATAAACAAAGACAAGGATAAGGAGGTGGAGAGTAGATGGCACGTATAGCCGGTGTAGACTTACCCCGTGATAAGCGCGTTGAGATTGGCTTGACCTATATTTATGGTATTGGCCTGACCCTTTCCAAGAAGATTTTGGAGGTATCCGGAGTCAGTCCGGATACGCGAGTTCGCGACTTGACAGAAGATGAAGTCGCCACGTTGCGTGAAGCAATCGATAATTATAAAGTAGAAGGCGATCTTCGTCGCGAAGAATCCCTGAACATTAAACGCTTAGTGGAAATCAATTCCTATCGCGGCCGTCGTCATCGTGCGGGATTGCCCGTGCGCGGACAACGCACCAAGACAAACGCTCGTACACGCAAAGGTCCGAAAAAGACCATTGCCGGTAAGAAGAAATAAGAAGTAAAGGAGGGGAACTAAATGGCAAAACAACGTACAAGAAAAAAAGAAAAGAAACATGTAGAGTCGGGCGCGGCACACATTCGTTCGACTTTCAACAATACTATTGTGACCATTACGGATACCAACGGTAACACCCTTTCCTGGGCTTCGGCGGGCGGACTCGGATTCCGCGGTTCGCGTAAGAGCACACCGTTTGCTGCGCAAATGGCAGCGGAGCAAGCAGCCAAAGCAGCAATGGAAATGGGACTTCGTGAAGTAGAAGTATATGTCAAAGGTCCGGGGGCAGGTCGTGAAGCCGCTATTCGCGCCTTGCAGGCGGCAGGACTTGATGTCAACATGATTAAAGACGTGACACCGATTCCGCATAACGGCTGCCGTCCTCCGAAACGTCGCCGCGTATAATTTACGGATGGTAATGAATTGTAGAGGAGGAGGATTCCCGCATGATTGAAGAAAAGAATTTTACGATCGAAACGGTGGAACTGTCGGATGACGGACGCTACGGGAAATTTGTCTGCGAGCCGCTGGATCGCGGTTACGGCATCACTCTGGGCAATAGCTTGCGGCGCGTACTCCTGTCTTCACTGGACGGAGTCGCTATTACCTCCATCAAAATTGACGGCGTATTACATGAATTCTCGACGATTCCCGGAGTACGGGAAGATGTGACGGATATCATTTTAAGTCTCAAAAAAGTCTGCTTCAAGGCATATTCAGAAGCGGACTTACCGCTGGATATCATGGTGGATATCAGCGGAGAGCGGGAATTTACCGCCGGGGATATCATTGTTCCGTCGGAACTGGAGATCCTGAACAAAGATTTGCACATTGCAACATTGGATACGGACGCTCGCATTGTGATGACGTTGCGAGTCGACAGAGGACACGGCTATGTGCCGGCAACGAAGAACAAACGTGAAGACGACGCTATTGGCGTGATTCCGATTGATTCCATTTTCTCGCCGGTGCTGCGCGCGAACTACGTCGTTACGGACACGCGCGTCGGCAACGAACTGGACCATGACAAAATGACGCTTGATGTTACGACAGACGGCTCGATTGACGCATCGGACGCAGTTGCCAAAGCCGCAGCGGTACTGATGAGTTACTTGTGTCAATTCACGCATTTGGCAAGTGATTCCAATGTAATTGACATCAGTGGTTGCCTCGGTTCGGAAGGAAACGATGCCGAAGAAACGGAAATTGATTTGGAGAACATCAAAATCGATGATCTGGAACTTTCCGTTCGTGCATTTAACTGCCTCAAGCGTGCGAATATCAACACGCTGGCGGATCTCGTTGAAAAAACGGAAGATGACCTGTCCAAAGTACGCAACCTGGGCAAAAAATCAATCGATGAAATCAAAGAACGCTTGGCGGCATATGAAGGCCGTAATCTGATGTTGAAAAGCAAGGACGAATAAGGAGGAAAGAGAATGGCCCAAAGTAAAATCGGACGCGACAGTTCGGCACGCAAAGCACTGTTGCGCAACATGGTGACCTCTTTACTCCGTCATGAACGTATCGAAACGACGGAAACAAAAGCAAAGGAATTGCGTCGAGTGACCGATCAGATGATTACACTCGGTAAACGCGGTGACTTGCACGCACGTCGTCAAGCATTGGCGTTCATGATGGACGAAGGAGTCGTCGCAAAACTCTTTAGCGAAATCGCAGAAAAGTATGCGGACCGCAACGGCGGATATACTCGTATTATGAAACTGGGACCTCGTAAGGGCGATGCCGCTCCGATGGTCATCATCGAGTTGGTATAACATATATACAAAAACAGACCGCGATCGCGGTCTGTTTTTGTGTGTAAAAATATCTTCTTTTTCTTTTTGCTCGTTGAAGAACGAGCTAATATCCCGGTTTGGCACGGGGAGAGTGATCATCGGTAGAGTCGGTGGCGGGGAAACGGAACTCGGCATCACATGGCCGCAGGCGGACACTCATTTGTCATGCGGACAAGTTGCGCTCTTACGTTGAAATGTCGACAGTGGCAATGACGCAGGATCAATGATCGTATAAAGGAACAACGAAGCAAGGCGCTAACGTTTCTTCGCAAAAAAAACGCCCCAAACG
>CAMYCX010000082.1 GCA_947254705.1 uncultured Veillonellaceae bacterium
CCTTTAAATAGTAAACTCTTTTTTTTTTTTTTTTTTTGGTATTTTGCCAATAAATTTTGAATTATATTCATTTCCTTTTCATTGGCGTGAACTAAAGGTAATCGAAAATGCCCTCCAGGCTGACCAATTAAGTTCATTGCTTCTTTTACCGGAATGGGACTTGATGTAAAAAACATACCTTGCATAAATGGCAATAAATAGTAATGCAGATGTTGTGCTTTAGTAATTTCCCCCGACTTAAATGCACGAACCATTTCGTTCATCTGAGTTCCGATAATATGTGAAGATACGCTGATGACTCCAGCCCCGCCAACAGCTAAAATTGGTAACGTCAGTGAGTCATCTCCACTATAAATCATAAATCCGTCCGGCATGCTGCCTGCAATTTGAGAAATTTGTACCAAGTTCCCGCTTGCCTCTTTAACAGCCACAATGTTGGGAAATTCCTTAGCCAGACGAACCACTGTTTCCGGTGCTAAGTTTAATGACGTACGTCCCGGCACATTGTACAAAACTACCGGCAACGATACCGCTGACGCAATTGCGGCGAAATGTCGATAGCACCCTTCTTGTGTGGGTTTATTATAGTATGGAGCAACGGCCATTACGGCGGTGACACCGGCTTTTTCTGCCGCAGCAGTCAGTTTGACCGATTCCGATGTATCATATGATCCGGTATTGGCAATTACGGGTATATCCGTCCCAACCGCATCGACAATCGTTTCAAATAACCGTATTTTTTCACCGGCACTCATTACCGCACCTTCCCCTGTAGTTCCGGCAACTACAAGTCCGTCAGATCCATTCGCCAACAAATAATGTGCAATATCGACAGCTGCTTGGTAATCTACTTCTCCGGTTTCCGTAAATGGCGTAATCATCGCAGTCAATATACTGCCGAAAGTATTCATGTCAGTTCCTCCCTTGCACCAAATTATGTGCCAGCATATACTCTGCAATCTGTAATGTGTTTAGTGCGGCGCCTTTTCGAATTTGATCACCGACAATCCACATGTTAATACCGCTCGGGACAGAAAGATCGGCACGAATCCGACCTACCTCTACGTCATCTTTTTCAGAAGTATATAGTGGCATCGGATATTTCATATGTGTTAAATCATCTACTACCCTGACACCATTGGCTGACTCGATAGCAGCACGAACTCGGTCAATTGGAAGAGGATCTGCCGTTTCGATATACACCGACATGGCATGACTGCGCATCACCGGCACACGAACTGTCGTTGCGGTTACAGCAATACTGTCATCATGGAAAACTTTGTGTGTTTCATTCACCATCTTCATTTCCTCTTTTGAATAGCCATTATCCAAAAACACATCAATTTGAGGAATTAAATTATTCGCAATAGGATAGTGGATATCAAGTGAGGATACAGGTAGAACATGCGCCTGGGAAGATTTGCCTTCAGAAAATGCGCGTAACTGCGTTTCCAGTTCCGTCATACCTTCTTTACCTGCTCCGGATACTGCCTGATATGTGCTGACAATGATTCGTTGAATTGGCGACAAATCGTGAATCGGCTTTAATGCCATCAGCATGATAATAGTGGAACAATTAGGGTTGGCAATAATCCCTTTATGTGTGGCAATATCTTCCGGATTAATTTCCGGTATTACCAACGGCACCTTTGAATCCATTCGAAACGCGCTGGAATTATCAATAACGACTGCACCTTCTGCCGCCGCTTTGGGAGCTAATGTTTGGCTGATGCTGCCACCGGCAAAAAGTGCAATATCAACCCCCTTAAATGCTTCTGGGCGCGCCTCTTGGACAACATACTCTTTGTCCTTAACAGTTAGTTTTTTGCCGGATGAACGTGCAGATGCTAATAAGGTTAACTGGGAGTACGGCACATGACGTTCTTCAATCAATCTAATAAATTCTTGCCCAACCGCACCAGTTGCGCCCAAAATCGCAATATGTGCATTCGTAATCATCGTTCTCTCTCCTTATAAAAAATGTTCCAATCCATATACTAATCCGCTTTTGCTCTGAATATTCTTGCATGCAAGTAAGACACCGGGCATAAAGGAGGTCCGTGATAGAGAATCATGACGAATCGTTAAAACCTCTCCATTTCCGCCGAACAGAACTTCTTGGTGAGCAACATACCCTGGCAAACGAACGCTATGTATATGAACATCATGCCAATTCGCTCCACGTGCACCGACAATACTTTCTTTTGTTCGATCAGCCTCAGGAGTCTCGTTACGTGCTTGACAAATTTTTTCTGCAGTTAATTTAGCAGTACCTGAAGGTGCGTCATATTTATGGTTATGATGTAATTCAATAATTTCCGCCTCTGGCAAATAGCGAGCAATATTTTCAGCAGCTTGCATCATCAATACAGCCCCTAAAGAAAAATTGGGTGCTACCAAGATGGCAACATCATGTTGGCGTGCCAGTACATCCAGCTTTTTTCGTTCATCAGCGGTAAGACCGGTCGTTCCAATGACGGCAAAAGTACCTGATTTCAGTATTGTACATGCATTGGAATATACTGCTTTGGGAGTTGTAAAATCCACCACCACATCCGGTCGATATTTTGTAATTGCATCTTCCAGATTATCTTGGATAATAAGATCACAATTTCCTTCTACTACACTGGAAATGCGTTTCCCCGACAGGGAAATGTCAACTGCCCCGACTAATTTCAATTCAGGATCTTGTAGAACGGTACGCATCACTTCCTGCCCCATTTTTCCACCGGCTCCACAAACTAATATTGAAATCATCGAATCTCCCCCTTGTTTCGCACCTCATAATTAAACTATTTATTTATATTATAACATATACCAATCTTAGCTTGATACGCACGTACAGAAAGAACGCAATTACTCGGTATCGGTAATTGCGGCAAAGAAAAACTTATTTCATTTGGTTAATTAAGTTAACTGCGGTTTCTTGTGCTTTGGATGAATAGCCGTCCCCTTCCAGCATCCGTGCTATCTCTTGAATATGCTCTTTATCATTCAATACATACGCACAGGTTTTAGTATGGCCTTCTGTTATCTGCTTAGACAAATGAATGTGATGGTCCGCAACGGCAGCAGTTTGTGCTAAATGAGTAATACAAAGGACTTGCGTCTCTCGACCGATTCGTCGAATCAGTTGGCCGACTCGTATTGCTGCATTGCCACTGATTCCTACATCGACTTCATCCAGAACTAACGTGGGCAAAAGTGAGTTCTTTTGACTGACTACTTTAAGAGCCAATGACAAACGGGACATTTCTCCTCCAGAAGCAATATCTTTTAGAGGCTTTGGATTTTCGCCGGGATTAGGCGCAAAATACAATTCCGCTTGCGTGAGGCCGGAAACGGTCATTTCTGTTCCTTTTTCTAACTGAAAATATAGTCGCGCATGTTCTAACTCCAGGTCTCGCAAAACAGCAAGAATCTGTTGACAAAGTTGCTGAGCAACCTCTTCGCGCTGTTTATAAAGTACAGAACATAATTTCTCTGCCTTGTTTTTTGCATCCGTAACTGCATTTTGCTGCATTTGCAACTTATCATCAGTGTGTTCTATTTCATTTAACTCAATCTGTGCCTGATCGGCAAAACTAAGAACATCGGTCAAAGTTGGACCATATTTACGGATAAGGTGTCGAATTTCCTGCTCTCTATTTTGCAGACGCAATAATTCATCTGGAGAAAATTCCAAATCATATACATAGTCCTGCAGATCTCGTATTGATTCTTCAATGGTTATCAATGCCCCTTCAAGTGCTTGCACTACAGAAGACAATGAAGAGTCATGTTCCATTGCACGCTCCAAGGCCGAAACGGCATGGGATAATTTTTCTTGGGCATTATCATTGCCGACAAGTGCAGATAAGGTGTATTCGACATGTGTAATAATTTTTTCTGCATGTTCTGCACGAGAAAGTTTTGCTGCAATTATTTCTTCCTCATCAGAAGAGTCAATCTTGGCGGATATAATTTCTGCAACTTGCGACGCAATTGTATCTTTTTTTAATTTTCGTTCATTTTGTTCAGCCAGTCCTTCTTGATAACTCAGCATTACTTGCTTCCAGTTTTGATACGCAGAAGCCTGTCTCTTATACACATCTCGAGCCCACGAG
>CAMYCX010000083.1 GCA_947254705.1 uncultured Veillonellaceae bacterium
TATTGAAGCAGATGCACCCAAGAAAAAAATATTATCCAGCGGTAAAATTGAATCATCTCCATTAGGAATAATCATTCTCCCATGTCGCAAAATTCCTACCACCAAAATTTTGTCCGGTATATCCAAATCGCGAATTTTTCGATTAAGAAGAGACTGGTTATCTTGCGCTTTAATCTCAATCAAGCGAGCCTTTCCATTCGCAAAACTTTCTACATCCAAAACGTTTGGCGTCTTTAAGATTTGCAAGATTTCATGTGCAGTTACCATCTCGGGATTGATAACTAAGGTTAAACCCAAATCAGTTAACACATCTGTTCGCTTACCATTAATATATTCATTAGAACGGACTCGCGCAATAGTTTGCGTTGCTCCTAATTTTTTTGCAACATAACAAGCCAATAAATTCACTTCATCCGCATCGGTCACCGCAATAAAAAGTTCTGCGTCTTTCATCCCTACGCTTGCCAACAAATCAGGGTTGGCTCCGTTCCCTTCAACTACCAAAACTTCTAAATATTTGCGTAATGTTTCAATTCTTTCAGCATTGTGCTCGATCACAATGACATCATGGTCATCTTCAGACAAACGCTGTGCCAGGGTATATCCCACTTTACCGGCACCAATCAGCACAATTTTCATCGCGAACCAACCTCCCCGTCACGCAAGCGTGTTTCCGTTCCGTCCTGTGAAATTATGCCGCGACGCATCAAGTTTCCCAATGCCCGCTTAAACGCCCCCTTGCTAATACCAAATTGCTTACGAATAATCATGGGCTCTGTTTCATCAGAATATGGCATAATACCTCCTCTGCTTCGTAGTTCAGCCAAAATCATATCCGCATCCGATATCATCGCCTGTTCCTTGGGGAGTCGCAACGATGCATTGATACGACCATCATCCCGAACATATGTAATTCGTGCCGTAATCGTTTCGCCGATCAGCAATTTGCGTGACCATTCATCTCGATGAATTAACCCCAACCACCGTTGAGGACTGATCCCAAATGCGCCAACCTCTGTAATATTATAGATTGATAAAACTACTTCATCACCACGTGATATGCCTTGTGCCGGTAAAGCGATTTCTTGCATGGCTTCATCCACGTTCATAGTAACAGCCAGACGCCCTGACTTATCTGCATATAAGCGTACCCACACACGCTCGCCGGCCTTTAGGCTACCGCGTTGCTCGGCAAAGGGTAAAAATATGCCGCGTTCTGTTCCTAAATCAACAAATGCACCGAACTTGGTCGTATGTAATATCGGTGCATATGCAATTTGACCGATATCAATACGTGGTAACCGCATGCTGGCAGTCAAACGTCCTTTGGTATCATGATACAAAAATACTTTCAGCTGTTCGCCGATATCAATAGTCCTCGTTTGTTGATCACGATGCAGCAAAATATCATCTGCCGTCTTGCCCGTTTGTGCATCCAAAAACGCTCCCATTTCATTGACTCTGGCTACATATAACTTTTCAATCGTATTTTCCTGAAGTCTCATATTAATCTCCTGTAGAAGACGTTAGCGGTGCATCGCCCCACATCGTATCCAGATCATAATAATCTCGCTCTTCGGGTGTAAAGATGTGAACAATAATATCTCCAAAGTCCTGTAGTATCCACCCTCCGTCACGATAGCCATTTTCACGAAGAAGCGGAGTAGAGTGGTTTTTCATAAACTCTGTTACATAATCTGCGATTGCCTGTGCATGCTTTTTATTGCGTGCATCTGCCAAAACAAAATAATCCGCCAGAGAGGTAACTTCTGCCATATCCAAAGATTTAATTCTCACACATTTTTTTTCTTCCAACAAATTTATCAATTCATTGATAATTGTATCCATAGTTATCTCCTTACCTTCCTGCAATATCAGGCCGCAATGTCAAACCGATAATATTTTGTACCCCAATCGAATCCAAGCGCCAGTACCCCTCAATTTCAGTTCTTACATAATGGCCAGGGGTAATATAATAATGCCAATTCTCCGGCGACAAATTCGTCAAAAAACAAACTGTTTTAGCTGCATCATCGGCACTGATGTTAGTTTCATCAGGTGACCAATACCAATAAGTGTATAAGTAATTTTCTAAAGTGTAATGATGGCGCAGTTTTTCAGTAAACGCTTTGATAAATCGTTGCTGCCGTTGCACCCGTGCCAGGCTAGAAAATCCGTCTTCTCTGTATCGCAAATAAGAAACTGCATCCCCGCCCCTCAATTCCTGAAATCCTTGCCTCAGATTAACTTCTGTACCATTCTCACCTTCACGATACAAGTCTTTTTCAACATAGAAATCAACTTTCCCTCTCTTATCTAACCACTTTGCTGCAGTCGGCATACGCATCACAACATAGTACGGTATAAATATATGAAGAGTGCTCTCTACTTTTTCTTTGAGAGCCTGTATACCGCCACTCCTATATACATTCCCCAACAATTGAACAGTATCCTCATCGCCTGTTCCTATATTCGTCTCCGGTAACAAAGATATCAATGTGGCATATTGTTGCTCCCGATTCATACTAAGTACAACTAATGCATCTGCATTCGGCATGGGTTGATCATCCAAACCTACTGCCAATATATATATAGGAGTATCAGATGTACTTTGTGAAATTTCCTTTGTATCAAAAGTTGGGTTATCTACAAAAGATCTCCATAGCATAATAAAGGCAAGAATAATCACGCATAGACCTGTCAGCTTTTTCCACCAAGACCATTTCGATACTTTGACCTTCCTTCTACGCCTTTTAGACTGCGCTGATCGCGGCCTTCTCAACTGTTTAGAGATCTGATTTTCAGCACCCTGTTTATTGTTTCGCATTAATTTCCTATTCATTTTCCAATATCCAGTTCCGTGTTTCTACAGTGCCAATATAAATCACACTTTTTGTTTCTATCAGATGTTGTAATGTAGCATCTATTCCCGCCAACACACCGGCATTTAGTGAGATCTCTGCCGCACGACGAATAGAATCCACCCCCGGAAAACTTCTTGAAGGCTCGATATAATCTGCCAAAAAAATGATTTTTTCCAACGGGCTCATCATTTTTCGTCCGACTGTATGATAAAAAATAGACCGTAAAACTCCTCTGTCCGTCACTTTATAAATCTTATATGCCAAAGCTGCCCCCGCAGGGCCATGTAATAACGCAGTAGAATTCCACATCTCACGATCCACGGTATATCCGGCTTGCTGTACATAATACTGCATTTTCGCCAATGGTAACTGCTTGGCACAATCATGTAGCCAGCCCGCCACTTCCGCTTGAGAGGAATCAACGCCATATCGCTCTGCTAAACAGCGTGCAGTCATCGCCACTCCGTGTGAATGATGAAAACGGTTTGCAGACAGCGCGGTTTCCAGCTTTTTTTTCATTGTTTCTGTAAATACCATGCTCACCTCATTGATAAATACCGTTTGCCTGTATATACTGCTGTACGGCAGGCGGTAATAAATAACGCGTACTGCACCCTTTCAGAAAACGCATGCGCAAATCAGTTGCAGAAATCTCCATCTCCGGTGTATGCAAAAAATGAATTTTCTGATTTGCTAATTTGCCAAATCTTGATGTCAGCATGCTGAAATCAGTTTGGTATCGTGGTCGTAAAGCCGATAAAAAATGCGTCAATTCAATCAATTCATCAGCATACTTCCAAGAAGGTAAATCCAGTAACGTATCAGTCCCCATTATAAAATAAAACTCTACGCCGTCACCATAATGTTGATGGAAATACCTCAATGTATCAACGGTATAAGACGGACCTTGTCGCAATAATTCTACATTAGACACAAAAAAGAACGGATTGTCAGCGACTGCCAAGCGAATCATATCATACCGCCAATGGTTCGCGGCAATATCCGTTTTCTGTTTATGCGGCGGATGAGAAGCCGGTACAAATATAACTTGCTCTAACTCATATTCTTCACGAGCAGCTTCTGCAATCAGTAGGTGGCCGTTATGTATCGGATTAAATGTACCGCCAAAAATCCCAATACGCCGTAATGTTACCATAACACGCTCCATAATCTGTCTCTTATACACATCTCCGAGCCCACGAGACCGTTATTCTAATC
>CAMYCX010000084.1 GCA_947254705.1 uncultured Veillonellaceae bacterium
CAGAGGACTGAAAATCCTCGTGTCGGCAGTTCGATTCTGCCCTGAGGCACCATTTTTTCACAGCATGCGGCTGTGGCGGAACAGGCAGACGCGCTATCTTGAGGGGGTAGTGGGATTCTTCCCGTGTGAGTTCAAGTCTCACCAGCCGCACCACTTGCTTTTCATATTGCGGTTGTGGCGGAACTGGCAGACGCGCTGTCTTCAGGCGGCAGTGGAGCGATCCGTGAGAGTTCGAGTCTCTCCAACCGCACCAGTCAATCGGCGAACCCGAGAGGGTTCGTTTTTTGTTGTTCGCTACAAACCGGTCGATAGTAATAATCCCTATCAATTGCATTTTCTTGCGCAACAGGAGTATGATAGATACGAACGATGATCAGTACAGGCAGGGCATCCTGCCGGAAAAGGAGTGACAGTATGGCTTGCACAACGATTTTGGTGGGCAAGGCGGCATCGCTTGACGGTGCACCGCTGATTGCCCGTAATGAGGACGGACATAATGAACCGAACCCGCAACGATTTGTTGTGGTGCGGCCGGAGGATCAGCCGCGGGTGTATGCGACGTTTCGCGGGGGCGTAGAGATTGAGCTTCCTGATCATCCGCTGCGGTATACATCGACACCGAATGCGGACTATATCAAGCAAGGGCTTTTCGGCGCCTCGGGGATCAACAGCGAGAATGTCGCCATGACGGCTACGGAAACGATCACGAGCAATCCTCGTGTGCTGGCGGCGGATCCGTATGTGGACGCGTCCATCGGGGAAGCGGATATGTTGACGCTGGTATTGCCGTATATCCGTTCGGCGAAAGAGGGCGTGCTGCGTATGGGCGCGTTGCTTGAGAAGTACGGTACGTATGAACCGAACGCGATGGCGTTCAGTGATGCGAATGAAATTTGGTATCTGGAAACGTACGGCGGGCATCATTGGGCGGCGATACGGATTCCGGACGATACGTATGTCGTCGCACCGAACCGACTGAATATCGACGACTTTGATTTTGATTCCGCGGATGTATTGTATGCGGACGGATTGCCGCAGCTGATTGATACGTATCGGCTCAATCCGGATACGGATCGGCTGAATTTCCGCCATACCTTGGGCAGTTCGACGATCAAGGACACGGTATATAATAATGCGCGGGTCTGGTACGTGCAAAAACAGTTTTCGGATACGGATCGTCCGTACAATGCACGGTATCCCTTTGTAGATGATCCGAATTGCCACGATTTGCCCTTTATCTGTTATCCGAAACGCAAATTGTCGATTGAAGACGTGAAATGGGCATTGTCCTCACATTTTGAAAATACGCCGCTGGATGTATACGGCTCGGGAACGGACGCGCAGCGTAAGAAATATCGCGCCATCGGATTGAATCGGAATATGGAAATGCATATCCTGCAAATCCGTCCGGACAAGCCGGCCTCGATTGCGGGGGTGCATTGGCTTGCGATGGCATCGAACCCGTACAACTGTCCGGTGCCGTTCTATGCCAATGTCGAAGATACGCCGGCCTGCTATCGGGATACGCCGATTGCGTATGACCCGAATTACATGTACTGGCTGGTACAGACGATGGCGGTAATCGGTGATCGGGATTATGCGACATACGGCGAGCTGCAGGCCAATTTTGAAAAAGAGATGATGACGACATTGCGACGCATGCAGCTCCTGACGGATGCGCAGATTGAATCGGGCGGCGTGGCGCAGGAGCGCATCTCCGCGGTTTTGCAAGCCGCCAACGAAGAAATGGCACAGACGATATACAAAGGAACGGTGGCCTTGCTGGGACGGTTCGTCACGGTGGGCAGTACCCGTATGGAATTGCAATATACCTTGGCTGATTGACGGACATGATCGCCGACTCATCGGAGTCGGCGATTTTTTATTGCCGATATATTGTCGATATTTTGATTACCCTTTATATTATCAATAGTATTGATTATTGTTTTCATTGACACAGTTGTCTATGGTCATTACAATAAAGACAGACAAACGACATTACGAACCGAGGGGAGACGTCACGCATGGAAGAACGAAGACGCAACACAATGACAACGGTAGGTATCACCGTGATGAATGTCATGGCGCGTCCTTTCGTGCGACCGTATTTGCCGTGGAGATGCAGCGTAAACCGACCTGCCGACAAACAGGAGTGAACCGGAGGTCGGTTTATTGTGCGCGGATTTCGGGCGTATGAGCGGTGCTTGTTATGTCAACGGGCGTGACAGGCACAATGTCAGTCGTCGTCAAAGACGGAAGGAGGCGCAAAGGCAACGCAATTTATGTGATGCGGCAAGACACCGCCGAATCGTTTTACGGAGCAGCGGCGAAGGGAATCAATACCAAGGAGGAATAGTATGGAAAACGCAGTCACCGCGGCCAATTACCGCGGTACGAATAAAATGATTTTCGGGATTGTACTCGGGGTCGTCAACTTTTGGCTGTTTGCACAGACGTTGCTGAATATGGCCGCCCCGGTACAATACAGTTTGGGGATCACCGCCGAGGTGATGAGTACGGCCATCAGTGTCACGTCATTATTTTCCGGTTTGTTCATTGTGGCCGCCGGTAACCTCGCCGACCTTGTCGGACGGAAAAAGATCACCTACATCGGTTTTATACTAAGTATTATCGGTTCTTTATTGCTTGTGTTGGCACAGGGCGGTGCCATGCTGATTGCCGGCCGCATTGTCCAAGGCCTTTCGGCCGCCTGCATTATGCCGTCGACGATTGCCTTGATCAAAGAGTATTTCGACGGGCCGGATCGGCAACGTGCGTTATCCTACTGGTCCATCGGTTCGTGGGGCGGCACGGGGTTCGCTTCGTTTTTCGCCGGCGCGATGACCAGCGTACTGGATTGGCGCTGGGTATTTATCATCTCCATCGGTGTGGCGTTGCTCGGCATGTGGCTGCTCTGGGAAACGCCGGAAAGCAAGAGTGAAGTGCAACCGGAGGACGGAAAATTCCATTTCGACTATCTTGGTCTGGGCATATTCATCGTGGCGATTCTGACGTTGAACCTGTTCATCAACTACGGGGCGAAACTGGGATGGACGAGCATGTACTCCATCGGCTTGATTGTCGTTTCCGTACTCTCGATGATACTGTTTGTGAAAGTGGAAGACGGCAAGGATATTGTCCTGGTTGACTTTGCTTTGTTTAAGAATATGGCGTACACGGGTGCGACCGTGTCGAACTTTTTGATGAACGCGACGGCGGGCACACTGCTGATCGCCAATCTCTACATTCAGCTCGGACGCGGATTTACCACGGCACAGGCGGGTTCGCTGACGTTGGGCTACTTGGTCGCCGTACTGGCGATGATTCGTGTCGGTGAAAAATTGCTCCAAAAAGTCGGTGCGAAAAAGCCGATGCTCTGGGGATCGTGCATCACGACCGTCGGGATTGCGATGATGACGCTGACGCACTTGCCGGACGGTGTCTATCCGATCCTGGTGTTTATCGGGTTTGCGTTGTTCGGTCTGGGTTTGGGCTTCTACGCGACGCCGTCGACGGATACCTCCGTGCAGAATGCATTGCCGGGACGTATCGGTGTGGCCGCCGGTGTTTATAAGATGGCCAGCTCCCTCGGCGGCGGGATCGGGATCACTCTTTCCGGCTCCGTCTATATCATGACACGCGGAGCGGGACTGGATGTCGGCGCATTTTGGGGATTGATGGTCAATGTCCTCTTCGGCGTATTGTCCATACTGTCGATTTGGTTCCTTGTCCCCGACAGTGCCGGCAAGCCGCAGGAAAAACAGTAATCACGAGTATTGACGGAAAGGAAGACAGTTATGTTGACAGATAAGTTGATGCAAATGCTGGAAGCACGTAAGGATGAAATGATTCAAATTCGCCGGCATCTTCACGAACATCCGGAAGTATCGTTTGAAGAAGTGGAAACGGCGAAATACATTGCCGATTTTTACGCCGGAAAAGATGTCAAAATCGACAAAGAGATCGCCGGCAAGCATGGTCTCGTGGTCACCATTA
>CAMYCX010000085.1 GCA_947254705.1 uncultured Veillonellaceae bacterium
CCGATGCAAAATTGGTAACAACCGGTAACATCGGCGTATTCGGCACACAAGACGGCGGTATGCTTGTAAAACTGGCCAAGAAGCTCACAGGCCTCACCAGTGCGGAATTCAAAGACGGAGATAATATTACCAACATCACCGGTGGAAATATCACGATTACCAAAAAAGAAGGAGATAAGACAACTACGCTCAACCTTTGGGATCTGAGTAAGAACATAGGAACAGGTAGTGGTGCGACGTTGAATTTCTACTCCGGCGGTGCGATCGTCAACAATGCGTACAATCCCGGTACGACGAACTGGACGATGCCACTTAACGAATTCCGTATGGATTTCGGTGACGGTCTTAAGGCAAGAGAAGTCGAAAAAGACGGGAAAAAATACACGCTTGTTACAATCGATAAAGATAGCTTGAAAAATAACGATAACTTCAAAGGTAAAGCTGGAAAGTCCGCTTACGAAGTATGGAAAGAGTACAAGACGGATACCGGTGAACAGCCGAATAAGGACAAGAGTGAAAAAGAATTCTTCGAATCCTTGAAAGGTGCTAAAGGCGATAAAGGTGATAAGGGTGATCCCGGCGCTGCCGGCAAACCGTTTGTGATTGGAGGGGACAACGGTACGGGCGATGGTACCGGCGGTACGACACCGGGCGGCACGACACCGGGAGGAACGACACCGGGCGGTACGACACCCGGTGGAACAACACCGGGTGGAACAACACCGGGTGGAACGACACCGGGTGGTACAACACCGGGAGGAACGACACCGGGAGGAACGACACCGGGTGGTACAACACCGGGTGGTACAACACCGGGAGGAACGACACCGGGTGGTACAACACCGGGAGGAACGACGCCCGGCGGCACAACACCGGGAGGAACAACACCGGGCGGCACGACACCGGGAGGAACAACACCGGGCGGCACGACACCGGGTGGCACGACACCGGGAGGAACGACACCGGGAGGAACGACACCGGGCGGTACGACACCCGGAGGAACGACACCGGGCGGCACGACACCGGGCGGTACGACACCCGGTGGTACAACACCGGGTGGAACAACACCGGGTGGAACAACACCGGGTGGTACAACACCGGGTGGTACAACACCGGGTGGTACAACACCGGGTGGAACGACACCGGGTGGAACGACACCGAGTGATCCCGATCGTGTGACACTTCGCATCATCGGCGATAAGACCAATATCACTACATCGGTAACAAATGGCAATACGGTACAGATTTCATTGAACAAAGACATCAAAGTGAATTCCGTTACTGTAGGCGCTACGGAAGGTAAGGACGGCAAATCGGCTAACCCCGGAGTGAAGATTGATGGTGATGGCATCAATATGAATGGCAAAGGTATCACGAACCTGGCACCCGGCAAGATTGATACCGATGCCGCTACTGTAGGGCAAGTGAAAGACGTTGCCAAAGTGGTTGATACCGTCACGAAGACAGTCGGTAAATACGGCAAGGTACTCTCTGATGTACAAAACGAAAGTCGTGAGGGTGACGCTATGGGAGCAGCCATGGCAGCACTGAAACCGCTTGACTTTGACCCGTACAACCGTAGTCAAATCATGGCGGGCATATCGACCTATAAAGGCAAACAGGCCTTGTCACTCGGGTTGGCACGCTATTCGAACGAAGATACCCTTTTGCATGTGGGTGTATCATACGGTGGCAGCTCGGAACTGATGGCCAATGCCGGTATCAGCTGGCGCTTTGGCGACAAATCCGACCGCGACGCACGGGCGGCACGTAATCTTCGTATGCCGCAATATGCCAACGGGCCGATTAGCTCGATCTATGTCATGCAAGATGAAATGGAATCATTGCGGGCGGAAAATCAAAGGCTGAAAGAAAAAATGGCCGCCTTGCAGCAAGAAGGACAAAAGATGAAAGACAAAGAGGCACAGCAAGATCGTGAAATTGAAACGATGAAACAGCAAATTGCTATGCTTCTGGAAGCACAAAGGAAGGCGTGATCGACATATCGAACGGTACAAAGACCATCTCCATGGAGATGGTCTTTTGGCTATATACCGATATTATAGTTGTCGTAATAACATGATATCTGATATTTATATTTAAGATGACCGAAACCACAAAAGGTGTGTTTGTTTTTTGTTGAGTTTTATTCGTATTTGAATTCGTTATTTTATTCTGACCTGTGTACGTCCAATTTTCTTCTATCGCATAGTAAGACTTGATACGGCCCGTTGTGTCCAAGAAAAGTTGATACCAAGGAAGAATTCATAATATTATATAAAGGTAAAAATAATAATAAAAAAAGAGTTAGAATTTCATATCCTTAATTTTTAAGAAATATGTATCATGCATGGTTAAATATAATATGGGATTGTATGGAAGATATTTGATATACATTGACAAGTGGATTATAATAGTAAAGTGGTAATAGAATTAATTATTTTAAGGGGACGGCTTTTGATACGATTCTCTGTTTAGGAGGAAATATGAATAAGATTTTTAAGTTGATTTGGAGTAAAACGAAAAACTGCTGGGTTGTTGCGTCCGAGCTGGCGAAAGGGCATGCGAAAAGCACCTCAGGCCGGGCCAAAGGCAGTGTGCTCGCGGCATCCGTGCTGACGGTTCTTTTAGGGAGCGCGCTTTTCCCGATGGACGCGGTCTACGCCGCGGATCCCGTCGCTGACGGACAAACGCACTATGTTTCTGTCGGCGTGAAGCAAGGCGAGAAGATCAAAGTAAGAAAAAATGTGTACGATGCCAATGGTCACCTTCTGCGTGTGGAAGAAGAAGAAGTCGAAATCGATCCGACTAAAAACTATAATCCTCCTGCGAATCCTTCGGTTAACTTCATCGGCATCGGCGCCGAGCTCTCTCAATATGGGAACGGCTCTGTCGTCGTCGGATTTAAGTCGGGCGCCGCAGAATATGGAACCGCGTTGGGCACCAATACGAGAGCAGGCTCGCTTGGCGATGTCGCTATCGGATGGCAAGCGTTCACAAGCGGTTTTGTAGGTAACAAAGGCCAATATACCGCCCCGAATAAAATCGCGATCGGTACGCAATCCACCGCGCTGGAAGAAAACGGTATTTCCATCGGCACCAAGAGTAAAACCTTGGATAAAAACGCGATCGCTATCGGTAATGAAGCGGAAACGGGCAACGAAGGCGGCCAGAGCAGCAATGATTCGATCGCTATCGGTAATAAAGCGAAAATCCAGGGACAGAAGAACGTCGCGATCGGTTCCGGCGTCACTGTAGGGACAGGGGCAAAAAACGACGGCAGTTCCTATGTGGTCGCCATCGGCAGTGACTCCCATGCTTACGATACAGACAGCATTGTCATCGGCGGCAACAGTGAAGTCCGCGAAAACGCCACCGTCATCGGTAACCGTTCCAAAGCCGGTATGGAATCGGTAGCGTTGGGCAGCGATATCAAAGCCGGCGAATGGTCGATTGCTATCGGGTTGAGCAGCAAAGCGCACAATCACGCGATCGCCATGGGCATGAATTCTGATGTGTCCGGTGAATACGCCATAGGTATCGGCGAAGAGGCAAGGTCTTTTGCGAATCAGTCGGTATCCATGGGCTACCAGGCGCATGCGTATGTAGGGGAATCTCTTGCTATCGGCAACAGCGCTCTTGTTGGGGGAGAAAGAATTACAAAAAATGCGTACAATGCGTTATCCGATGCGGAGAAGAAGAACTATACACACGACAGCTACGGTAATTTCTATTACAAAAAGAGTAGTGAGTCTTACTACAGCACGGCTGTCGGGCCGCAAGCCAGAGTATATGGCAAAAATGCGACAGCACTGGGAAGTGCCAATGTGGGTGATATCTTTGGGAATATAATAGCTGACGGTGGTACGGCGGTCGGCAGCAGCGCCAATGCGGCGTATGAAAACGCTACGGCTGTCGGGTATAATTCGATAGCCTATGCGAAAGACGC
>CAMYCX010000086.1 GCA_947254705.1 uncultured Veillonellaceae bacterium
AAACGGGAGCAAGGCAGGAGATAAAAGTGATTTATATCAATAAAAAGCACGAAATGCGAGAAAGATTGACTTTCCGACATTTCGTGCTGTTTTGTCGTATGGTAAACGACAACGGATTACTTGCTGTACAACTCGATGATAAGTGTTTCGTTGATATCGTTGGCAAAGGGAAGCTCTTCGCGCATCGGCATGCGGATCAGCGTGCCTTCCCATTTGTCCAAATTCTTTTCGATATACGGTAACTCAAAGCTACGCATATCCTGGAAGCTGGCTTTATACATCTCATTGCTGCGATTGGCTTCTTTCAGCGAGATGACCTGCCCCGGTTTGACACCGTAAGACGGAATATCGTCGCGTTTGCCGTCGACTAAAATCAAGCCGTGGTTAACCATTTGACGAGCCTGACGGATCGAACGGGCAAAGCCGATACGATAGACGAGATTGTCCAGACGCGTTTCCAAAAGGAACATCAGGTTTTCACCGACGATGCCTTCCATTTTACGCGCTTTATCATAATAGCGATAGAACTGACGTTCGAGTAAGTTATAAATCGCTTTCACTTTCTGTTTTTCCAAGAGCTGCAATCCGTATTCGGACGTTTTCTTTTGACGCTGCTCCTTGGGTTGCCGTTTTAACGCTTTCGGATGGCCGTAAATGTTCAGACCGAACCGGCGGCTAGTCTTAAAACGAGCGTTCCTGTTTGTTGCCATGTACATCACCTCATATAAAAAAATAATTAGCTGTCTTTACAGCTTTTCAACTATACCATAACATGCCGTTGCTGTCAACTTTGGCACATAGTGTGCAGCATGACGATCTCTCTTCGTATCGATATACGGATCAGTCGCGGAGAACATAGGCCATGAGTTGCGTGCGACCGGCGGTGTCGCTGCGACGATGAATTCCCTGCAATTCCGGCTCAAATCCGGGGAGCCGGTTCATCACCTCTTCCAAGGCAAGGAAATAATGCAGCACGCTGTCGCTCCAGCATTCACCCGGCGCCAATACGAGAATCCCCGGCGGATACGGCAACACACTTTCGAGTGATATACGGCCCTCGGCTTGTGCCAGAGGAACAAGTACGCCTTCACCGCGGGTCAACGCGTCATTGGCATCGCGCATCGGCATGACCGCCTCCGGCAGATACGACGCGGCAAAAAGTCGTCTCTGCCACCGGTGAATCTCATATCGACGATAAATATCATGCATCGTCGTACACAGCTCACGTAACCCGATGTGCCGATACCGGGGATGTCGCGCCGTCAAGGCGGGGAATACCTCGCCGAGCGGTGTGTCCGCGTCAAAGGCATCCTCAAACTGCACGAAAATATCCACCATACGTGTCATTTTGGCGGCGGTTTCCGCGGGCGTAACCAGAAACAGCAGCGTATTTAAATCGGCTTTTTCCGGCGTAAAATGCCATTCTTGGAAGAACTGCGAGAGAATCATCGCGGGGATCCCCGTCGGGGCGTATTCGCTCTCATCCGCGCGAAGTCCGGGCGTGACGGCGAGTATCTTACACGGATCCAGACAATACTGTCCTTCCTCCATGCCGGCAAGACCGTGCCACGTGGCATCGGGAGTGAGCGCAAAATAACGCCGATCCGACAATATTGTCTCCGTCGGGATATCCTCCCAGGCACGGCCGTCGACCGTCGGCGGCACGAGCGGGCGGATATAGCGCAACCGACGCAACATATCCTTCTTACTCTCCGTCGTCAATACCGCCGTTCGTTCCCACAATCGGCGACCGTGCGGTGCATCATGCATCGCCGCATTCATATCAAGCGAAGCAAATAACGGATAATTCGGCGACGTCGATGCGTGCAGCAAAAACGCATTATTCAACTGCTCATGCGTGACATACCGATCCTGTCCGCGCAAATGTGCATCCTTCTTGTGAATCTGTGACGTCTGCGCCAATCCGGCTAACTGCTTATGCACCGATTGCGTGACCAAGATCCCCGGCGCATCGGCATCGAGCGGCAACGTCAGCGGACTCATCTCGGCCAATAACGGTAAAAACTGCTCATACCCGACCCACGCACTGTCAAATAAAATGTAATCGCACAAATGCCCGATCCGTCGTAAAATATCCGCCGCACTGTAAAAAATACCGTCATACGTGGACAACTGTAACGCCGCCAAACGGAAAGGCCGCGGAGCACGGGCACGTACGGGATCAAACCGGGCCACACGCTCCCGCAACGCGCTCTCATCCCATGCCGCGGCGGGAATCCCGCCGATCAGTCCGTACGCATTGCGCGACCCCTCCAGATAAACGGGCGTCGCCCCCGCGAGAATCATCGCCCCGTGATACGCCGACTTATGATTATTCCGATCAAAAAGGACGATATCTCCGGGAGTCAGCAACGCACCCGTAGCCACCTTGTTTGAGGCCGATGTACCGTTCAATACAAAATACGTGCGATCGGCATGAAACACCTCGGCGGCATGCGCCTCCGCCTCGGCGGCGACACCCTCATGCGTCAACATATCGCCCAGACGACTGTCCGATGAAGATACGTCCGCTCGAAATAAATTCGCTCCGAAAAAACGGTAAAACAACTCACCGCCCGTTGTCTGCCGATAAAACTCACCGGCATGATGCCCCGGCGTAGCGAGCGATGTCTGTGTTCCCTGCGTGTACGCAAACAACGTACGGACAAACAGCGGGAGCAACGACGCCTCATACGCCGCGGCCGCCGCGATCACCGCTGTCGCAGCCGGCGGCGTTGCATAGCCCGTCGCGGCAAATGTCGCAAAGCGCGGCAAATCGGGCACCGCCGCAAATCGTATCGCGACCGCCGCATCATCTTCGTCCAGCACGACCGCCGCCACCCGAGCGGGATCCGCGGACTGCGGGTCAACGAGTACCGCCCCTGCCTGCACATACGCGGCACGCATCGATACACTGACCGCAAGAGGTAATAGATTCATGGGAAACTCCTTCCTTACATCTCCGTGATGACCGACGACAAGCACCCGCCGCCGATCCGCTATGCTTACCATTATACCGTATTTTTCGATATCGGGACTACGCACAGGGGAAAAACCGCATCATATCGCCGCCCTGCGTCGGACATACCGTCGCAACGATAAGAAAGCGGCAAACGGGAGAAAATGACAAAAAACGGGCGATGTGTAATAAAATAATGAAAATTTAAATGAAAAAAAGAAAATATAGTGTATAATAGAGGTAATGGATATAATTAATGCGAAAAAGTTATAAAAATATGTAAAGGAGAGAATGCAATGAACCGAATCTACAAAACAGTATGGAGTCGCACCAAGGCATGCTGGATTGCCGTATCCGAAGTTACCAAATCGGCCGGCGGGAAAGTCGTCATCGGCGGCATATCACGGACACTGTCCGCGGCGGTCGTAGCGGCACTGCTGGCGGGGACCGCACCTGTCAGCGCCGCGGACGGCGCGGCGCAAACCGATCCGAACGCCCCGCAGACCGTGGCGGCGACCGAAACCGCAAGCGACACGGAACGTGCGACATCACGCCGCTTGACCCCCGAAGAAGAACTGCTGGCGCAACTGCGGGCACAGACGCTGCAGGGCGGACAACCACGGGCGATGCGCGGCGCGACGACCCCGACGGGCGACACCTTTGTCGACATCACCATTTATCAGCAACACGAAAAAACGGGCCTCGAAATGGGCGACAACTCCTATGCCCGCGGCGAAAGCTCCATCTCCACGGGGACAAACAGCATCGCCATCGGCAAAGGGGCGGTAGCCACCGGCGGCAACGAATCGGGTGACACGATCCGTCAAAAACTGGCGGAAAATCAGCAAAAA
>CAMYCX010000087.1 GCA_947254705.1 uncultured Veillonellaceae bacterium
CGTCGGCGCGGTATTGGTATGCGACCACGAAAGGCGGACAGTCGTATACGGTGCCGCAGTATCGGTATGATGATGTGCTGGTGTTCGGCAAGGAGACAAAAGGGTTGCCCGAGTCGCTGTTGCGGGCGCATCCGGAGCGATGCATCCGGATCCCGATGATTGATGAAGCGCGTTCGCTCAATTTGAGTAACGCGGTGGCGATTATTTCGTATGAGTTGTTGCGGCAGACGGGATTTCCGGGGTTGCAGCAGCAGGGACATTTGCCGGAAGGAGACGGACATGAACATCTATGATGAAGCGCACGGATTGGCGCGTGCGATAGAAAAAAGTACGGAAATGCAGCGGTTGATCCAGGCCAAACAGGCATTGGACAAAGATCAGGAAACGGCCAAGATGGTACGCCGATACCTGACGCTGCAAATGGAAGTGGAATATCGACGTATGCTCGGGCAAACGCCGGAAGAAAAAACAGTGAACGAGTATCGCGAGTTGCATGTACTCGTGGAAAACAATTCACAGGCACGGGAGTATATCGAAGCACTGTCCCGATGGCATGTGATCATGAGTGATGTACAAAAGATCATCGGTGATGCGATGAAGGCGGGTACGTTGGATTTTACCATGCCGGAGGCGGACGGTAAATGATCACCCGTTCGGCGGCACAGCAACGGATTGCCGCAGTCGTGACACGCGGAGCGGTGCGCACGGAGGAACCGATGGCACGGCACACGACATTTGCGATCGGCGGTCCGGCGGATGTCTATATCGAACCGGTGGATGAAGAGGAATTGATTGCGGTGTTACGGGCGGTGCATGCGGAGCATGAACCGCTGACGGTGTTGGGCGGCGGTTCGAATGTATTGGTGGCCGACGGCGGTATCCGTGGCGTAACCGTCTGTTTGCGGCGGCTGATGCAACCCTTGGAGGTGACGGGCAGCGTCATGCGGGCCGGCGGCGGGCTGCGTATGCAGCGCGTGTCAACGGCCGCGTGGCAACAGGGACTGTCGGGACTGGAGTTTGCGGTCGGGATTCCGGGGACACTCGGCGGCGGCGTGTGGATGAATGCCGGTGCCTACGGCGGTGAGATGCGTCATGTCGTCACGGCGGTGACGGCGGTGACACGAACCGGCGAACGGGTGACGTATACGGGCAGTGAACTGGTATTCGGGTATCGGCACAGTGCGTTTCAGGATACGGGCGATCTGGTCACATCGGTTACGATGGCCCTGACACCGGACGATCCCGCGGCGATTCGGGCCCGTATGGATGAATATACACAGCGGCGGCGGCAGAAGCAGCCGTTGGAATATCCCAGCGCAGGGTCGACCTTCAAGCGGCCGCCGGGTTATTTTGCCGGCACGCTGATTGATCAGACCGGTTTGAAAGGACTGACGGTCGGCGGAGCGCAGGTTTCGACACGGCATGCCGGGTTCGTCATCAATCACGGCGGTGCAACGGCCGCCGATGTCAAACGGTTGATTGCGCTGGTACAGGAAAAAATCATGGCGGCACACGGCGTGTATCTCGAGCCGGAAGTGCGCATGATCGGAGACGACTGAGAGAACAGGGGGAACTATGCGGGCAAACGGACGACGGAATCATCAAATCCGACCGGTGAATATTGCGGTCGGTGTCAATAAATATGCCGAAGGGTCGGCACTGATCAGTATGGGCGATACGCGCGTTTTGTGTACGGCGACCATCCAACCCAAGGTGCCGGGCTGGCTGCGGGGCAAGGGCAGCGGCTGGGTAACGGCGGAATATTCTTTGTTACCGCGCTCCACGCAGGATCGCACGGCGCGCGAAGCGGCACGCGGCAAGCAATCGGGCCGGACACAGGAGATTCAGCGTCTGATCGGACGTTCGCTGCGGGCGGCCGTCGATTTACAGGCACTGGGAGAATGTTCCATCGTACTGGACTGTGATGTGTTGCAAGCTGACGGCGGCACTCGGACGGCCTCCGTGACGGGCGCGTACGTGGCGTTGGTGCAGGCGATTGCATCACGTTGGGATGGCGAAGGACTGTTTCCTGTCCGCGATTATTGTGCGGCGATCAGTGTCGGCAAGGTCGGCGGCGAAATTTTCCTTGATTTGTGTTACGAAGAAGACAATGCGGCCGACGCCGATGTCAACGTGGTCATGCTCGGCGACGGTACATTGGCGGAGTTGCAGGGAACGGGCGAAGAAGCGACATTCAGTCGGGCGGAGCTGACGGATATGCTCGATCAAGCGACGGCGGGGATCCATGAATTGATGGCAGCACAGCAAGCGGCGCTCGGTGATCTGGCCGATTTGGTCGGCAGTAAGGCGGAAACGGCGATCTTGCTCGCAACCCATAACGAGGGGAAGATCCGTGAATTTCAGGCGGCATTGGCGACGGTCGGGTATGCGGGCGTGCCGATTGCGGAACTTAAAGATATCCCCGAACCGGAAGAAACGGGCGCAACGTTTGCGGAAAATGCCCGCTTAAAAGCAACATACTATATGCAGGAGACGGGATTGCCCGCGTTGGCGGACGACTCGGGCCTGGTCGTGGACGCATTGGACGGCGCACCGGGAATCTATTCGGCACGCTATGCGGGCGTGCACGGTGACGATGCGGCGAATAATCGCAAATTGGTGGCGGCACTGGCGGACGTACCGGCGGAGAAACGAACGGCACATTACGAATGCGCACTGGCGCTGGTGTGGCCGGACGGACATGCATTGACGGGAACGGGACGCTGCCCGGGACGGATTGTCGATACACCGCAAGGTACGGGCGGATTCGGCTATGATCCGTACTTCTGGTTGGACGACCACGGGTGTACGATGGCGGCGTTGGACTTGGCGGAAAAGAACCGCATCAGCCATCGCGGCGAAGCATTGCGCCAATTACTGACCAAGGTGGAAGCGCGCGATCGAAACGAGAAAGACTAAAAAGGGAGCAAGGGGGGATCGGGTTGGCGACGGAAAAGGCACGCAAACTCAAACTCTACGGGTTTAACAACTTGACCAAGACGTTGAGTTTTAATATGTACGATATATCGTACGCCCAAACACCGGCACATCAGCAGGCATATTTGGAATATATTGACGAAGAATACAGCGCGGAACGGTTGACCGCGACCTTGGAAGAGGTGGCGGGTATTATCGGTGCGCATATTTTGAATATCGCGGCGCAGGATTACGAGCCGCAGGGCGCAAGCGTGACGATGCTCATCTCCGAAGGTCGCCCTGAGCCGGAGCGAGAAGATGTTGTCATGCATCTGGACAAAAGCCATATCACCGTGCATACCTATCCGGAAATGCATCCGCACCACGGAATTTGTACCTTTCGCGCGGATATAGACGTATCGACATGCGGGGAGATCTCACCGCTGAACGCACTGAATTTTCTGCTGAATCGA
This sequence comes from uncultured Veillonellaceae bacterium, assembly GCA_947254705.1. Taxonomy (GTDB): domain Bacteria; phylum Bacillota; class Negativicutes; order Veillonellales; family Negativicoccaceae; genus CAMCNU01. Next base: position 3,390 of record CAMYCX010000087.1, read on the forward strand.
TTTGAAACGGACATTGCGATTGTAGATTATCGCGTACGAGGGTTCACGCGTGAGGTGAGCGGCAAAAAGATTTATATCGATCATCGGATGAATTCCATTCAGCACTATATTGCGCCTGCGTTGCGTCGCAGTTATAATATTGTTGACGTCAATGTATACCAGGAGAACATTTTCCATACGAAAATGATGCTGCGTGAGTTTGACCTGAACAATTATTTATTTGACGTTACGGAAGAGGATTTGCCTGTAGTGGATCGGCAGTGGATCCGACGTTTGTTGAAACAGGAAATGGCGGAAATTTTTTACGGCAGAAACTTACCGACAGTGAAAGATGTATAAAGGCTGTCTCTTATACACATCTCCGAGCCCACGAGACCGTTATTCTAAT
>CAMYCX010000088.1 GCA_947254705.1 uncultured Veillonellaceae bacterium
ATTTTCCATACGAAAATGATGCTGCGCGAGTTTGACCTGAACAATTATTTATTTGACGTTACGGAAGAGGATTTGCCCGCGGCGGATCGGCAACGGATCCGGCGCTTGTTGAAACAGGAAATGGCGGAAATTTTTTACGGCAGAAACTTGCCGACAGTGAAAGATGTATAAAGGAGGATGACGAGATGGATTTGAAACAGGAATCAATCGCTTTGCGGAAAGAACATCGTGGAATCTTGAGTACGACATTGAAAGTGCCGATGGACAATCGTCATGATTTGGCGGTGGCCTATACGCCGGGAGTAGCCGAACCGTGCCTGCGCATCAAAGATAATGAAGATTTATCATTTGACTTGACATTGCGCGGTAACGTGGTTGCCGTGATTTCCAACGGGACACGCGTACTCGGCTTGGGCAATATCGGCGCGGCGGCGGCGATGCCCGTCATGGAAGGCAAATGTGCGATTTACAAACGGTTTGCCGATATTGACGCCTTGCCGGTGGTCATTGACACGGAAGACAAGGAAGAACTGATTTGCACGATTACGCTGCTGGCGAAAAACTATGCGGGAATCAATTTGGAAGACATTGAATCGCCGCTTTGCTATGACGTGGAAGACGAATTGATCGAAGCGCTCGATATTCCCGTATTCCATGACGATCAGCACGGCACCGCGATTGCGGCGGTGGCGGCGGTACTCGGTGCGTTGCGGTGGGTGAAAAAAGATATTGCAACGGCCAAGATCGTCATGAACGGCGCAGGGGCCGCAGGCACCGCGATCGTCAACTTGCTTTGGGCGGCCGGTGCACGTCATATCGACATGCTCAACAGTAAAGGGATCATGCACAGCGGCAGCAGTCGTTTGAACCGTGTTCAGGCGGATATCGTTCGCCGTATTAATCCGGAAGATCGCCAGGGCAGCTACCATGATGCGATCAAGGGAGCGGATGTGCTGCTCGGCGCTTCTCGTGCCGGTGCGTTTACGCCGGAAGATATGAAGCTTTTGGCGAAAGACAGCATCGTGTTTGCAATGGCCAATCCGGTGCCGGAAATTATGTATGATGAAGCGATGGCGGCCGGTGTAGCGGTATGCGGTACCGGTCGCAGCGATATGCCGAACCAGGTGAACAACTCGAGCGTGTTCCCGGGTCTGTTCCGCGGCGCGATCGACGTGCATTCGCGGCGAATCAATATGGAAATGAAATTGGCGGCGGCGTATGCGCTGGCCGATTTGGTCGACGACAAAGACTTGCGGCAGGATAATGTCGTCATCGACGTCTTCGATGAACGCGTGCCGCTTGCAGTCGCGAAAGCGGTCGCGAAAAAAGCGATCGAAACGGGCGTGGCCCGCATGAAGGAACTGCCGGCGCAGTATCGCGACTAAGTGAATGAAATAAAAAAGCACGCTCTTTTGCGGAGAGTGCTTTTTTATGTAGCGATGCGCAAGTCGGGGCGTACTTGTCGGGTGTATTCAACTATGTAATAATTAAACCAAGCAAATGAACCGAAATGTGTGCGCAAGTGGAGGGCTTTATGCAAAAGAAGGGAAAGATTATCCTTGCCGTCATCGCGCTGCTGGTATTGTGCGGACTGCTTTACTGGGTCACTCGTCCGCAGGATAAAGGTTTGACGGCGACGGGCACGGTCGAAGCGACGCGGTATGATGTCACCGCCAAAGTGCCGGGATACGTGCGCGAACTTACTTTGCAGGCGGGCGATACGCTGAACGAGGGAGATCTTGTCTGCCGTATCGATCGTGAAGATCTGCGCGCGCAAGTGCTTGCCGCCAACGCCGGTTTGGCCGCCGCGCGAGCTCGCTTAGCGGATCTGGAAAGCGGCGCGCGGCCGGCGGAGATTTCCGCGGCGCAGGCGCAAGTAGCGAGCGCGCAGGCGCAAGCGAACAAAGCGTCTGCTGATTTCGACCGCTATCGCCAGCTTTATGATCAGGACGCGATTTCCGCGCAACAACTCGACGCGGCGCGCACGCAGGCCCAAGTGGCTCAGCAGGCGCTGACTGCGGCGCAGGATCAGTTGACCATCGTGCAGGACGGCGCGCGCAGCGGGCAAGTGGAAGCGGCTCGCGCGGAAGTGGAACGCTTGCAGGCCCAGGTGGATGCGCAACAGGCGCAGGCGGACGGGATTGATGTGGAAAGTCCGGCGAGCGGCACGGTTTTGAGCAAAAATTTTGAAAATAACGAATTCGCTCCCGCCGGTGTTCCAATCGTCACCGTCGGCGATTTAGACAACTGCTATGTGCGGGTGTATGTGCCGAGCGAAGATCTCGCGCGCATTCAGGTCGGTCAGGCGGTGAACGTATATGTGGACGCCTATCCGGGTCGCGCGATCGCGGGCACGATTCAGGAAATCAGTCAGCAGGCGGAATATACGCCGCGGCAAAGCATCACGGCGCGAGAACGGGCCAACCTGGTATTCGCCGTTAAAGTCGCCGTGCAAAATCAGGAGCGGATCGTCAAACCAGGCATGCCGGCGGACGTTGATTTCGAATGATTACCTTTCAAGATATCAGTAAGTCCTACGGAGAGGTGCAAGCTTTACACGATGTCAGCTTCACGATTCAGGACGGCGAGGTATTCGGCTTTGTCGGCGCGGATGGCGCGGGCAAATCCACGCTCTTGCGCATTCTCTTGGGGCTGATGCGGCCGGATGCGGGGACGGTTACCATTCACGGCGAAGCGCCGGGGCGTGTGCCCGTCGGCTACGTCGCGCAACGTTTCAGCCTGTACCCGAACTTGACCGCGCGGGAAAATATGGAACTCATGGGGGCGCTCTACGGACTGGATCCGCAGCAGGCGCGTGATCGGGCGACAGAAATGCTGAATTTCGTCGGTCTCGGGAAATTTGCCGACCGTTTCGCGGGCACTTTTTCCGGCGGCATGAAACAAAAATTGGCGCTGGCCGCCGCTTGGGCGCATGAGCCGAAGTATCTCGTGCTCGATGAACCGACGACCGGCGTCGACGCGGTTTCGCGCCGTGAATTTTGGCAACTTTTATACCAAACGCAACGGCAGGGGGCGACCGTTGTCATCGCGACACCGTATTTGGATGAGGCGTCGTATTGTCACCGCATCGCCTTTTTTGATCACGGGCATGTGTTGGACGTCGCGACGCCGCTCGCGATGCAACGCAAAATCGGTCCCGACGCCACCTTGGAAGACGTCTTTTTCTCACTGAGCAAGGGGGAAGAAGCATGAGCGATTACGCGATTCAAACGGACGGTTTGACGCGCCGTTTCGGTGATTTTACCGCCGTCGACCACTTGCCGCTGGCGATTGCCGCGGGAAGCATTTACGGCTTGCTCGGCGCGAACGGCTGCGGTAAATCGACGACGATCCGTATGCTTTGCGGTGTGTTGCCGCCGAGCGAAGGCACGGCGAATGTGTTGGGATGCGATCTCGTCACGCAGACGGAAGAAATCCAAGCGCGCATCGGTTATATGTCGCAGAAGTTCAGCCTGTATCCCGATTTAACCGTGACCGAAAATTTGGAATTTTACGGACGGCTGTACGGCTTGCGTGATGCGGATGTCGCGACGCGGATCCAAGAAGCGATGGAAGAAGTCGGCGTCAAACATTATCACGTGACGAAAGTCCGTCAGCTTTCCGGAGGTTGGCGGCAACGCCTGGCGCTCGCCGCCGCTCTTTTACATCATCCCGCATTGCTTTTTTTGGACGAACCCACGAGCGGC
>CAMYCX010000089.1 GCA_947254705.1 uncultured Veillonellaceae bacterium
GGTTTCGTCGGCAGCGTCAGATGTGTATAAGAGACAGATATAAAAAGCACCCTTGCGAGTGCTTATTACCTAAAATCTCACTAAAAAACCACGGCTTTTATACCGTGACTTTATTCTTCTATAATCTCAACGCTTGCTATCTCATTATCACTAAAGAAAATTATGTTTTTACCGTCGTCTAAATCCAATGAATCTCTTCCGGTTTCGTCGTTATCTGCCGCCCCAGTAATTCCATCTACAATTCCGATAAATTCTTTGCTATCTATATCAATAATTCTTACTTTCTTTCCAAACCACTTATTTTTTATCTCTACCATTTTCCCTCTCCCTCTTGGGTACAATATGCGTTCTACTTTTTGAATGATGAATCTTAAACTTTCTTGTCTTTAATCCACTGGAAACATCTATTCCTATGTATTTATTGGCAACGCATTCTTCTTTATTTGTGTTATTTCCATTACGTGTTTTTACTATTGTCCCCGCCCCTGCATACTTATCGAACAACTCTTGCGGGTCTACGGTATCAAACAAATAACTCTTTCCTTTCCCTGCTGTCGATTCCATATGCGGTTTTTGCTTTTCTTCGTTAATTTTTGCCCCATATGCGCCGCTCGATATTTTATCTACGACGTACTTATTCGGTCTGCCTTTTATCTCCTTAATTACATTATACTCTTCATTTTCATCAAATTTAACTACATATTTCTCTTTCCATTCCTTATAGGTCATATCCGGTATTTCTACCATCTTGCCCGTTTCAGGATCGCGTGCCACTCGTCCGCCGTCATCGAGCAAGCCCTCAATGTACGGTACGGTCGTTGATCGGCAATGACAATGAAAGGGCGGCATCGTTATTCCCGGCTTTGCGTCTTTCCGGTCAAATACTTTGCCGTCGAGATCTTGGCATATTTCGCTTGTTTTGCTATCCAGTACCGCGCAGATCTGATATTGCTCAAGTCCTAATTCATCATAAGTATCGAGCATTGCCCGCTCTTGTATGTACGCCGTTTCCGTTTCTACAAGTCGGTAGGCTTGATTATAGGCCATGTTAAACCGTTTAGCGATTGTCTCCTGTTCTTTACCGTCTGCAATGCTAAAAAGGCAAACAAAAAAGACGCGTTCAGCGTCTTAATTGACAAATAAAGTTGTGCAACAAAAAACCGCCTCAGCATTTCGCTTTAGCGGCTTTTAATATACAATTTCCGGCATATCCGGATTCGGTGGCGTGTTATCAAGCGGAACGCCCGTCCTAATAGCATCTCGCAGTTTCTTCGTCGCGTCACTCAAGTCTGTTAATTTCTCAGGGATCGGCTCTCCCAATATCACATAATCCAATGCCCCCGCACCGAAGGCCTCAAGATAATCATTTTGTGCTTGTATCATTTGATCAAGGCCTTCTTCCCATGCACGACTAAGTACACGCACCTCCACAGTATCACCCCTTTATCAAAAGTCCCAGAATTAAATGCAAATACTCTTCGTCATCTTGTATTTTACCATAAACAATCTTACGCTGTCCATTTTTGTCGCGTGTAAACCGTTTTACATGCCCCTCACCGGGCTCAAATATCGACTCCAGACCAACACTCAAGACCTCCGTTGCGTTATCATACAATTTACCAAGATATGGGTTGATAAAATCATCTTTCAGCACCACTTCTTTATTCGAATATTTTGTCCCGGGGAATAGGTCGCGCAGCCTAACCGGCCGCTCTCCCTTCGTGCGGTCAGCAATAAATAGCACATTATTTAACACCGACTTTCTGTATTGCACACGCCAAATCCGCTCAAAAGTCCTTGCCGTCAATAGGCAACAAGAACGTGTCATTCACTTTCACACCGCCAACTTGCTTTTCGGATACGTGATCTCCGATTTACGCATTTTTCTACCGATTCTTTTCTGCTCGGACTGCCGGTCAATACACGATCTCGGGCATATCGGGATTCGGCGGCGTGTTGTCAAGTGGAACGCCCGTCCTAATAGCATCTCGCAGTATCTTCGCCCCAGCCTCCAAGTCGTCAGAATTAACATGAAGAGGATCCCATAAATGGACATAATCTAACGATTCCGCGCCAAAGGTCGCGAAATATTCCAGCTCTGCGCGCTTATACAGTTTTAAGCTATCGCGCCAAGCCTGGCTATTTACTCCTTTCATGCTCTCACCCCTTTATCAAAAGTTTCGGAATTAAATGCAAATACTCTTCATCTTGTATTTTAGCATAAATCGTTTCGCATCACTCATCTTCCAAAGCACTTCGCTGCTTGTCGCTTATTCCCGGAAACAACTGTACCGGTGGTCGCCGGTATAAACGGTCATCCGTTTTCGTACATCATATGAAACCATTCACATCGCCACACAAAAACGCACTCTCGTGATTCGGAGAGTGCGTTTTTTGTATTTCGTCAACGACTGCACTTATTGTTCTTCACTGATTGCAGCGTCCGGCAAGGTTGTTTCCGCAACGGTTTCGGTCGGCATTATGTCGCCTTGGATTTCCGTTGCCATCAAATCGTCTTGTGTTTCACCGTCAGCGATGTCCGATGTGTCCGCATGAGCGACTTGTACCGGTTCGTCATGCACTAGCGAGACTTTGCGGTATCGTGCCATACCGGTTCCCGCCGGAATGAGTTTGCCGATGATGACATTTTCTTTCAGACCGAGCAGCGGATCGATTTTGCCTTTGATGGCCGCATCGGTCAGAACGCGTGTCGTTTCCTGGAAGGATGCCGCCGAGAGGAAGGATTCCGTCGCCAGTGCCGCTTTGGTAATCCCGAGCAGTTCATTGGTTCCCGTCGCCGGCTTTTTGTCTTCCGCCAGCAGACGGCGATTTTCCCGTTCGAGCAGTCCGACTTCCACGCGTTCACCGGGCAGCAAGTCCGTATCGCCCGGATCGTCAATTTTGACTTTGTGCAACATTTGCCGCACGATGACTTCGATGTGCTTGTCATTAATCTCAACGCCTTGCGATTTGTATACTTTTTGTACTTCGTATACGAGGTAACGTTGGGTGGCATTGACGCCGAGCACGCGCAGGATGTCATGGGGGTTAATCGAGCCTTCGGTCAGCCGCGCCCCTTTTTCGATGACGTCTCCGTCCGCGACTACAATTTTCAGGCCGTAGGGAATGGTCTTGGTCCATACGTCCATGCCGTCGGTAACGTTGATTTTGAAGACTTGTTCGTTGCCTTCCACTTCTTCAATCTGAACGGTACCGCCGATTTCACTGATAATCGCGTTGCGTTTCGGTTTGCGCGCTTCAAATAGTTCTTCGACACGCGGCAGACCTTGTGTGATGTCTTCGTTTGACGCGACACCGCCGGTGTGGAATGTACGCATCGTCAGCTGTGTCCCCGGTTCCCCGATAGACTGTGCCGCGATGATACCGACCGCTTCACCGACTTCGACTTGACGACCCGTACCGAGGTTGCGTCCATAGCATTTCATACAGATACCGTGCGCCGAGTGACAGGTCAGCGGCGAGCGAATTTTCGCCCGATCGTAGAATTGTTCGATGCGAGCGGCATCTTCTTCGATGATCAGTTCGTTTTTCGCTACGATGATGTCAC
>CAMYCX010000090.1 GCA_947254705.1 uncultured Veillonellaceae bacterium
TCGCGAAGGCGGCCACACTGTCGGTGCGGGCGTTGTCACGAAGATTGAAGCGTAAGTAACCGATACCGATTACACACGCACTTGCTACGGCAAGTGCGTGTTTTTATATGTCGCATTTGCACGGGCGCGGGCAAGGTTGTAGAATAAAGAAGATAACGAAAGGCAGTAAAGGAGTAGCGAATGGCGAATATCATTGCGGTCATTTGGGATTTTGACAAGACGTTGATACGGGGGAATATGCAGGATCCGATTTTCCGACATTTCGGGGTCGACGCGGCGGCGTTTTGGGACGAGGTCAATGCGATGCCGGAGCAGATTCGGAAGGCACAGGGCGTGCGGGTGAATCCGGACACGGTGTATTTGAATCGGTTTTTGCGTGAAGTGGGCGACGGGGGTCTGTTTCCCGGATTGAATAATGCGATGCTCGGAGCGTTCGGGCGCGAGATGGACTGGTACCCGGGCGTGCCGGAGCTGTTTGCCCGGTTGGCGCATTTACATGAGGCGCATCCGGAGTGGCAGGAGCACGGGATTCGTGTGGAGAATTATATCGTCAGCACGGGATTTGCCGAGTCGGTGCGCGGCTCGGAGTTGGCCCGGTATACGCATGATATCTGGGGGTGTGAGTTGATTGAGAGTGAGACGACGCCGCCGGTGGTGGCGGAGATCGGCTATACGATTGACAACACGACCAAGACGCGGGCCATTTTTGAGATCAATAAAGGAATCCGCGAGTTGAATCGTGACGGAGAGTCGGTCGATGTCAATACGAAGATTGACGAATCGGCGCGACGGGTACGTCGGGAGAATATGATTTATATTGCGGACGGGCCGAGCGATGTACCGGCGTTTTCGGTGGTGCGCGGCGGCGGCGGTCATGCGATGGCGGTGTACCCGAAGGGGAATATGGCCGCCTTCGAGCAGGTCAATCGGTTGTTGGCGGAAGAACGTGTCGATGTGATTGCCGAGGCGGATTATCGTGCGGATGCGATGGCGACGATGTGGCTGTTGCAGACGATCGAGAAACGGGCACAGCGGATGATCGATGCGGAGCGGCGGCGCATTCGCGAAGGGATCGGATCGTCACCGCATCATTTGCGGGACGCGGAAGGTGAGGATATCGATGCAGGCCAACGGTAAAGTATTGGGTGTTGTGGGCGGCATGGGCCCGGCGGCGGCGGCGGAGTTTTTGCGCCTGTTGGCCGTCAACGCACCGGCGACGACGGATCAGGAGCATCCGCGGGTGATTTTGTACGGAGATACGCAGCTACCCGATCGCAGTGCGGCGATGTTGGGCGAAGGGCCGAGCCCGGAGACGCAGCTCAAACGGGATTTTCAGCAGTTGATTGCATGGGGCGCGGATATGGTTTGTGCGCCGTGCAATTCCGCTCATTATTTTATCAATCATTTTCGTGACAAGTTGACCGTACCGCTGGTACATATCATCGAGACGACGGTGCAATCGGCGCGGGTGCTTTCGCCGGCGGGAGCGTGGTTGCTCGGTACGAAGGGAACGATGCAAAGCGGCATGTACCAAGCGGAGGCGGCACGGGTCGGGTATCCGTTGCGGGAAGTGCCGCCCGCTGTGGCCGAGTTGAGTGAGGCTTCGCTGCGTGCGATCAAGTCGGGCGATATGACGGCAGCAGCCGCCGCGATGACCGAGGCGGCGGAGCGGCTATGGGCGACGGCGGATTTGCCGTTGATGCTGGCGTGTACCGAGTTGCCGTTGGCGTACGATGCGACGGATTTGTCGCCGCAGCGGGCGGTGTCGAGCTTATCGGCATTGGCGGATGCGTGTCTGCAACGATTGTACGAACCGGAGTGAGGAAACGACGCCGTCGAAAGACGGCGTTTTTTGATGCTCGCAAACGAGCGGAGCAATCGGGCGCACGAGCGGATATACACGGACAACGGAACAGGAATGAGAAATACGGAGCAGGATAAAGAATACGCATTATTTTTCGGGTTAATAAATGATGATAGGGAAAAGATTGGACTTGATGCGTAAATTTGGTATACTATATGCACTATCATATAGGAGAAGAAAGGGTGATGAACGTGAACGGACAAACGAACGTACAGGCGGAGGGCGGTGCATTGAAACGCGTGCTGACGCGGCGGGATCTTGTGGTGTACGGGATTGCGTTCATGACGCCGATCGCGCCGGCGTATATTTACGGGTATGCGACGGACGTGACGGGCGGTACACTGGCGATGGCGTATGTCATTGCCATGGTGGCGATGCTGTTTACCGCCTTGAGTTACGGGAAAATGGCCAATGCGTTTCCGGTGGCGGGCTCGACATATGCGTATACCGCGAAAGGGATTAATCCGTACTTGGGATTTTTTGCGGGGTGGGCGATGTTTTTGGATTATGTGCTCGTGCCGCTGATCGTGTTCATGGTGGGGGCGTCGTATGCCCATTCAACGATGCCGGAAGTACCGTATACGGCGTGGGTGCTGCTGATTGCACTGGTGACGACGGTGGTCAACTATTTCGGTGTCGATATCGCCGCCAGGACGAATTTTATTTTGGTGGGGATTATGTCGGTGATTGTGCTGCTCTTTGTCGGCGCGTGCGTGTTGGCACTGGATGCCGGCGTCGGCGCGGGAACGTTGGTATCGGCTGCACCGTTTTATCAGGAGGCGACATTCTCCGCTTCAGCGTTGGTCGCGGGGGCGGCGATTGCGTGTTTCTCGTTTTTGGGATTTGACTCGATTACGACGATGGCGGAAGAGGCCGTCAATCCGAAACGCGATATCGGTATGGCGGCCGTCGCGGCCTGTCTGATCGGCGGCATCATCTTCATCGCACAGGCGTATGTCGCCCAACTCGTATGGCCGGATTATACGACCTTTGCCACGGAAGATACCGCGCTGTTTGAAGTGGCGCAAATCGCCGGCGGGCGGGGGCTTGCGGTACTGTACACGGTGGCCGTGATCATCTCGACCATGACCGCGGGGTTGGCGGGGCAATCGAGTGCGGCACGTCTGCTCTACGGCATGGGCCGTGACGGTCTGTTGCCGGCGCGTATCTTTGCGCATTTGCATCCGACGCATCGGACACCGACTTACAATATTCTCATGATGTGCGTCATCGGGATCGTCGGAGCGATCTTCCTGGATATTCCCGTCGTGACGGAACTGTTGAACTTCGGCGGCTTGTTCGGTTTTATGTGCGTCAACCTCGCCGTGGTATCGTGGTATTGGCGGCGGCAAAAAGAACGCCACATCGTCGGTACGCTCCTGTTCCCGTTGATCGGGTTCGGCGTCTGCGCGTACCTGTGGGCGCATCTTTCGGATGAATGTCTCCTCGTCGGGGGTGCGTGGTTCGTCGTCGGGCTCATCTACCTCCTCATCTCGACCAAGGGACTCAAAGAAAAACCCCCTGTCCTGCGGGAAGGATAATCTCGCCCAAGGTCGGACGCAAGACACCGCCAAACAGGATAAAAAGAAAGCACAAAAGCGCATGCAGACGCATGCGCTTTTGTGCGGTGAGAAACGTGCAATGAATATATTAAAATAAAGCTGATGATATAACATATATAC
>CAMYCX010000091.1 GCA_947254705.1 uncultured Veillonellaceae bacterium
GTCGCTGGACTTTTACAAAGGCTACGTCAGCAACTACTACAAGGCATTGGGCGATTTACGTCTGAATAAGGATATTCAACACTGGTATAAGTTTTATAATCATCCGTCTGGCGATTATACTGATGCTAATGGTTTGTGGTGGGTGGCAAAGCAAACCTATTTAAAAGATAATCCAGGAGAACAGGATTTGGTTTTTGTGCAAGCGAAGGCTTGGACGAGGGGAATTCCGGATTGTTTGACAGGGGATGATCCCAAACATCGCGCTCTTGGATTTAAATACCGGTTAGGAGATTATGAGCTAAGCTTGGATACGGAAACAAAAATAATTTCGAAAGAGTACTTTGAAGGGTGGCGCCAAGCGAAAAGTTCCTACATCCAAAGGATGGATGACATAGCAGATAAGTTGGCAGATCCGGTGTCTGGAAAATTGTCGGATCTGACAGGAGGAAAATCGGTTGAGTGGTTTAAGAAGTATGTCCGCATCCAAATGGAGGGGGCGGATTTGTATTATCAGATTTGCTACTATCAAGGGCAATATGAAGCGACGAGAGACACAAAATGGCTGGATCGGAAAAAGGAGGCAATGAATAAGTTCAATGAATATCATGATTATAACGGTCCAATCCAAAAAGATAAGAGACAGAAGCTAAAAGATCTTGCTGCCGTAGGGGCAGGATTGTTTTCGAAGTGGGAACAAGAAAACATCACTGATATTGAGAACAAAAATAAAATCACCACGGATACATTGACCTCCGAACTGGAAAAAGCGCTCGGTATCAACAAAAACGCCATTCAGGAATACGAACGGCAGATCGCCGACTTAAGAAAGCAAGCGGATAACCTCAAGAACGTGCATGATAATACGAATCCGGACCCCAAAGATCTCATCCTGGCAAAAGAGTATGAACGGGTCGCGGCGGAACTGAAAGAAAAAGCGGACAAACTCCAAGCGGAAACCGACGCTTTGGAAGAACTGAAACGGAATCTGACGCTGCACGACCTGAAAAATAAAGGCGCTGACGCGATCGCCACCGGAACGGGGGCATTGGCGACAGGAAACAGCGCCGTCGCCTTGGGGAAAGAAAGCCAAGCCTTGGCCGAAGGCGCGATCGCGCTGGGCGCAAACAGTCAGGCGACGACGGACAATGCCGTCGCACTGGGGGGGGGGAGCGTCGCGGATCGGACGGCACGCACCACCGACATCGGTAAAGGAAAGGCCTATCTCGCCGATCAAGCGGGCGTCAAAGACACCTTCCTGGGGAATGCGGGCGCCGTATCCGTGGGGGATACGACAAATGCCGACGAAGGCAAACGTTTCACCCGGCAAATCACGGGCGTTGCTGCCGGTGAAGCGAATACCGACGCGGTCAACGTCGCGCAACTGAAAGCATTGGAAAACAAAGTCGGCGGCCTGCAAGCGGGAGCCGGACTCAATGAGATCACCGTCGGTACGGACAAAAATGCAACGGCAGCCGGCGTGACACTGACGAAAGACAACAAACGTGTCGACATCGTCGGCGATGACAACATCATCACCAAGACCCAAGGGCGGCAAGTAGTCGTCGGGGTAGATACCGACAAACTGGCAAAGAACATCACAAACAACATCGTCGCCAACATCAACCAAGGCGATACGGCCATCACCAACATCGGCGGGGGATTCAGTATCAGCAGCAAAGGCAGCGCACCGCTGTCTTTAGAGTTGGGCAAAAACAAAACGCCGAACATCGAATTCGTACCGGAGGACGATGCGACCCGAATCAGCACGGAACGCACGAATGAAGGGGGCGCGAAAGTAATCATCGGTGTGGACAAGACGAAACTGAACACGGGATCGGTTACGCAAAACATCACCAACATTCAAATCAATAAAATTCACGAAAAAACGGGTCTCGAACTGGGCGACAACTCCTATGCCCGCGGCGAAGGCTCCATCTCCACGGGGAAAAACAGCATCGCCATCGGCAAAGGGGCGGTAGCGACCGGGGGCAATGAAACGGGCGAGACGATTCGCCAAAAAATGGAAGAAAACGCCCAACGACTCAAAGAAATCGAAGACAAGAAGCAGTTGATCGAGAGCATTGACAAACGGCTGGAAGACTTGAAAACACAAGAACACAATACGATTGAAGCGGCCGCCAGAGTCGAAGCGATGACCAAAGCGAAGGCCAGTGCGAAAGTCATCTATGACAACGCCTTGCAGGCATATAACGACAAAGTCGCCGGCACGAAAGATGCCATCGATGAACACAACCGCAAAATCGCCGACCTGAACTCGCGTCTGACGGGCGTATCGCAATTAAAGACGACGGACATCACCAGTCCGGAAGGATTGGCAAAGGCGGCAACGGAACTGAAGGGCATCGCCGAAAAAGACACGAACCTCAACCTGTCGCTGGACTTTTACAAAGGCTACGTCAGCAACTACTACAAGGCATTGGGCGATATCAGGGAAAACGAAAAGATTGCCGCAGATCATAGAAGCCGGAGAATTATCGATCAAATGAGAGAGAATCCGTTGCAGCGGGATCTGGCTGATATTGTATTGCAATTCGGGTCTTCTATAGGCTCCTCTGAGAACTCAACATCCAGCAGCACCGACTACCATGACAATGCGTCTGTCGGTTACGATTCGTACTCTGCTAAAAACGGCAGTTCCGGTGCCTACTACAACGCTTTGGGTGAGTACTCTGTGGATGGGAACGGTGTCGGTCGAGTGAACGGGTTACGAGAAGGCGGAAGACTGTGTTACAACGGTGAAGTATATCAGACATACTGGGATATCGATGCCGACGTTGTCGATCAGGCGACGTATGACAAGTGGGTCGCGGCGAAAGACGGCTGGAAGGCACAGATCCATGATGCGAATCGGCGCAGCGGAGATGGATTATTCGGTAAGTTTGACACCCTGACAGGCGGCAAGAGTACGATTTTGTTCAACATGGTAACCGACATGAAGTTTGAACTGGTCGACCTGGACTATCAGATTTGCTATTACCAATGGCAGTACGAGAAATCCAAAAAACAGGGGGCCGCCGATACGAGATGGCTGGACAAAAAGAAAGCGGCGCTGACGGAGCGGCAACAGAAACTGGACACGAATCAACAGAAGATCATAGATAAGTACCGCGAACTTTTCGGTAAAGACTTGGAACAAGGTTGGGACGTGACGTCAAATTTGTTCTACACCATCGGTCAGGACATCGAGAGTCAATGGAAAAAAGAAAACATTACCGATGTAGTTGAGAAAAATAAGATCGATACGGAGAAACTGACCGCCGAACTGGAAACCGCGCTTGGTATCAATAAGAACGCGATCCAAAACTACGAACGGCAGATCGCCGATTTGGAAAGAAAAGCGAAAGAAGCCAAAGATCGTTGGGAAAGCACCAACCCCTCGGAGGAAGACAAGAAACTTGCGGCAGAATATGAAAA
>CAMYCX010000092.1 GCA_947254705.1 uncultured Veillonellaceae bacterium
GTCTCGTGGGCTCGGAGATGTGTATAAGAGACAGGCTCCGCTCTGCCACCATGTCATTTGTTCCACTACTTCTTCTTTCACTTTATCCGTATGCTCGCTCGCGACTTTCGCGACGGTTTGCGCTTGATTTCCCATTTCATCCTCCCTGCCGTATATCCGTACTGTGATTCATCGCCGTCATCGTTCGTTCACGGCTCGTCTGCGTCTGTCGTTTCGCCCTGTGCCTCCAACTCGCCTTCCGTCGTCAGATAAATATCGCGCAAGGCGTCCGCCATGTCTTCGCTCATATTCCAGAATCCGCGCCGCTGTGCTTCCAGCAATGTCTCCGTAATCTCGTGCAACGCCCACGGATTCACTTCCCGCATCCAGCGGCGAACGGTTTCGTCCAATACGTACGATTGGGCAATCCGTGTATAAAGCGCATCGTTCATCACGCGCGAGGTCGCGTCCCAACCGAACGCAAACGCCGCCTGTTTCGCCATTTCCAACGCGCCTTTGTAGCCGTGTTTCATCATACCCTGAATAAATTGCGGGTTCAGTGATTCGCCTTGCACCACCTGCTGAAACTCTTCTGCCAGTGTCCGCACGGCCACCTGTGTCCGCGCCGATGTATCGCCGACATACGAGCGCGGCGTACGCTGCCCGAGCGCCCGCACGGCGGCAATCATCCCGCCGTGATACGCATTGAAATCGTCCGAGCTCATCAAATTGAGATCGCGCGTATCTTCATTCTTCACCGTCACGTCCAACGTGGCCAAACGGCGCCGGAAAGCTTGCGGATCGGCATGGGCCTCACCCTGTTCATCATAGGCGTATCCGCCCCATGTCACATATACATCGGCCAAGTCGTCATCCGTTTCCCAGTTCTTTTCATCCAGCATGGCCCCGACACCGGCACCGTAGGCCCCCGGCGGGCAACCGAAGACGCGCCAGCGTGCTTCTCGCAATGCCGTTGCGGG
The DNA here is from genome assembly GCA_947254705.1 of uncultured Veillonellaceae bacterium. Taxonomy (GTDB): domain Bacteria; phylum Bacillota; class Negativicutes; order Veillonellales; family Negativicoccaceae; genus CAMCNU01. The sequence continues at coordinate 960 of CAMYCX010000092.1, forward strand.
ATCGACGCCTTCCGCTTCCGCCGCCGCCACATCGGCACGAACGTGTTTCGCCAAATAGTTCAGTTCGTCGGGTTCATCCAATGCTGCCACCAATTCCACCGCCCGGTTGACCAGACTCACCGCCTGCGGCAAGGCATCACGCACCAATCCGCTGATGCGTGCCGTCACGTCGATCCGCGGCCGGCCGAGCTCTTCGGACGGAATCAATTCCAAGCCGTCAATCTTACCGTTATCTTTTCGCCAAATCGGACGTACCCCCAGCAGGTACAGTATTTCCGCCAGACATTGCCCGTTGCTGCGCAGGTTCGGCCCCGCCCACACAATGATCCCGACCGTTTCCGGATAGCGACCTTCATCGGCGACATAGCGTTCGATCAGTTCATCTCCCAACTGTACGCCGAATTTCCATGCCGTCGGGGTCGGCAACCGCGACGGATCGATCCCGTAAAAATTGCGTCCCGTCGGCAATACGTCGATATTGCCGGAAGACGGAGATCCGCCCGGAGACGGTTCGATAAACCCGCCCGCCAAGCCGTCGGCGATCGAGTCGATCTCACGCGTCGTCTGTGTAATCCGCGGTATGACGACCTGTGCGATATAGTCCGCATAGGCACAAAGTTCGTCCGTCCACGGCAGCGTGTCCGTCGTCATCCGGGTGCGATCCCAGTTCGCCGCCGCCAACGCCGCCAGCCACCCATGTGTCGCTTCACGCACCTGTGATTGTACCGCCATATCGTCCGCCGTCAGTTTCTCCGTGACCAACAGGCCGGGATAGGACAGACCCAACGCCGCCGCCACCACCGCGGGGAGCGATTCCCGATCCGACTGCGGAACGGCAGTCAGCTGCTCCGTCATATGCAGGAGCTCCTCGCCTTGCGGCGCCGTCCCGAGAATATGCAATCCCGTGCGACTGGGACGATGCATAATGGATTCCATAAACAAATGAATCGCCAAAATATACTCTTCCGCCGAAGTCGCCCGTGCGCTTGCGAAATGATCGGTCATGCCCAATTCGTCAATGCGGGCATCGATTTGTTCAAGTACGGTGTCGATACGGTCGGGCTGATAGGTCTTGCTGTGCGTATATTCGTCAAGCAGCGGTTCCATCTCTTCCCACGCACCGTACAATCCTCCCGGCGCGGCCGGCGCGGGCAGGTACCCGACAAGCGCGGCATATCCGCGTCGTTTTGCCTGAATCCCTTCCCCGATGATCGTAACGAGGTATGGATAGAGATTCGGCATTTCGTCCATCGTCAACAAGGGATAGCACGTATCGGACAGGCCGACCCGTTTGCCGGGCAGCCACTCCTGTGATCCGTGCGTGCCGATATGTACGTACGCATCGGCTCCCCATATGTCCTGCAAGTAATGATAAAACGCCAAGTAATGATGCGTCGGCGGCATCGTCGGGCTGTGAATAATCGCCGACGGATTCTCTCCGAATCCGCGCGGCGGTTGCAACCCGATATAGATATTTCCCGTCACGAATCCGGGCAGTATCAACCCGTCCTCGTCCGCCATGACATCACCCGGCGGCCGCCCCCATGTATCGGCCAGTTCCGTTTGTACCGTCGGTGCCAGTTGCGCTTCGTACGCGGTTACGTCCGCCGCCGCGATATGTGTCGCCGCCGCCGTCCGTGTTTCGTCCGCATACGTGCGGTCATTGGTCATATGCGTCATGACCGTCTGCCATAACGTGTCGGCATCGGGCGGCAACGTGCCGACATCATACCCTTCCGCCTCCAAGCGCTGCAAAATCCGCCACAAGGACGCCGGTGAATCCAAATCCGCCGCACAACCGACATGCGCGTTATTCGCCGGATAATTATGCAAAATCAATGCCACTTTTTTCTCCGCATTCGGCAAGCGATGCAGGCGGGCCCACCGCTGACACCGCGCGACCAACAGCCGGACACCGTACGGCCACGGCGACCGTGTCGCCGTTCCGTCTTCCGCCTGTTCCTGATGCGACACCACCGGCCCGTGTACGATACCGTCATGCTCAATCATCGCCACGGTCGAGGACACTTCCGTCGGGGTCAACCCCGCCGCCGACGCCCGCCATTCGTCATGACTGCGACGGGCATGATACGCCTGCAACACCGGTACGCCGAGCGCTTGCAAGAAATCGGGATCCGTCGCCCGTCCGAGTCGCATCGACATCCGATGATGATTGATCAGCACATCGGGAACGGTCGCTCCCGTTTCATCACAGAAAAACCGCCGAGCATTCACATCGATCGACTTGGTCGC
>CAMYCX010000093.1 GCA_947254705.1 uncultured Veillonellaceae bacterium
CAATAAGACGGCAATCAACTCGACATCCGTCAACGCGTCCGCCCCTGCCGTCAACAACTTTTCCCGCGGGCGCTCCTCTTTTTTCAAATCCCTGATTCGTGCCATCACCAATCCACTCCGCTCTCTTCCAGACGGGCACGGAGAAATTCGACAGGCAAGCCGATGACATTCGAGAGACTGCCGCGGCGTGCCGTCACAAATGCGCCCGCCGCGCCTTGGATGCCATACCCTCCCGCTTTGTCCGTCCACTCGTCCGTCGCCAAGTACGCATCGACCTCCGTCGCCGTCAGCGGCCGCCAGTCCAACTCGGTCGCCACGCACCACGTCCGTTCCGTTGCACCGCAGACCAGTGCCACGCCCGTATACACGGTATGTGTCCGTCCGGCAAGACGTCGCATCATCCGTTCCGCTTCCGCCCGATCGTGCGGCTTACCCATGACCGTACCCGCCTGCACGACGATCGTATCCGCCCCGACGACCGCCAGCCCGTCCGAGCGTCGTCGGGCGACATCGCGGGCTTTCCCCAACGCCTGTCGCCGTACGAGTTCCGTCGGTGTCAACGGTCGAGTGTTGTCTTCCGTATATGCGGACGGATCGACGACACAGGTACCGCCCGCCTCGCGCACGAGTGCTTCGCGCCGCGGTGAGGCCGATGCCAGAACCCACATCTTACCACCGCCGAAACAGCCATGCCGCAATGAAAATGCCGACTATACTAAGCAAATTCGGTGCAAATCGAATCCCGAAATCAATCGTCAGGATATACAGACTCAACCGGACGTTGCTGACATCAATCAGGACATATTGCTTGACCAGGTACGGCATGACGCCCGCCAACGATACCTGCCCCAACAAATCGCCGAGCAGGCCGCCGATCAGTGCGCCCGCCAATAAAAACAGCAACAGCATAAAGATGCCGCGCGATCCACCCCAACGCATCAGTCCACCTTCTTTGCCGCGGCCCGTTTTTTCGCCGCTTCTTTCGCATCCAAACGATGCCCTTCATCGACCAGTACGCGATATGTCGTTTCCTCTTCCGTAATCGCCACACGGCCCGGCATATACTCATTCATCCCGAGCAAAAACTGCGGATCCGCTTTGAAGATCACGCGTCCGTACTTCGGTTTTTTCATACCGCGCGGAATTTTATAAAACATGGCCAACAGCGGCCGTGAATCGATCAGCGAATACCAGCGCCACTTGTAACGGAACTTGACGTTGTTCGCCAAGCGCGCCTTATGTTCATGGACACCGTAAATATTTTCATACAAAATCTCATGTCGTTTATGCCCGAACGGCGTCCGATACGTGACCACCAGCGCCTTGTCCGTCAAACGGAAATGATAGTTGATCATGGACTGACTGAGCAGTATGTACAACGCAAACAACACAAAAAAGATACTGGCATAGTTGATGCTTTGCCAGATATTTCCCGTGATGCGGTAATTGTCCATCATACGAAATCCGTCCCATACCAGAAACGCCAAAATCAATCCGACAATCAAGACAATGTGCCAATAACTTCCGTTGACCGACTCCGATTCGTCCTCATATATCGGCTCCCCCTGTACGGCCAGCAAGGCTTTCGGGAATACGGGATTATCCGTCGTTCCCACTCGTTGTTCCGTTTCTTCGTTCATATCCGTCCTCCTGTCGTCGCTGTATCCAGCAGCGCTGTCAATTCCTCCGGCGGCGGCAATTGCGGTAAGACCTGCCACGGTTCGTGCGCGGCCAACTCCTGCATCGTCCGCGTACCGGTGGCCACCGCCACGGTATATGCCCCGACCGCTTTACCGCAACGAATATCATGCTCGGTATCGCCGATGATGAAAATCCGTTCCAGCCGATCGCCCCATTTCTCTTCCGCCAACCGACGCGCCCGTGCGGCCACGTCAATCCGGTCAAAATCATGCTCGGCAAAGGCACTGTATGTAAAATCAAAGTACTTTGCCAAGCCGTAATACGATAATTTCAAGTTCGCACCGATGCGACTGTTGCCCGTAAGCAACAGCTGATCATACTCGTCGCGCATGGCAAACGCCGCGAGATTATCCCGTACATGCGGCAGGATATAGCCGTCAATTTGCTGCATGCAACTGAGCAGCACTTCCTCATACCGTCGGCTGAACTGCTGAATCTCGTCCATGGACGGATCCTTCCCCGTCGCCTGCTGCAAAATCGCCCGACAAATATAATTATCCGTCCGGCCGCCGGCATCAAACTTCGGCAACGGCGCATCCTCGCCCGCAATTTCCGCCAATGTCTGCGCGATCGCCATAAAGCCGGCATGTCCCGTCATCACCAGTGTCTGATCGATATCCCAAAACAGTACATTCATATGTGCTACCTATTCACCTCGCGAAATCGGATCTGACCGTCCACATACGCCATCAAAGCCGCCCCTTCCGGATCATTCGTCGGATATTGGTACATAATTCGCCACAACGTTCCGTTGCGAACGGTGATATACGCGCGACCCGTCAAGGGAACCGGCCCCTGATTTGACGGTTGGACATACGTATAGTCCACCCGCGCCGCCGGCATACCGTCAAGTGTGGCGACCGTCGTCGTCGTCTCGGCCTTGTCATCATCCGCCAACGTCTGTACAAAATACGCTTGCGCGGCGGCTACATCCGTATCCGCCTCGGCGGGCACAGCCTCGACAATCGTCTGAAAATGACGATTGGCATTATACGCCGTCAACTCCTGCGGCGCTTGTGCTTGCAACGTATCCGCACGCCGCACCTGCAACTCAAACGGCAGAACCAATTCCGCCGCACTGTCCGCAAAATAGACCCGTGCCGTACCGAAACTGTACGTGTCTTCCACCGCGCGCGGCCCGCAGCCGCTCAACAATACCAGCAACATGCCCATGAGCACCGCCGATACCCGGGCACGCCATCGAATTGTCATCATGATGTCACCTCTGACTTATTATAACACAGGAACCCGTCTCGGCGACACGTTCCCCCACCGCCACCGACAAGGAAAAACGGCAGCGGGAACTCCCTCTGCCGTTTTTTCGCACGTCACCGTGGGTATGTGTCGTCGCTCAGATGTTGACGGCGCGTGTTGCCACTTCTTCCTGCAGTTGTGCCAGGAAATCGGCCGTCTGCACATCATTGGTTTCTTCGCCGTCACGCGCCCGCACCGAAATCGTCCGGGCATCGACTTCGCGATTTCCCAAAATCAACATATACGGTACT
>CAMYCX010000094.1 GCA_947254705.1 uncultured Veillonellaceae bacterium
AAATTCCTTGGCAAACGCCAAGTACAACAATGCGATCCCCACCAGAATCATCAACAGATGACCCCATGTGAAGATGATCATGCCGCTATCATGCCATACTGAAGTAATGGCCACGATAAAATCTTGCATAACAACTCTCCTTTTCACATATTCAGCCTCATACCGACGAATGACGCCGATGCCGAATCCGGCACCCTTGCCGCTCCCGTCCCGCGGGGAGTCGCAAAACACTGCTGCGAGTGCGGTTCATCCTGCCGTCAGCTGCGGACGGCATTTTGCGTCCAACCGCAAAATGTTCGGTTTGTCGATGTGTATCGACCCGCCTTCTCACCATATCCTTTGCCGCGTCACCTGCCACCGCTCTCGCGATGCTTCCGTGCAAGTACCGGGCCAATGGTGATCCGTTCGATGAAGTGTCCTTCATCTCGCCAACCTGTCAAGCGTCGGGCTTTACTCGACAACACGACCGTACCCTGATCGCATCACCGCCGAACATGCCCGCTCATCCGTATCGACGCCCCCGTCGCAGTCATCCTGCGCCGCACCGGCCGGAGCCGTACATGCGGTACGAACGACATTGTTCCGTCCCCACGGAAAGTGAACTGTACATTCACACTCGGATTTCTCCAAGCAATCGGATGAGTGTCGGTCGTCACCTTGCGGCGACGACACAATTCCGCCTTTTATATTCAAGTATAACTTAATTAAATTATACATGAATATAAAGACAAGTCAATAGCATGGAAAAATTTTCTTCATTTTTCCCGTCTACTTGTATCGTCTATAAACGGATCCACCTATCGTCACATCCGCTTGTACCGCTCGTCCCCGTACATCCGATGTACCCATGCCGACAGTTCCTGCCATATCGGCATGGCCCCTCCCGTACCTTCTCGACACTCGCATCATCCCCCCTTACTTCTTTTTATAGTCCGAATATTCTCTTCGCCGTCTCCCGTTCATCTTTAGTGTTTACTTATTTTTTCGTCATTTCCCCAAATTCGTTTTATTTTCACCGCATTCGCTCATTTTCTTGCAGCACTCCTGATGCAACCGATCTGTGCATACATCATTTTCATTTTAGGGATAGGTGAAATTCTCTCTTTGATTTCACAATCATGATTTGCCCTCATGCCACCCATCCAACGCCCCGCCCTAAAATGATCATAATTTGCCATTTTCACCACTTTGGGCTTGTCGCCCATCCCCTATTCCATCTCACGTCACCATTCTCTAAAATGCCCCTTTTTGATTGATTTGCATTTGGGAGTATTTTCTCCTTTTTCGGCATTTACGTTGCCTCATTTCTATATTCTCTCCTATGTATCGCCTATCAATGTGTTCAAAATGAGTTTTATTGCCAATATTTTGCACTTTTATTCGTTTCTTGTTCATGGGGCTATGGCTTTTCTTCCTCTAGCTAAAAACATTCTTTTTCTTTGTTTTGTTGTTGCCTCTGTTTTTGCATTTCCTTCGTTTTACCTTTGTGCTCCCCTTCAACATGCGTATAATGCAAACAAATGATGCGCTTTCGTTCTCCCGAAAACAGTACTGTTTAACTTTTTGCCTCTAGCGATACATGGCCCCGATACACGCCAATCTCTCCTTTTCCCTCTCTCCCCGCGACCGTCCGTGCCGCTATATCGCATATTCCTTTGTCCGTTTTTTTGCACACAAAAACGACCCACCTTACGGCAGGTCGTTCGTCAATCAATCCAGCAAGGAAGTGGTGAAAATAAACCATGTGCAGAGTGCAATTACCGCCAGCATGGCTAAAAAAACACCGATTCCTTCCAATGTTTTCGGATAGCCGTAGTGGAACTTCTCCCCCAGCAATCCGCGGCGTAAAAACCATGAAAACTTTGTTCGTTTCTGGAACCAACGTGCTTTTCGCTCTTCGCCGATAATCTCTGCTGTCACACCGAATACAATCAATGTCACAATGATCGTGATCAGCAGCCGATACATGATTTGCTGATCGCTCAACTGTGTCATTTCCATATCGTCCACTCCTATACCAGGAAAGGCCTCGAAAAATCGAGGCCTTTCGCAACTGCTTCGTAGGTTCGCGGGGAAGACCGCATCCCCTACAAAACGAATGTCATTGTCATCGAACGGCGTTTCGCGCATCTCGTTTTGTGCGTCGTGGGTATACGACGCACACCATACGCGAATCGAATCAGCCGGACCGGCGGGGAACCGTTCCGAGCATGTCATTGCATTGCAATCCGTTCGTGTGATGTCCGAATGCCCGTTGGAATGGCATTCACACATCTCCGCTGACGCGGAACCGAGGTTTCTTTCGTGAAACCGTCCGTATGATTGTCCGTTTCGGCATCATGATCAACATCCATACGTATGATAAAGATAAAATCAATAAATTCATTACGCAAGGTATATCTGACAATCATTTGCCCGACAGTATACGGCACATCGGTTTTTCTTCCTTTTCGCGACCGGCTGGGTAGCACCTTGTCGTCTGTGGGTAAGATGAAAAGAAAGAAGTGGGTACGTTCTGTTCCAACATGCCCGTCGCATTTCGCAAGCGATTACCCCGCATCCGCAGATGCGGAGAGTAATCATTCAGCATGCGAAGTGAGTACGGGAAAAAATCCGTCTGCTATTAGCCGAGAACAACCAGATCGTCGCCGGCTTGTACCGTTGCGTTGGCAGCAACAATTACGTCTTTAACGGTGGCATCATGCGGAGCATAGATTTCGTTTGCCATTTTCATCGCTTCCAATACGCAGAGAACGTCGCCTGCTTTAACAGCGTCGCCTGCTTTGACAGCGACCGACAAAATCTTGCCCGGCATCGGAGCTTTTACAGTTTCAGCGCCTGCCGGAGCCGCTTTCGGAGCTGCCGCCGGAGCCGGTGCCGGTGCTGCCGCCGGAGCGGGAGCTGCCGCCGGAGCCGGAGCTGCTGCTGCTTTCGGAGCTGCTGCCGGAGCCGCGCCGCCTACTTCATTTACTTCTACATCATACACTTGACCGTTAACGGTTACGGAAAATTTTTTCATTCTTGATCCTCCTAATGAAAGTAAAATTGTCAATCAGTACGTATCTACTGCCGAGATACGTGCGGCTGCAGTCCAACCGGTATTTTTGACCGGACGGATCGAGGCGACTTGACCGCTGCTATACCTGTCTCTTATACACATCTACGCTGCCGACGAAACCTTATGGGTGTAGAT
>CAMYCX010000095.1 GCA_947254705.1 uncultured Veillonellaceae bacterium
TATAAGAGACAGGCTTTATTATGGTAGCATGAGGTGCGGTCTTTGTCAAGAGTTCCGTTCCGTTTTTCAGCAATAAAAAAGGAGACGTGACGTCTCCTTTTTGCATCTTGGTTTGTAGAACCCGTCTCAGAAGTACCGAAAGGCAATATACAAATGCCCTATAATAATGGTAAAGATCATGACGGGGAAACCGATCATAAAGTATTTCTTAAACGAGAGGTCATATCCGTTCTGTGCCGCTAGCGCCGCAATAATAACGTTCGGCGAAGATCCGATAACGGTACCGTTACCGCCGTAGCAAGCACCGATCGACAGTGCCCACCAGAGGGTGTCCAGGTTGATTCCCATCATGACTTCCATTTCTTTGATGAGCGGAATCATCGTTGCCGTAAACGGGATGTTATCGATAAATGCCGAGGCCAGCGCACTGATCCACAGGATCAGCGAGGCGGTCATTTCGATATTGCCCTGTGTCTGTGTTACGGCCCATTGCGCTACCCACGTAATGACGCCCGTGGATTCAATCCCGCCGACCAACATGAAGAGACCGAGGAAGAAGAAGATGGATCCCCAGTCCACTTCACCCAATGCTTCGTCGGGTGATTCGCCGGTCATCACGATAATCGCGATCGCACCGGTCATGGCAATTGTTGCCGTTTCCAAGCCGATGTAATGGTGAATGGCAAAGCCGAATACGGTCAGCACCATAATCGCCAATGAGCGATAGAACAATTTCCAATCGGAAATTTGTTTTTTCGGGTCCAATTTATCCAACAGTTCTTGCTGGAAGGGTTCATGCTTGAGCTCTTTGCGGTAAATCAGCATCATAATAGGAACCAATGCCAGCAGCACGATCACCGCCAACGGGCCGGTATTGGTAACGAAGTCCATGAAGGTCAAGCCGACGGCCGAACCGATCATCACGTTCGGCGGGTCACCGACCATGGTACCCGTACCGCCGATGTTGGAGGCCAGCACTTCCATCATCAGGAAGGGCATGGCGTTGATTTTCAAGAATTTTGTCAATGAAATGGTAATCGGGGCGATGAGAAGCACAGCCGTTACCGCGTTCAGAAATGCGGCGGCGATCGCCGTCAGAAAGGTAAACATCAGCAGCAGTTGCGCCGACTTCCCTTTGGTTACTTTTACTGCCCAAATGGCAAACGCTTCAAACATGCCGGTACGTTTTACCACTGCGACGATAATCATCATCCCGATGAGCAGCCCCAATGTGTTGAAGTCAATAAAATGGGTAATGGCTTCCTGCTGCGTAATCAATCCGGTCAGGACCATTAAGAAACCGCCGACTAACGCCACTGTCGTCCGCGACCACTTTTCGGTCATGATGACAATGTAAGTGACGACAAAAATAAAAATAGAGATACTGAATGCGCTAAACACTACCGCCTCAACTCCTTTTGGCTGTTCACACGGTTCAAGTCCGCTCCGTAAAGTTGGTTTTATTATAACGTTTTACTTCATTACCTGTCAACGCAATTCGTCACGATAACGGCTATTGAAAAATGTATACAACCAATGTTTTATCACTTCTATTTATATTTTAGTAGCAAAGACAAAATTGTGCAAGTATTTTCCTCCGCCGCTCCCTATATTCTTACCTGTTTTGATTTATTTGTCCTTGCCGATCGCAGGCGGTTTGCGAAATGCGGTGACTTGGTCTATACTGTGTCCGCACGACATGTCGTCATTAAGCGGTGACGCGTGACGACATACCGAGGAAGGAGTCGTATGAATCAAGATAATACTATATATATCCGCTTATCTCTGTACGAGAAAATGAATCTCTTGTTGGATATCGGACAATTTATGATGGAGAGTGGCAGCAACAGTCGCCGGATCATTCAGTATATGCTGTATACGGCGGATTATCTGCAGATTTCCGCGGAGCGTATCCGCATTCACGTAACATACAGTACGATTATGTTGAACATCAACACGGATACCGCACCGCTGACCATGTTCCGCAAGTGTCAGCATCGTTATATCGACATGACTACGTTGTTGCGTCTGACGTATCTGCAACGACGTGCGTTGACTTGCCGTTTCCCTTTTATTTACTTTCGCAATGCGTTGCGTACGATCACGGAGAAACGTTTTACCCCGTTGTATGCCGCCCCGTTTCGTCTGATCGGTGCGGCCGTTGCCTGCGCTGCTTTTTGTTTTTTGTTCGGCGGGGACGGTTGGGCCGCTGCGTTTACCGCTTGTGCGGCCGCGATCGGTTGGTCGGTGCAGCATACCGTTTTGCGTTTTCAGCTCAATCCGTATGTCAGCACGGTGCTGACGGCGTTTATCGCCACGGTGATGGCCTATCTTTCCGCGTTGACCTCATACTCAATGACCCCGTACTTGCCGATGATTGCCTGCACGTTATTTCTCATTCCGGGTATGCCGTTGATCAATGCCATTGATGATTTGCTAAATGATTTCTTCACGGCCGGTATGGCGCGAGCCACGCATACGGCGCTTCTGATCTTGTCCATCACGTTCGGTATTACGGCTGCGATCACTTTATGTCCGCTGCCGCATTTTGCGGAAATTCGCACATTGCCGACCGCACTGCACGGTGTACAGGCATTGGCAGCCGGTGTTGCCGCCCTCGGTTTTGCCGTCAATTTCAATATCCCGAAACGATTTGCCGGCGGTATTTTCATCGTCGCCGCAGTGGCCATGGAGCTACGTAACATTCTGTTCATCGATGCCGGCTGGTCGACCGCCGCCGCCTCCTTTGCGGGAGCTTGCGGAGTCAGTATCGCCTACTATATATTAGCGCGACGGCTGCACACGCCGTCTTTCGTCATCGTCACGCCGGCGCTGATCCCCTTGGTTCCCGGCGTATTACTGTACCAGTTATTATTTTCCGTCATTCATATTCATACATTGCCGCTCAAAGAGTTGCTCCCGGCGGTACAAAACGGCGTAACCGCGTTGTTTATCCTGTTGGGTATCGCCATCGGTGCAGCCGCACCGGACGCATTGGGCGATCGTCTTTTCCCCGGTCGATACCCGTCCGCCGGATCATCGGCATCGAAATAATCGGAAACAAAAAAGAACACTGCCGAGGCAGTGTTCTTTTTTTGTTTGCATGGTGATCCATCCGCGACTCGAACGCGGGACACCCTGATTAAAAGTCAGGTGCT
>CAMYCX010000096.1 GCA_947254705.1 uncultured Veillonellaceae bacterium
TTAGAATAACGGTCTCGTGGGCTCGGAGATGTGTATAAGAGACAGATACGCTACCAGTTACCTTTTCGTATTCGGCCTTCAAGCCCAATTCATATTGCTTCGTCACAAATGGCTTGAACGTTTCAAATGCATTCGCAGCATCTCTCGGTGCAGATTTTGTATCTAAACTTTCCGAGTAGGCACCATACAAAGAAATATTTGGAGATACCCGATATACAATCCCCAACGCAGGAAGATATTTGCTCTTTTTTACGTCATTCTTTCGGTTATCCTGATATCTGAGCGGTAATCCGATAGTTTTAATGGTTTGGTATCTGAAACCTGTCAATACATGAACATTCCCGCTCGGAAGCGTAATATAGTCCATCACATAGGCACTGCTGTAAACATCATCATTTCCCGTGTAATACTTTGCAGGAGCAACAATCGGTTTAGAGAATTTTGCCAACGGTGAGGCATCAAAAATATTTCCGTTTGTCATGGTCGACCTCGTTCCGCCTTTGCCCTCCGACCATTCGTTCATGCTGGTTAATCGGTCATACCCGATTGTATAACGATGTTCAACACCTCCCCAGTTCAGATTTCCCTTAACACCGACAGACAAACTGTGCCGCAAAAATTTACTTTGTGATCCGTCTCCGCCGATGGAAAGCTTATAATCGCCTTTATCATTCAACAATTCTGGCTTGCTGTCCAGATAGCCATAGTAGTTGATACTTTGCATACCAAACCGAGCAAACGCTGACATAGACTCACTCAAATTTTGCTCATGTGTCACCAACACCAATTTACGCGTACGGGAGAGCTCCGACCAATCCGGCATGAAATTGTCGATCACCTGTCCCGCATCAGGCAACTTTGTTACCGTATTTTCCCATACGCCGTTTTTCAGCAGTAACACCTCAGGCATACCATAATGTTTTGAATCCTCGTATCCGGCCAATACAGATGTATAACTACTATTAGTACGATAATCCGCATTGACGAAAATATTATTCAGTTGAATATATTCACGAGAAATATTCGTATCTCCTTTGCTTAATTGACCATTAATACGAATTCCGAATCCGTCACCAACCGGTGCATTGACATCCAAGGCATGTGTCCAAATATTTTTCCCCGTATGCATTTCCGTAAAACGCACAAAGGGTGTTGCATCCGACCGTTTCGGAACCATATTAATGGTTCCTGTTGCACTGCGATACGCCGTCGCCCCTTGCAAAGCAGAGTTCGCCCCCGCCGTGACCTCTACGCGATCCACCCAGTTAAGAGAATTGTTTGCCATTGCCATCAGTCCGGGCATTCCATCTACCAACACATCATAAGCATTAAAACGTACTCCCCGCACTTGTAGTTCCACATTATTATCCGTGCTGCAACCGCCAACCTGTACGGACGGATGCCGTGTCACCGCGTCAAAGAAAGCACGTCCCGGTTGTGCCTGCTGGTCCAATACTTGCCGTGTCAAGGAAAGCGAATTGGCAGGTGCCGCCATGAAATCAACATTTCCGAGCACGCCCATACGTGTTTCACGATACACATCCCCGCCGGCAAAAACACCCGCGCGTTGCGCCGTTACCATCACTGACGGTAATTGTGCCCGTGCGGTATCCGCCGCCCATACGGTCGGTACGCATACACCGACTGCCACCAATGCTGCTAAATATGAAGATTTGTACATATTATTCCCTCTTTTCCTTATATTACTGCTTCACTTGTGCCGTTGCGACAACGACCGTCTCCGGCACGCAACGATATACCCCGTATTCATCCTCGCCGGTAGCGGGGCCCTGCCGTACGTTCTCCCGTCCGTCCGCATAGTACTTACGCAGAAACGAAAAGTTTCTGACATCCGTCGCAAGTCCTTGTGCCCACATCATATTAATCCAGACGTAAATATCCGGATGCACTTGCGCCGCTACGCCGCGATATCGATCCGCCGCCGACTCGTAATATTGCAGCGTCCGTACGAGTATCAGTTTTTCGGTGGTAGTGGCGAGCATTTTCGCAAACGCCGCCGCAATATCTTCCATGCGATACAGCGAATTGACTGCCAATAAAATATCCGCCGGCTCATCGACTGCAATATCTTCCCATTTTCCCGAGCGAATCCGTACATGCGTCAATCCGTCCCGACGCAATTTCTTTTCCACTTCCCGTTGCATCGGCGGGGCGAACTCAATCCCTTCCCAACGCGCGGCATACGGAGCCAACGGTACGGTAAAATTCCCCGTTCCCGGCCCGATCTCCCGAACAAATCGTTGTGTACCGATTTGTTCGATCAGATAGTCCACCAATCCCGGCACTTCTTCATTCAGACGATGACGTTCATCGTAGTGTGGCGCCAATGCTTCCCAAAATGCCAACTCCTCCGCATCGTCCGTAAAACGTTTGCCCTGTGCCGCTTGACGAGCCGCAAACTCGCCCGCCCAAATCTCATGCCAATCCAATGTCCGCCAATCCATCATTACATCTCCCGAAAGGCCGCAATCAATCGTTTCGTATAGTCTTCTTGCGGATTTTCATAAAACTCCCGTGCCGGCTGTTGCTCAATCAGTCGACCGTCGAGCATGACGGCGATATCCTCACTGTACGCCCGTACCAAGTCCAAGTCATGTGAGATAAAGAGATAGGAAATCCCTTTTTCCAGACGGATTTGATCGAGCAGATTCATCACTTGCGCTTGCACGGACACGTCGAGCATCGATGTCGGCTCATCCAGCACGATACAACGCGGCGACAACAACAGCAATCGTGCCAGGCACAAACGCTGCAGCTGTCCGCCGGACAATTGGTGCGGATAGCGATCCAACAGGTGCGGCTCCAAGGCCACCTCGGTCAACGCCGCCGCAACGGCATCGTCCCAGTCCGTCCGCGGCAACAAACCCGGGTGCAAACGGAACGGCTCACGCATACTGTCACGCAAGAGCATGCGCGGATGCAACGAGGCCATCGGATGCTGAAACAGCATCTGCAAATCCCGTGCGACTCGGCGACGATCAGCACCGCGGAAGTGAGTGATGTCCTCACCGTCAAAT
>CAMYCX010000097.1 GCA_947254705.1 uncultured Veillonellaceae bacterium
GATTTGCCATCAATTATCATTTTAAATTTGGACGGCACTCTTAATGAAGCGGCAGGAGTGTTTGCAGGAATGGAACGTTACGCAGCCCGCGAGGCCGTTGTTGAAGCGTTGCGTGCGAATGGTTTTTTGACAAAAGTAGAGGATACAGACCATGCTGTTGGTCATTGTTCACGCTGTCATACGACGGTGGAACCGCTGACAACCAAGCAGTGGTTTGTGAAAATGGAGCCGCTTGCCAAGCCAGCTATGAAGGCGGTTGAAGAAGGGGAGACAGAGTTTGTTCCACCTCGTTTTGTTAATACATACGTTCATTGGCTAATTAATATTCGGGATTGGTGTATTTCCCGGCAGTTGTGGTGGGGACATAGAATCCCGGCATGGTATTGTCAGGATTGCGGGAAAACCATTGTTTCGCGTGAAGATATAACATCATGTCCGCACTGCGGTGGTACAGTAGATCAAGATCCGGATGTGTTGGATACATGGTTTAGTTCTGCGTTGTGGCCGTTTTCGACAATGGGATGGCCAAAACAAACACCTGAATTGCAACAATGGTATCCAACAAACACATTGGTAACCGGATATGATATCATCTTTTTCTGGGTAGCACGAATGATGTTTACCGGAATGGAATTTATGGGGCGTGCACCTTTTAAATATGTGTTTATCCATGGACTTGTGCGTGACAGCCAAGGGCGGAAAATGAGCAAGTCGTTGGGAAACGGTATTGATCCTTTGGAAGTAATTGAAAAATATGGGGCGGATGCGCTGCGTTTCACTCTTGTTACAGGAAACACTCCCGGCAATGATATGCGTTTTTATATGGAGCGCGTAGAGGCCAACCGAAATTTTGCCAACAAGATATGGAATGCCGCTAAATTTGTGCTGATGAATTTGGAAGATTATGATGATGGAAAAATTCCGGAACCAAATGAATTAGAACTGTCTGATCGTTGGATACTGGAGCGGCTGGCATGGACAGTTGAAAATGTCACAAAGAATTTAGACAAGTTTGAGCTCGGGGAGGCTGCTGACAGTATATATCAGTTTATTTGGAATGCTTTTTGTGACTGGTATATTGAAGCGGTTAAACCACGTTTATACGCGACGGATAACCCGATTTCACGACAGACAGCACAATACGTATTGGTACGAACATTAACACAGGCATTGGCCTTATTGCATCCGTTTATGCCGTTTGTGACAGAACATATTTGGCAACACTTGCCGCATCAAGGTAAGGCATTAGCGATTGCGGAATGGCCAACAGCTGAAGAAAAATGGAGATTTAGCAAAGATGAAAAACAGATGGAATATTTATGTGAAGCTATTCGTGCAGTACGTAATATGCGGTCAGAGGCAGGTGTAGAACCGCGACGGAAGTGTCGTTTGGTTCTTCGTCCGAAACGGAGCGATTTACGTGACACTTTATTGCAGCATACTGATTATTTCTGTACGCTGGCAAATGCCGAGGAGGTTACGGTAATTGATGCGGAATCTTCTCCGAAAAACGCGATGACTGCCGTAACGGATGGAATGGAAATATATCTGATTTTACAGGGACTCATTGACATCGATAAAGAAAATGCCAGAATCACTAAAGAAGAGAAACAGCTTAAACAGGAGATTATACGTTTGGAAAATAAGCTAAGTAATTCATCATTTGTGGAGAAAGCACCTGCTGCTGTGGTAAACGGTGAACGAACTAAATTAGCAAATTACAAAGAAAAGTTAGAAGCAGTATCTGATCGTCGCACATTTTTAGAAAAAATAGGAGAGTAAAATGAATTATGCAGAGTCATTGCAGTGGTTGACAAAGCACGCTGCTTTTGGTATTCATCCCGGACTGAATAGAATTACAGAGTTATTAAATGAATTACATAATCCGCAAACCGCATACAAGACGATTCATGTAGCCGGAACGAACGGCAAGGGGAGCGTTGTTGCGATGATGAGCAGTGTACTCTGCCAATCAGGAATTCGAACGGGGCGATATATTTCTCCGCATTTGGAAGAATACACGGAACGAATCTCAATCAATGGAGAAGATATATCGCAAGAAAAATTTTCTTACTATTTGACGGAAGTAAAGAGGGCAACAGAAAAAATCGTCGCGCAGGGAATTGCGATGCCGACGGAATTTGAATTGTTGACAGCGCTGGCATTTTTGGCTTTCCGGGAAGAGGGCTGTGAGTATGTTGTGGTAGAAACAGGAATGGGTGGGTTGTTAGACTCAACGAATGTAATTGTTCCTGAAGTATCGGTGATTACAAATGTGTCGTTAGACCATATGAAGTATTGCGGAGATACGGTTGAAGCGATTGCTGCACATAAGGCGGGTATTATCAAAGACGGTGTGCCGGTGGTAACCGCCGCACGAGGAGACTCGCTTCAGGTGATCAAGAAAACAGCGAAAGAAAAGCACAGCAAATGTTTCGTTTGGGGGCGTGAATTTTCTGTTGAACAGCGTTCAGTCGGACCTCACGGCCAAATTGTTCAAGTTAGCCGTCCCCATTGCGAACTAGGCATGTTTTTTGTCCCTTTTTTCGGTGTTCATCAAGCAATTAATGCATCAGTTGTAATTATGGCGCTAACTGTTGTCATGAAAAATGAGGCGAGAATAACGGAAGACGCGTTACGCGAAGGGATTGCTTGCAGTACTTGGCCAGGACGATTTGAGGTTTTTGCCAAACGAGTGCCGGTGATATTGGATGGTGCCCATAATGAAGACGGGGCAACGGCGCTTGAGATGGCATTAACGGAGATATATCCGAGCCATTCTCGCATATTCGTATTTTCTTTGCTTGAGGATAAGGATTTGCCAGGAGTAAGCAAAGCCTTGTTTCGAGAGGATGATATTGTCATTTTGGTTCCTGCGCCGACACCTCGTTCACGCCTTCCGGAAGATATGCAGTCATTCATTGGGGCAAAAACAGAGGTGGCCGGTTCGATTGAGGAGGGGTTGAAAATGGCAATGAGTCGAGTTCCAGATGATGGAATTATCTGTGTTTGCGGTTCTTTGTACTTATTAGGAGCTG
>CAMYCX010000098.1 GCA_947254705.1 uncultured Veillonellaceae bacterium
TAACTATCACTATTCTTCGGGAGCTCTTTTCCTGCCGGTGCGTCCTTACCCCAGTCGTAGGTCACTGTGTATGTAGGGAGTTCATACACAACGGCTATTTCATGGTTTTTATCGAGATTCGTAAAGGTATAGCTATTTGGATATTTAGATATATCCATTTCCTTGGCATCAACGGTTACGCTCTTTAGCTTGTAACCATCCTTTGGTGCATAGTTTATGGTCTTATTGTCTCCCTTATATGCATCGCAGCTCGGATCAATGGTTCCGTTTGTTACGGATGTAGTGATTTTTAGCTTGACCCGGCTCTCCTTCCAAATTGCTGTGACTTGCGTATCTTTGTCAACCATAATCTCAGTGCCTGGCGCTAGTTTTTTGCCATTCACTTCCCAAGTGTCAAATTCCTGATTTTCAGGAGCAGTGAAAGCATTACTCAAAATCTTGTACTTTGAGCCCTTGTTTAGCTTCTTGTCTTTCATTTCGCCGGTGCCGCCGTTACCGTCGTAGCTAACAGTGGCAGTTTCGAGAGCCTTGCTTGCCAGATCCGATTCAAGCGGAGCTTCTTCAGGAATTAATCCACCATTATCTTTTGCTTTTGCCGTGATGGTGGCTCCAACTGCTAACTCTTTAATCTCCAGGGTTACTACCCCAGTATTTGCATCAACGGTCGCACCATCCGATGTCCACGTGGTCTTACCTGTGGTAGCGTCTACGGTTCGCGTTGCGGTGACGGTTTTCTCCGCGCCCGATTCGTCCTTATACGTAATCGTGTAGGACGCCAAGTCGGTATCATCACCGGGATCTTTATAAGCCGGTGGGGTAATAGTTACTTCACCCTTATCCGTGTCTACTGCAATCACCGGAGATTTAGGTGCGATATTTTTTACCAGATCTTTAGCAGGGAATTTAGTGACTTTGGCCCCATCGTTTAGTTTATAGGTTCCATCGGCATTTTTTTGATATACCGGATTGCCGCCATCCCAATCAACTTCCACATCATTAGGACTGATTATTGTAACGTTTCCGTCTTTATCAAACTCGATAAACGCAGGATCGTCTATAAATCCAGTTCCATCGGGGAGTTTAGATACGCCATGTACCGTATTGGCATCTCGAATAGCTTTATCGATGGCTTTTTTATCGTCATCAGTTAGTTTTTTGGGATCTCTCACGGCGACTTTTTGGGGAGTTGTTATTACCGGCTCAGACTTCGCGCAAGAACGGAATTTATGTGGCTCTTTGACAATAATACCGAACTTTTTTCCGAGTTTTAAATCATCATCATTGATTGGGAACGTAACTTTTGTGCCGTCAACGGATACTGTTTGAGACATCTCTCGCCAAGTCGATTTGTCCACTATACATTTTCCATCTTCACAGAAACTATTGTCCTCGTTATCCGTGAAATTGTTGACAAAATAAAATTTCGTACCTGCGGCAACCTCTTTAGCAAATGTAACGATAATCTGTCCGTCTGTTACCTGGACTTTTTGTATTGTCGGAGCAGCAGATGTTTCCGTTACCGTTTTGATTTTTAGGTCCGGAGCTTCAATTTTTCCGGAGGTTGATCCATCGGTATAGGTCACTTCATAGTAGGCATGATCCGTGCCATCGATAGAAAATGTAACACTCTTAATTTTATTCGCAATTTCCGGATTGGCGTTCTTCAACAGTTCAGTAGCTTCTGCTTTCTCATCGTCATTTACTTGGTTGGAGTTCGTGTGTTCAATCCAGATTTCGCCGGCGGGCATTGTGAGCGTTGTCTGACCTGCTATTGATAGCTCAGCATTTGCAGTTACTTCTGGTGATTTGTCTTCATCTAATTGTTGATAGACAGTAACTGTATCTCCTTCTTCAACTTTTGTTCCAGCAGGTAAATCTACTTTCCAGGTATTTCCTCTTTTAGGGGTATAGGAAAGAGTGGCTTTAACAGTGCCGTCTTTAGCCTTTAATGTTACATGGACTGTTGCTATTACAATCTTTTTATTAACCTTAGCTTTGTGTACCTTACCGCCGGAAATGGTTGTGGCGTCGCAAAAGACTTTGTTAATGGTCGGTGCCGGTATAGCAGCACCCACGGGTTGATCAACAATCTCTGGTCCGATCTCTAAATCCCCGCCCTGTTCCTCGTTGGATTTGATACTTGATGGTTCTTCCTTTACAGGAGTGACAACTTGCGGTTCAGATTGAGGTCCGTATTGCGAGTTTTTGGCATACGTAATTGGTGTCCATGACATAGATAAAAGCATCAAGGACGCCAACGCGAGCGAAAAAAACCTAATAACATTTTTATGTTTTATCTGCTTTTTTATTTTCATAATTTTTATCCATCTACGCATGGCGTTGGATTCTCCTTTCTTTGACGTCCCCTATCAATTTGAATTGTTTACATCTTTCATTACGGGTGAATAAGTCATCCAAATCTCGCAATTCATAATCATGTTACATACTACCACATCTCAATTGTAGCCTCAACTTTATTTTTTACCACAATAGTGCACTTGATTCTTTGCCATTTTGGCTCTTATTGACATTTGGGGCTGCGGTGGTTCTTCTGGAGCATCCAACATTGCCTTTAAACCGAAGCTTGGTATCGAAACTGTCCACGACGGCCTCCAGGTGAGCTACGGCTGTGCGTGCTCCGTCAAGAACAGGACGGTGAAACGATCAGCCAAGTTTACAGAAGCGAGGATTAATAGACGAACAAGCAGCAATTGGCATCAAAGATATGGGAATCCGCCAACAAGATGCGCTCGAAAATCGAGGCAAACGAATACAAGGACTACATCCTGGGCTTCATCTACGAGCACCTTATCAGCAACTTCGCCGCCAACGCAGGCAAGAAAGCAGGCGAGTTCTACACGCCGCACGAGGTGTCCATGCTCATGAGCGAGATAGTTTCGTGGCACCTGCCCGGACGCAAGAACATCACAATCTACAATAAAATCATTTACAACTATCCACTGGAACGTTTCCGTGCGAGTGGCTACA
>CAMYCX010000099.1 GCA_947254705.1 uncultured Veillonellaceae bacterium
ATGCGGCCGTATAGTCACTGCCCATACCCATGCTTTCGGCAATATCATATTGACTGTTCCACTTTTCATTACGTCCGAGCGGATCATATCCGTATAGCCTTCCGTCACGGGTAGAAAGGGAACTTTCTCCCAGTGCCACGGTGTTCATGCCTCTTGCTTCCGAACCAAAGCCGAGTGCGACACCGCCATAACTTTTAACCAGTGCAGATCCACCGACGATGACCGCATCACCGCTGTTGAGTATTTTTGAATTTGAGCCTACAATCGTATTTCTGCTGCCATCCGGTTCTACGGCAGATTGACTGCCTATGACAATCGAGTCCTGTGCTACTCCGGGGAGGCTGGCCTGGTACCCGATGGCAATCGCACGGTTATTCATGTCAGATTTGGCAACTTTCGCTTCCACACCGATGGCAATGGTTCCCCATCCGTTTGCCAGTGCTTCCTTACCGAGTGCCACCCCTTCGTTCCGCACTTTCGCCTGATAGCCCAGTGCTGTACCGAATAATCCGCCGTCCGCCTGATAGCCGACTGATGTCGAAGAATGACCCGCAAAGCTGCCCGATCCGACTGTCACTGCGTAATCTTTCCCTGTCTGTGCGTCGTACCCGATAGCAATCGATTTCTCTCCATAAGACTTTGTCTTCGCCCCGATTGCCATTGAGTTCTTGCCGCTTGCCCCGTCATTCTTATAGTTTGAGCCCGTGTAATCCTCATCGCTTTTGACTGCAAAGTAATGCACGCCCGATCCCGCATTTTGTGTCAGGTTCGTGATATTTTGCTCAATCGTCGAAAGTTTCGTCGTGTTGCCTTCAACTTTTGTTGTCAAATTGGTAATATTTTTCGCGTTCGCATCCGCTTTATCATTCACGACTGTCAGCTGCGCCACGTTCACCGCGTCATGATCATCTGCACCGCCTGCCACATTGGTAATGCGGCGATAGTTCTCCGCGATTGCTTGACCGCCGATGGTATATGCTTTATTGCCGACAGATACAATTCCGTTTTCTTTCTTGAATGCTTCCTTGGATAAGTAGGCTTTCGTTTTTACATCATCGGCGATACTTGCCAGAGCGTTATGCCCCAAAGCAAGAGAATTGTCAGAAACAGCACGGGCATGAGAGCCGAGTGCGACACCGCCCTGACTTTTAACCTGTGCAGATGCACCGATGATGACCGCATCATCGCTGTTGAGTACTTTTGAATTTGAGCCTACAACCGTATTTCTGCTGCCTTTCGTTTCTACGGCAGATTGACCACCTATAACAATCGAGTCCTCTGCTACTTTGGGGAGATTGGCTCCGTATCCGATGGCAATCGCACGTTTATTACTGTCACCTTCTTTGACTTCCGCCGTCGCTCCGATAGCGATAGTCCCCCATCCGTATGCATGTGCATTCTGACCGATAGCCACACCTTTAGTCATCACTCCTGCTTGATAGCCCAGTGCCGTGCCGTATCTCCCACCGTTGGACTGATTACCGACAGCAACTGAATGAGTGTTAGAATTGGCACCTGCTCCGACCGTCACCCCGTATTCCCCTCTTGCCCAGGCATTCTCTCCGATAGCAATTGCTTCCGTTTCGTCAGCCATTGCATTCGCTCCGATCGCCATTGCGCTGTCGCCACTTGCCCCTTTATTATCATAATTTGATCCGCTATTTACTGCATTGCTGTTGACCGAGAAGTAATGCATGCTGCCTTTTTGGATATCACTTTTCAGACTGGTGACGTTTTGGTTAATTTGTGAAATATCCGTCTTGTTCTTTTCAACTTTGGTATTGACGACTTTCAGTTGCGCCACGTTCACCGCGTCGGTATCTTCCGTACCTGCCGCCAAATTCGTAATCTGACGGGAAATGCCTTTTTCTTCATTTCCGACGGAAACCGCGCCTTTTTTGGACAACCATGTCATTTCCAAGCGACGTTTTTCTTTCAATTTCGCCCAAAGGTCGCTGTGATCCGTTTTCCACTGTTCCAGATTTGCTTTGGCCTGTTCCCGAGCCGCTTCGTCTGTTTCCGATGCATTTTCATACGCATTGACTAAATTATCATACTCGGTCTCTACTTCCAATGTGACGGTTTTTCCCAATTCGATATAGCGTTCTTTAGTTCCCGCCACCGCCAGTGAGTTATTGAAATCAAGTGAGTTGCCTTCTTTACCGTCAAACGCATAGCCTATTTTCCCCATGTCCGTGTTTGCCAACGAATAGGCACCGAGAGCCACGCCGCTTTCCGCATCCGTCTGGCTTTGCAGACCGATTGATGTAGAACGCAGACCGTTCGCACGAGACAGTGCGCCCAATGCCGTTCCATTGGAACCTGCTTCTGCATTCAGACCGAACGCGGAAGCGCCTTTCCCATCCTTAATTTTCGCATGCGGGCCGACCGCAACACTATATACACTATTGCCAAGCAGATGTGTGCCCGTACCGATGGCAATACCTTTTTCCGATTGCTCCGATACTCTTGTATTCGGCCCGATTGCAATCGCACCGTAGGCGAGTGTTTCGGCATTAGCCTTTGCTCCGTTACCCGCACCGATGGCAATCGAGGCTTCTGCTTTGGCATGAGCCCATCTACCCAATGCAGTCGCATAGATGTTCGCATCGGTTTTATATCCGATGGCAACCCCATCCATGCCTGCTTTGGCACCGGCGCCGACCGCTACCGCATTACCTGTCCCCGATGAATTATACCCCAGAGCGACACCGGAGCCGCCTTCTATCTTCGCATGCTTATCTTTTGAATTTTCGGAATTCGCCGTTACCGCCAAATAGGGTAATGATACGTCGCCGACACTGTCTCCCATCAGCTGCTGTTGCACACCGGCCGCTAACTGTTGTGATAGTTGCGCGTCATTCTTGATTGCTTCAATGAGCGCTTGCGCCTGTGCCCTCTGTTCCGGGGTAGGTTCGGCAGCAACAGGTGACATACCTGCTGTCATGAAGCTCCCGAGGAGTGCCGTGAGAACTA
>CAMYCX010000100.1 GCA_947254705.1 uncultured Veillonellaceae bacterium
AGCAGCATGCTGAAAAAAAACTGACGGTAACGCGATTTAAAACGCAAGTTGACTTGCTTTTCCATATAGAATTACTCTCCTTTAATAAATAAGCCTGTCGGGATAATGTCGTTTTTTGATACAGCAGTTTTGTCCTCGTTGCATACATAATACTTTGGTATTTTCACATAATAGCCTCCAACTTTTCGTATGATTGTAGCTTCAAACTTGCCAGTACTTTCTGTCCCTAAAAGAGTTGCATTAAAATATTTCTTTAGTGCTAAAACAAGTATTTCAGCTGAACTAGCGGTTTGACCATCAATAACTAAAGTTAAGCGATCAAAATAAAACTTTTTTTCAGCTATCGTTTTCAAGTAAAATATTTCTTTTCCATCACACAAATAGCAAATTAATTTTTGAGGTCCAACAAATAGACTAGCGAACATTTGTAGGTCGGCTAAAGCTCCACCCATGTTACCAGACAAGTCAAGAATCAAATGCTCTATTTTAATACTATCATAATTAAATTTGCTTATGTCTGGTATTTTTAATAATATTGAATGTGCCTGCTGGACTACTCTGTTTTCTAGCCCACAACGTTTAACCTTGGGATTCAAAAGTGACATTCTTTCTAATTTAGAGGAATGTTCAAGTAAAAAATCATACTTGGTCGATACACTAGCTAGGCCCTCATAAGGATTCATATCGTTTATATGAATAGCCTTAAAGAGCATGTTTTTCTTTTGTATAAACATTCCATTGTCATCTGTATAAAAAGGGATATCATTTAAAGACAACACATTAAAAACCGGCAATTCCTTTTTTATATCAAGGCAAATAGTGTTCATAGCGTGCAAAAAGTACTTCTAGCTTTTGTGTATCTTCTGGCTGCACCGGCCTTACCTCTCCTATCTCCGGAATTCTACAATTGACCGTGCCAACCGGCTTCAGATTACTGCATCAGGTTTTATCGGTCACCATTCGAATAAACCCGTCCTTTTCTCATTCTCCAATTGAGGGAATTGGTCCTCTCTCCTTTGCCGATCGACATCCTCTTGCAGACGGTCTTTCGCTTTATCTTTCTCCCGCTGCCTGGAAGTGCTCCATGATCTGGTCTGCCTACCTCGGATTACCCCTTTCGCTTGAAAGCGCGGGCGCTGTCCTCGGTCTTTCCCGGTATAAACTCGCCTATGGCAAGCAGCTGCTGCGCTATTTCACCATGCCTTGTAAACCCAGCGCTGCGAATGGGGGACGGACGCGTAACCTGCCGCGGCTCGATTCGGAGAAGTGGCGGGATTTTATTGCCTATAACAGGCGCGATGTAGAAGCCGAGATGGAGATTGAAGTACGGCTGTACCGGTACCCGGTTCCTGATGCAGTGTGGGAGGAATACCACCTTGATCAGGAGATCAACAACTGGGGCATTCTGCTTGACAGAGCACTGAGGGGGCGGCGCTGCTCCAAAAGACATTCACCGTGGATTTTCTTCAGGAGAAGACAAAGACGAATGAGGGGGAAGTGCCGCAATACTACATCGAACACTCCCACGATGCGATTATTCCTCCCGAAGAATGGGATCTGGTTCAGGCGGAGCTTGCCCGGAGAAAACGCCTTGGCAGGCAGTACAGAGAAAACAGTATCTTCAGCGCAAAACTCGTCTGTGCGGATTGCGGAAGTTTTTTCGTTGCCAAAGTCTGGAATTCCACATCGCAATATCGAAGGATAATCTGGCAGTGAAATCAGAAGTTTAAGCATGCGCCTCACTGCACGACGCCGCATCTGGATGAAGAAGAGATCAAGGAGCGTTTTCTTCTTGCTTATAACCACTTACTTGAGGACCGGGAACCCATACTTTCAAACTGCCGCATGATTCTTGAAGCACTGACGGACTGCACAACTCTGGAGCAGGGATACCCGATGCTCCAGCGTGAAGCAAACGTCCTGCAGGAACTTACCCGGAAAGCAATCTTTGAAGAAGCCGAAGGCACAAACGACCATTTCACGGCTGTGTATCAGGACTATGAAACCCAATACGCAGCCATCCACGAAAAGATCGAACATATCAGCAAGGAGCGTCAGCGCCGTCGAGAGCAGACCGGACGTATCAGCGCGTTTATGTTTAAGCTTCATGAGTATGCCGATCTGCTCACCACTTTCGATCCCCGGCTCTGGATTTTTGCCGTCGAGCGTGTTTTAGTGAAGGCAGACGGGACCCTTCGCTTTGAGCTCCGGAACGGACAAGAAATCGAAGGCTAAGCCCCACCCTTCATGCTATAATTTCGGTGATGAATAGCGCCGGAAAAAAGCCAATCGTATGCTTTGATACAAAAAGTTTGCTTTGTGTTACAAAGGTTTGCTTTGACACAAAGGCGCAGGAGTTGACACGGGGGCCGGATTTTCTATCAAAATTAGATAGGCTTTCCAAATAAGGAAGCATATTTTGATAGAAAAATGTGCTTCCTTTTTCATTGCCGAAAAGCCTTCACTACAATGAACTTGAGCCTTTTCGGGCAAAAGTGAAACCTCCCCCGCGTCGACACCATCTGAAGGAAAGTCTCCTGGATCACCTGTAATCGACGGGCCATGGGTTTTGCCTCATAAGGTTGTCCAGGATTTTGTCCGCCTCCCCTCGTGGTTTTCATGCAACGTTTCAACTAGTGGATGGGCTGCCTTTTTGCGTGCTGGATGCCCTGCCTTTTATTCATGCAACTTAGCAATTAATGGATGACAGACCTTTTTCGTGCAGGATGACCCACCCTTTTTGCATGCAACGTTTCAACTAATGGAGGTTTTTGCTTTGGTTTTTTTGATTTTCATGCAACTTAGCAAGTAGTGGAGGTGCCTGCGTGCAAGATTCCAAGTTGTGGATGGTTTTGAAGTGCAAGTTATCAAGGTGTGGAT
>CAMYCX010000101.1 GCA_947254705.1 uncultured Veillonellaceae bacterium
GCTCAATCGGAACAACAATAAATCAAACAGTCCCATTCATCGAATGGGACTGTTTTTCCGCCGTCATCGCCGATGCGGCCGCAATCAATATGTTACCAAAAACAGGACATATCCGCCGTCTCCGGCGGATATGTCCTGTTGCTTTTTTACTCTGTCGTCCGATACTCGATCCAACGCGCGCCTTATCGCTCCGCCGTCAGCTGCCCGGTCGTCAGACGATAGTAATGTCCGCGCTGCTCCGTATCCGCCGCCCGCGCCAACTGTGCCGTCCGCTCGTGACAGGTAAACAGCAATACTTGTCGGGTCCGGGCAAAATCAAGCAAAAAACGCAATGTATTTTGTTGCCGCTCTTCATCAAACCGAACGAAAATATCATCTAAAATCAACGGCATTTCTTCCGTACGTTCGGCGAAATTCACCGCCAGTGCCAAACGCAACGCCAGATACACCTGATCGCCCGTGCCGCTCGACCAACTGTCCGCACCGCGCCATTCGTGTGCCGTGTCAACCGTCTGCAGGCAACCGGTCTCATCAATGGTCAGTGTATATCGTCCGGCCGTCATCTGCTGCAAGTACTGCCCCGCACGCGCCACGACCTCCGGCCGTCCGCCGGCCTCGTAGCGACTGCGTGCCGCTTCCAGCACCCGTGTCGTAAACGCACGTTCCATATATGCATCGACCGCGTCGGCCAATTCACTTTCCAGTGCCGTGCGACGTTGTAACGCTTCCGCCATACGTTCATCGTCCAGCAAGCGTTTCAACTCGCCCGTCAATTCCCCTTGGCGTTGGCGCAAACGGGTCAATTCCCGTTGGTACTCGGACAACGATTTGGCGTAACGATCACGCCGTTCCAGCCATGCCTGATACTCGCCGCTCTCCAACTGCGTCCACAACCGCTGAAACGCCTCTTCACTACCGGCGTATAAACGCAGACTGTGCCGGATATTTTCATATTCTTTCTGCAATCGGTCGCATTGCTCATACGCATTGACTTTATCGACAAATTCTTCGGCGTTGCGGGCATCGACCAAAGCCAGGAGCGCCTGCATCTCTTTTTCGCACATCGCCCAGCGCTCGTCCAGCACCGCCTTTTCCGCCGCCAGTGCATCATGCTGCCGATTGCGTTCCGCCGCGCTCTGCCATGCCAACTGTTGCTGCCGATAAGTGTCCGCCAGTACGACCAGTGTCGCCGGCTCCAACGGACAGCTGACTTCCAATTGATCCAACAACGCCTGTAATCGTGTCTCAAACTCACTGCGCTTGGCCCGGATACGTTCTAATTGTATCGTCAGCACCTGCCCCTCGCCCGTATGAGTGAACAACCGTTGCCACTGCGCTTGTCGCGCGTCCAATTCCGCGGCCTCGGTCGACGGCAGATGACTGTCCGCGAGCCACTGCTGCCAAGCGGATTCACTTTCTTTGCGATCCGCCGCCAGTTTCTCGCCACGCGCTTCCCACAACGCATGTTCTTCCATCTGACGACGACGACTTTCCGATTGCCATGACCGCGCCTGTAACGCCGCCTGGTATCGGTAAAAGTCCCGTCGCGTAACGGCGAGTGTTCCGGCAACAGCCGCTACTTCTTCTTCCGTATGCGGCACTTCGACACCGGCCGCCAAGGCATATTTATCCCGCGCTTCACGCAATGATGTCGCCGTCTGCGCCAATTGGCGCAAGCGTTTTTCATTGCGGTGACTGCGATGATGATTCACATACAGCGACACGACCGACAATCCCGTCAGCACGCCCGCCACGTACAATCCTTCACTGCCGACCAAACCGGTAAAGAACATGTATAATGCACCGGCCGCTGCCGCAATCAATGCAAAACTGATCCAAAAGAACGCGCCGTAACGATGTACAGGCAATGCTTCAACCAACCGATACTCTTCTTCCGTGGCATCCAATTCATGAATCGTACTCATCAGGTTTTGTCCTGCGGCTTCCCATGCGCTGAATTCTTCTTCCGTTTGGATTTTCGGCACGGCAATCTCATCGGCGGCAATGACCTCTTCGACCTGCGGCTCATCGCGTTTCCAGTAGTGACATTCATTATCCCGCTGCCGCAACGCATCGGCCAAGCGCCGACCGAGAGTCCAGTCCACCTGCGCCGGCGACAAAACCTGTTCACGGCCCCATTCGGGATACTCGGCGATCAGCGCGTCCCGCTCTTCCTGCCACGCCGCCAACGCCGCTTCCTTGCTCTCCTGCTCCGTTAGCAAATCTTCCCAGCGTGCACCGTCGCCATATAGCGCCTCAATCTCCGCTTGCTGCGCCTCCCACGGAATGACATCCGCCCGCGATTGCGGTCGCAAATCGTCCATCTTTTGGGCCATTTCCGTCCGTTGCTCATTCAACGCGGACATCCGGTGCATCAAATCGTTCCACCGCTCCTTACCGTCGGCGGGGAAAGAGTGAATACCGCGACACAAATCCAGCTGCCGCTTGGTTTCCAACCCCTGTTCATAATACGCCCATGCCCCCAGCTGTTTGTCCAGTGTGCGATCACGGACATCCAGTGCGCGAATATGGTCTTCAATCGTTGCAATTCGTTCCGCAATTTGCTCCTGTTCTTCACGCACCTGGGCAAATTCCGTTTCCTGCGCCGACAACTGCGTAATATCATGAATGGCCGTCTGTACGTCTTGCAGCAATTGATTGATCTTTCGTTTGCCTTGGGGCGACGCCACCAGAAGTTGCGCCATCTCCGCTTCCACCGCCAATTTGGCGTCGGCCAGATTTTCGCCCCCCTGCATGCCCATGAACCGCGAACGCACTTCATCCCGTCCGAGCAGCTCAGCGCCCTGTAAATCTTCCAGACCGACCGCAAATACCTGTTCATACGTTTTGCGATCCAGTCCGTACC
>CAMYCX010000102.1 GCA_947254705.1 uncultured Veillonellaceae bacterium
ATTCGTTATACCGAACTCCCCGCTGCGGCACGATATATCCGTACAGCTGTATTCATGGAAGAACAGGGATATCAAAATGAATTTGACGATATTGATGCATATGCTATCCACTTTGTCGCATTTCACAACAGCATTCCCGTCGGTACATGTCGTCTGTATCAAACGTCAACCAGCTCTACATGGCGTTTAGGACGGCTGGCTGTGATTGCCGTGGCCCGCGGAAAACACATCGGGCAAGAATTGCTGCAATATGCGGCCGTCTATGCACAGTCGCAAGGAGCTACGGGTATTACGTTATCTGCACAGATTCATGCACTTTCGTTCTATAAGCAAGCCGGATATCGTGCTACAGGTGTGAAAACAATGGATGAAGGTCACCCTCACATCACAATGCACCTATCACTACCCTCGGTTTATGAAAAAAAAGAATTTTAGTGGTACTAATTGCATTTTATGCAACAAACGTCTTGCTATTTCCTACGCATCTCTATTATAATTAAGATAAAGAATATCTATAATTTTCGTTTTTATAAATTTCAGGAGGGGATGTAAATGAAAACACGTTTAACTGAATTGTTGGGAATCCAATATCCGATTATCCAAGGCGCAATGGCCTGGATTTCCGAATCCGATCTTGTCAGTGCAGTAGCCAATGCAGGCGCAACCGGTGTAATTGCAACAGGTGGTCAATCGAGTGACTACATTCGCGAGCAAATCCGTCGAACTAAGCAGCTAACCGATAAACCGTTCGGCGTTAATTTGATGTTACAAGCGCCCAATAAAGATGATGTTCTCGAAATAATATGCGAAGAAAAGGTTGCCTTTGCCACCATTGGTGCCGGCAATCCGGTTCCTTATTTTGGTCCATTACACGCTGCCGGCGTCAAAGCGATTCCGGTTGTTCCCAGTGTTAAACTGGCCAAACGCGTACAGGAAAAAGGTGCCGATGCATTAGTGATTGAAGGATTTGAAGCGGGTGGCCACGATGGTATGTTGACCACCATGGCATTAATGACCAATGTCATTCCCGAGATTGAGATTCCGATTATTGTCGCCGGATCCATCGTAGATGGACGCGGACTTGCTGCTGCCCTTATTATGGGTGCATCCGGGGTACAAATGGGCTCTCGTTTTCTGCTCGCGGAAGAATGCCACCTGCATTCGAACTCGAAACAAGCTATTATGGATGCCACCGACACCGATACTCGCGTAACGGGCTTCACTCGCTCAAACAATGTCCGCGGATTACGCAGCGCATTTACCGATAAATATCTGGAACTCGAACGTCAAGGTGCAGACGATGCCGTTCTCTCTCAATTGACTCGCGGAACCAATCGTTTGGCGGCCGTGGAAGGCGATACCGTCAACGGTCTGGTGCAGGTCGGTCAAGGTCTTAACCGTCTGACGCGAATTGAGCCGGCTAAATCCATTGTTGACGAAACTATTAATGAAGCGATACACTTGCTCAATCATGCTCCCCAATTGGCTAAATAAAACCACATGATCGGAAAGGAGTACTACCATGTACACATATAAAGGTAACTCGTTCAAAGGTATTACACCTACAATTGACGAAGAAGTATATATTGCCGAAGGTGCAATTGTTGTCGGCGATGTCCGTATCGGTAAATACAGCAGCGTGTGGTACAATGCCGTCATGCGCGGAGATGTCGATTACATTTCCATCGGCAGCAATACCAATATTCAAGACTTGGCTTGCCTGCACGTTGCCGATAATTATCCGTGCATCATCGGTGATTATGTCACGGTCGGTCATTGTGCTGTCGTACACGGTGCCGTAGTCGAAGACCATTGTCTGATCGGAATGAGTGCTACCGTACTGACCGGTGCCAAAATCGGACGAGGCTCCATCATCGCTGCCGGAGCCTTAGTGCTCGAAAATCAAGTTATCCCGCCAAATTCTTTGGTCGTCGGTGTACCCGGAAAAGTGGTTCGCACAGCCGACCACATTCACGATATTCATCAACAAGCGTTAAAGTATAAAGATGAATGGGCGATTCAATACGGTCTCCATCCTAATATTCAAGGAGAAGTATACGACGGAAAAACTATTGTCGGCACGCATCGTGATAATCCTGAATAAACGCATCATTCGCCCCGCGGCACGCTGTTGCAACGGGGCTTTATCCATCATTCAATTTGTTTCGATTCAATCACAAGAACAAGGAGGTCTGCACATGAGACTGCTCACCTGTCTTTTAATGGTTTTCCTCAGTTTCTTTTCTCTCCCCGCACAAGCGGAAAACGGCGGTTATTTTGATGTCGATTACCCTTTCGCCGAATTAAATCACATTGAAGTGCATGTTCGGTTTGCCCCCGAACTAACCAATCAAGAACTATATGCCCCTCTGATTCATGATTTTCCAATGCAAGTAATCACCAAACTCAATGCCAAAAAATTTAATGCCACCATCTCGCAAGTTGCGATTTCGGCGGCTCCCGCACTGTCAACACAAGACTCCAAGGCGCAAGCGACCCTCGATGTGCAAATCCATCGACTGGAAACTGTTACCGCCATCGCACCGGGGTATACCGATTGGCGACCGCAGGTCTTTTATCTACCGATTCATGACAAAAGCGGTGATATCATCGACTATGAACCGTATCTTCAATATCTCCCTTATACCGTACCGCCTCATCGTACTTTACAGCATATTATCGGCGTTACTTACACATTAATTGATGCCGTCAGCGAAAAAGAGATTTCCCGATACAGTTGCTTACGTGTTGGTGCCGGATCGCCGTCTGTTTTAGCACGTAAAACCGCCGGCGCGTATGCTTCATGGCTTGCCAAAATA
>CAMYCX010000103.1 GCA_947254705.1 uncultured Veillonellaceae bacterium
TGCCTCCGTATTTGTACCGAATGCACTGGAGCCTAAACCTGCTGCAAACGCCGCATTACCGACTGCCGTGGCGAATTTATTTTTCGCGTCGGCAAAAGCACCCATCGCTACAGCCTTATTCCCTGTCGCCGAAGCAGTAAAGCCAACCGCAACGGCCTGCTCAAATGCCGTTCCCTTGTCCTCGGTGTACGCTCCGTAACCGATACTTACCGAATCTTCACCACCGCGCGCTAAGCGTCCGACAGCAACGGAATCATTACCATACAGCTTCGCATCGAAGCCGACAGCCACGCCGCCGACTTTCGTCGCATCTGAACGTCCGCCGATCGCGACGGCATCGCCACGAGATTTCGCGTCGTTACCGACGGACACCCCGTCCGACGCCGCGTGGGATTTCAAGCCCAGCGCCACACTCCGCAATGTAGCGGTAGCGCCGTATCCGCCGGCATAGGAGCCGCCTCCGGCAAAGCTAAAGGCACCGTTCGCCGTCGAGTGGGAGATCGCCGTCGCCTTGTAGCCTGTCGCGGTTGCCATTTCTCCATTGGAATACGCGCCGTAACCTGCGGCGAAGTCACCGAACTCACGCGCGCCGCCGTTCTCTTCATTATTTTTGGTTGACTTGTAATCATCCAGGTAGCGGTCAAACGTATCTTTGCCGAGTCCGTCCGTTGTCCGCGGATCCACTAATTTTTTATAAGCATTACCGCCGCCGGCATACTTTTCATCGACGTCTTTCAGTTTCTGTTCTTCTGTCTGTTCGGTCGCTGCATCTTTCGGTTTTTGAACACTGTAATACTTCACGCCCGCGCCTTTTTGCAAGTTCGTGATCTTGTTATTGATATCCGTAATACTGTTCGTATTGCCTTCGACGGTCGTGCTTAAATCCCAAAGGTCAATATTCTTGGTTGTCTTATTACCGTCCACTTTCTTCGTGATGGAAATGTTTCCGCCGGTGATGTTGGTGATATTATCTCCGTCTACAAATTCCGCGCTGGTGAGACCTTTGAGTTTCTTGGAGAGTTTGACTTCCATGCCGCCGTTGTCCCCGGCTTTCCCTACCACGCCGATATTACCATTAGAAAGATCGTCTGCTTTCGCACCGCCTTTGATGTCCAGTTGGGTATTCAGTTTGCGGATGACAACGTCATCGTTATCGCCTTTGAATTTCAGTCCGTCGTCCAAGGTGGCCACTTCGTGGATTTTGGTGTTCTGTCCATCTTTCTCCGTGTAGATAATACGGGTAATTCCGTCTTGCCCGTTTGCACCGTCAACACCATCTTCCCCTTTGCCGACAGTAATGTCTGCGGATTTCCCGTCTTTCCCGTTAATGCCGATTTTTCCGTCTTTGCCGTCTTGTCCTGCTTTTCCGATGGTGATTTCGTCGTTCATTTTAACGAGTGTATATTTTTTACCGTCTTTATCAGTGACTTCTTCTGCAAGCAAATTGTCACCGAAGCTCATACGGAGTCCGTTCAGCGGCATTGTCCAGTTTTTCGCACCCGGCGTGTATACATTGTTTTCAACTTTTCCGCCGACATCAAATCCCATCGGAGCCGTAGCGAGTGCTTTCAGCTGTGCCACGTTGACTGCGTCGGTGTCAAACGTACCTGCCGCAAGTCCGGTCAGCTGGCGGGTAATTCCTTTTTCTTCATTACCGATAGAAACGGCACCGGAAGTCTGCATCCATGTGTTGTAAGTTTTATCGAACTTGGCATTCGCCTTTTCCAATGCTTTTTTTGTTTCTTCCGTATTGGACTGCTGGTTTGCCTTCTGTGCCGCCTCGACTTCACTCCATGCGGCCGTATAGTCACTGCCCATACCCATGCTTTCGGCAATATCATATTGACTTCGCCACTTTTCATTACGCCCGAGCGGGTCATATCCGAATGGCATTCCGCTACGAGTAGAAAGGGAATTGTCTCCCAGTGCCACAGTATGCGAGCCTCTTGCTTCCGAGCCAAAGCCGAGTGCAACACCTCCCTGGCCTTTAACCAGTGCAGATGCACCGACGATGACCGCATCACCGCTGTTGAGTATTTTGGAATTTGAGCCTACAATCGTATTTCTGCTGCCATGCGGTTCTACGGCAGATTGACTGCCTATGACAATCGAGTCCTGTGCTACTCCGGGGAGGCTGGCCTGATACCCGATGGCAATCGCACGGTTATTCTTGTCAGATTGTGCAACTTTCGCTTCCACGCCGATGGCGATAGTCCCCCATCCGTTTGCCAGTGCTTCCTTACCGAGTGCCACCCCACTGTTCAGCACTTTCGCCTGATAACCCAGCGCCGTGCCGAATAATCCGCCGTCCGCCTTATAGCCGACCGATGTCGAAGAATGACCCGCACTGCCGCCCGCTCCGAGCCTCACCGCGTAATCTCCCCCTGCCTGTGTATCGTACCCGATGGCAATCGATTGATTTCCGTAAGACTTTGTCTTCGCCCCGATTGCCATTGAGTTCCTGCCGCTTGCCCCGTCACCCTTATAGTTTGAACCCGTGTAATCCTCATCACTGTTGACCGCGAAGTAATGCACGCCGGCTTTTTGGATATTGTTTTCCAGACCGATGATGGTTTGGTTAATTTTTGAAATATCCGTCTTGTTCTTTTCAACTTTGGTATTGACGACTTTCAGTTGTGCCACATTCACCGCGTCGGTATCTTCCGTAC
>CAMYCX010000104.1 GCA_947254705.1 uncultured Veillonellaceae bacterium
TTGAAATTAAAGCGCAGGACAATCAATCCTTGCTGAATCGTAAAATTCGTGACTTGGATCTGCCGGAAAAAATATTGGTGGTCGGAATTTTGCGTCACGGAAGAATGATTATCCCGAATGGGGATGATTTGATTTTGCCGCTGGATAATATTGTTTTCTTGGGGGCATCTGCTTCAATACAAGAGATTGAAACAAATCTAACAACACAAAACAGGACACATGAAACACAAAATATTTTGTTAGTGGGGGCCGGCTTGATTGGGCGAAACTTAGCGGTTCTCTTGGAAAATGAAAATTATCATGTTAAGGTAATCGACAAAGATTTGGAACGCTGTGAAAGATTGGCGGAGATTGTTGAGAAAACAATTGTCATTCATGGTGATGGAACAGACGTTGATTTGCTGCGCAGCGAAGAGATTGAAGATAGTGATGTCATTGTTTGTTTAACAGATGATGATAAACTGAATTTACTGGTGGCACTAATGGCAAAACATTTCGGTGTAGCAAAGGCATTTGTACGTGTAGGGCGTCCGGAGTATATTCCTCTGATGGAACAAGTCGGAGTAGATGTTGTGTTTTCACCGCGCTTGGTTACTTCGACAGAAATTTTACGGCAAATTCGCAAGGGAGAGTTGCTTACAGTCAGCAGTTTTGAAAATTCTAAAGCGGAGGCATTAGAGTTGGAGCTGAGCATAAAAAACCCATTGGTCGGTCGTATGTTATCCCAGGTCAACATTCCCGGATCCAGCTTGTTGGGAGCAGTTGTTCGTGGGGAGGAGACGATTGTCCCAAACGGAGCGACAGTCTGCCAAGAGGGCGATCGGATTGTCATTTTCACACTGCCGGAAGACCGTGATGCAGTGTTGGAGTTTATGAAAGGGTAATATGAATAACAAGTTGAGGGTCGTTTGTCACTTTCTCGGACAAATTGTGATTCTGTTTTCGGTCGGTATGATTGTTCCGTTTTTTTATGGGGCAATTATCGATGAATGGGTCTGGTCACTGTTAGAAACAGCGGTGTTAGCGTTATGTTTTGGTTTCGGCTTAAAAAAATGCGGGAAAGAAGGCGTATCCATCAGTCTCGGCCAAGGGTTCATGATTGTTTCTTTTGCATGGATTTTCGCCTCGTTTTTTGGCGCATTGCCCTACTATCTGGGAGGATATCTGCCTCAATTTATCGATGCTCTTTTTGAGTCTACCTCGGGGTTTACGGCAACTGGAGCAACCGTTATTTTTGCACTTGATTCCATGCCGCGTTCACTAGTGCTCTATCGTGCAATGACACATTGGTTTGGCGGCATGGGGATCATTATTTTGATGGTGGCATTTCTAAAAAACTTGGGAATGGAAGCAGCCCATCTGTTTCATGCAGAAGCAGCTGTTAATGGTTATGGACAGGTTATGCCTAGAATTCGTGAATATGCGAAAACACTTTGCAAAATTTATGTGTTATTATCCCTATTTTTGGTTTTCATATTATGGGCCGTCGGGATGACACCTTTCGATGCATTAAATTACGGGATGTCAATTATTCCAACGGGCGGATTCACACCGGCAGCAGATGGTGCATTTCTGTATGCGGAGAGCTATGGCGTTCAACTGGCAATGATTTTGTTTATGGTTATTGCAGGGGGGAACTTCGGACTTTATTATTTGGTCTGGAAAAAAGGTTTTAAAATCATTTGTAAAGATCTTGAATTTCGTGTCTATTTATTACTTCTTCTTGTCGGTGCATCGGGTATTTTTCTGGCCTTATCTTTATCGGATTTCGATAGTGGTATGCGAGAGTGGATTGCAGTGCTGTTTACAATGACATCGATTCAGACCGGATCCGGTTTTGCTGTCGCGGACTATGATTTATGGCCGCCTTTTGCCAAAGTGATTTTATATGTTGCCATGTTTATCGGGGGATGCTCGGGATCTACAACGGGGGGGATAAAGGTTGTTCGATACATTTTAATTGCGAAAGCGACATGGATTTATTTGCAACAGCTGGTCCATCCGGGGATGATTAAAGCGGTTAAGCATAATGGAAAGGCAGTGTCAACAAAAGAGATTAACGGCACGTTGCTCTTTTTTGCAATGTACTTATTTGTCTACTTTACATCTGTTATGCTGGTATCGATGACAGGTGCAGAGACTGGGCTTGCACTGACTTCTGTTGCTGGGATTTTAGGAAATGTGGGTTTGGGATTTGATGAACTCGGACCGACTAACTCATTTGCGATGGTGCACCCTTTTGCAAAAGGTGTGTTTGTTATTGATATGCTGCTGGGACGTTTGGAGTTATTTACATTGTTGGTTATGCTCCATCCTGGATTTTGGAGACCTTTCCTACAGAAGGATAAAGTCCGTGCCTAACGGCTCTCTTGACATAACACGATAAAATGACTATACTATGATAGTAACAATTGCGGCCCGGTGGTGTAGCGGTTAACATGCCGCCCTGTCACGGCGGAGATCGTCGGTTCAAATCCGATCCGGGTCGCCACTTCTTTCGGTAATGAATGTATGCCTCGGTAGCTCAGTCGGTAGAGCAGAGGACTGAAAATCCTCGTGTCGGCAGTTCGATTCTGCCCTGAGGCACCATTT
>CAMYCX010000105.1 GCA_947254705.1 uncultured Veillonellaceae bacterium
TTGTTTTCAACGAGCCGATAATGATATTTCCGTTCACATTTTCCAACTCGTGGTTGTCGCCCATGATGAGGTTATGACTGGAATCAGTCAATGTATTTCTGTTGCCTGTAATGATATTGTAGGACAATCTGGACTTGCCTTCTGTATTGGAAAGGTCGTTGCTCACGCCGGAAACACGGGTATAGATTGCACCTGCTACCGAGTTACCGTCACCGTCGACAGTGACATGGCTTCTTTCTTTTTCAAAGAGACCAATCGGACCTTCCGCATCCTCATCTTGACGCAAATAGGCTTCCAGTTTTTCCTTTTCGGCCGCGGTCATGACTTCATCATTGTACGCATCATATACCGTATTACCTACACCGCGGACAAAGGTGCCGTGAGATTCTGTAATACTATTCTTACTTCCCAAAATAGTATCTTCTCGTCCGCCCAAGTCTTTTTCCCGAGCATAGACTTCGTTCTGACTGCCCACAATGATACTTTGATCAAATTGCCCGTTTTTCACCTTACTTGCACCGTTGGAGTGTTCCGAGGTTTCACCGATGATGACACTGCCCTGTCCTCTACCGAAAGAATTGTAGCCTAAAGTAACGGCATCTTCTCCGTAAGCGTGTGTATTGACGCCGATCGCGATAGACCCTACTGCTTTTGCTCCGTCATTCTTGCGATTATCCGTCGTTTTATTGGTATTTCCTTCGTTAACGGAAACATAGTGCATGAAAGGCATATTGTCATATAAATATCTGATTCTTGTATCATTTGTTTGTACATCTGTCTTAAGACGACCGATATCTTGCGTGTTTGTGCGTACTTTCCCGGAAAGAGCGGTAATACTTGTGGTATTGTCAGCAATTCTCGCCCCCAGCTGATCCTTCGCCTCAGCAAGGTCTTTCCATGCTTTGCGCCCGAGACTTTTCAGCTGCGCCACGTTGACCGCATCGGTGTTGTCCGAACCGGCAGCGACATTGATAATCTGTCGGGTAATGTCCTTTTGCTGATTACCGACAGAAACCGCCGCTTTTGTGGATTTCCACGTGGAAGTTCCGTTCGCATCGGTTCCCAACGGATCATAACCGACTTTACCCGCTTTGCCATAACTCGGAGAGGCATAAGAGCCTACGTTGGAGTCACTGCCCAACGCCACGCCGCCATCGATATCTGATCTGGTGTTGGCACCGAGCACGACGGAGTTGTCGGATGCCGCAACGGCTTTATACCCCACTACCGTCGAGTTGGCGCTGACGCTGACCGCGGACGCGCCGACTGCCGTTACCCCCGATTTTGATGCGTATGCACCGGCACCGAGCGCGGTAGAGTTTTTAACTTTCTCGCTCGAACCGGAATATGCTTGTGCACCGGGACCGATAGCAATGCTGTTGTACTCCGTTGCCGTGTCATTTTCATGGCCGGCTTTCGCTCCGCGACCGATGGCAATCGTGTTGGCACTGTACGCTTGCGCTCCGCCGGTCGGAGATTCGTGGTCACTGCCGATGGCAATCGCACCGAGTCCTTTAGCAGCTGCGTTATTACCGAAGGCAATGGATTCCATCGCCGATGCTTCCGAGCCGAACCCGAAACTCCAGGCATAGTGTCCCTTCGCCTTCGAGCCCGTACCGATGGCGGTGGAATGACGGCCATGTGCTTTGGCATCCGTACCGATGGCAATCGCACCGTACCTTTCTGTGAGGTCACTGGTCACGTAGGGCAGTTTCGTTTTCGGGTCATACTGAATCGATTTGCCCGGTTTCGGTGTAAAGTCGGGAGTGGTAGACCAGTCTGTGGTGTTATCATCTTCGTCCAAGCCCGCTTCGGCTTGAATCCCGATGGCAATGCCTTTATGAACGGCACGCGCGTCGTTCCCGACGGAGACCGACTTATCGCCCAGTGCCCAGGCATGGTTGCCGATGGCAACGCCGCCGTCACCGCCGTAATCGCCCTTCCACAAGGATCCTCCTGCCAAAGCAGAACGTCCGATGGCAACGCCGTGCTTAGCTTCCGAGAAGGCACGATAGCCGAGCGCCATGGAGTGCGCACCGAATGCCCCGTCGTTATCGACGTTGGTCCAGTCTTTGTTGGCATAGCGTTCCAAATAATCGCGGGACGGTTCATAATAATCGGGACGTACGCCAAAATACCGGAGCGTCAGTCCGTCATTTTTCAGCTTCTCGCCGATTTTATTCGAAATGTCAGAATAGTAGAAAATACGATTCGCAATGGCATCAGGAAAATTCGTGGGCCCGCGCGTCGCGTCCACACCGGGGATTTCTCCGCCGTGGGCAATCTTATCAAGCAAATATTTGGCGACTTCGTTCTTGACTTCCTCTTTTTCCTGTTGTGTCAGCGCCTGTACATCTGCCACGCCTCCCGCCAAAAGTGCAGACATGACAAAAGCGGCAAGCAGGCTGTTTTTGATGCGGGATTTATTTTTCCCGTATCCTTTCGCCAGCTCAGACGCAACGACCAAGCAGTTTTTCGTCTTACTCCAAATCAACTTATAAATTTTATTCATTTTTCCTCCTAAAAAAGAAGCGCCACAAAGCTCCCCCACTCAGAAT